>CANHQR010000056.1 GCA_947462815.1 Pseudobdellovibrionaceae bacterium
GACACCTGTGCCGACTCCTGTGCCGACTCCTGCGCCGACGCCAGATCGTCGCGTGACCGAGTCCTTCGCCCAAGATTCCAACGCGGGCAAAGTCGACATTCTTGTGATCACTGATAACTCGGCATCGATGGATCAAGAGCAACGCAAAATGGGCGAACGCTTCGATAGCTTCATCTCAGCGATTAGCGATCTCGACTGGCAAATCGGTATCACGACAACCGACCTCAGCGGTGCGCGCTCACCATTTTCAACGAACGGTCAACTGCTCACCCTGTCAGGATCGACTTCGAAAATCCTGACACCCCAATTCAGCGACGCCGATACTCTCTTCCGCAAAACCGTGCAGCGTGAAGAAACCATCGACTGTTACAACAGACCTAAAGGCTGTCCAACGCCGGATGAAGAACCATTGCGCGCCTCCATGCTTGCGATGGATCAACGTTTCACTTCGAACGCCGGCTTCTTCCGCGACGGCGTCGACTTTGTGATGGTGGTGTTGAGCGATGAGGACGAGCTCTCCGATGGCAAAAATCCCAATGCCACGCGCCCCCAAGATGTCGTGAACCGTTTTAAGGCCTACTTCTCCGACACCAAGCGTTTCATGGCTCATGGAATCATCGTGCTCCCCAACGACAATCGTTGTCGCGCCGAGCAGCGCCGCCAAAGCCGCAGCGGTCTCGCCGGCGATTACGGACTGGCCGTAGATTCCTTGGCCAAACTGACCGGTGGCCGAACCTACTCCATCTGCGCCTCCGATTACGGCAAAAACCTCGCTTCGATTTCGCGAGACGTTCGCAAACTCGTCTCGAGTTTTGAACTCGGCGCGGAGCCACAACCTGGCAGCGTCCAAGTGTTCGTGACCCCTAGCGTCCCGCTCTCATGGAGGATCGAGGGTAAGCTTCTCATCTTCAACTCGCCACCACCGGCCGGCGCGCGAGTCGAAGTCCGCTACTTACCAAAATGAAGTTCACTTGAGTCCTCCGTTAAAACCCAAGTGAGAACCCAGGGGGCGGTGAAACATCACCGCCTCTTTTTTTGCACGAGGCCAACGGCCTTTCACCCCAACTCTTCCCAACCCGTCAAACTTCAGCTAACGTCAAACACAACGGTCCCGTAGCTCAGCTGGATAGAGCATCTGCCTTCTAAGCAGAGGGTCGCACGTTCGAGTCGTGCCGGGATCGCCAAATTCATGATCTCATCAGTTCCCAAAACGCTGCGCGAGAGTCACGGACACATAGGGTCCTCGCGGACGCCCGACCAGCGAACGCTCATCGAAACCCGAATCCAACAAACGCAGCGACGACCAGTGCGTAGCCCCGAGAGTCGCCGTGATCCAAGTCCCGCCGCCCACGTGACGTCGATAAAATCCCGCGGCAATGAGTCGCTGCATCGCCAAGTACGATACACCTAAAGACCGCAACTCATCCCACTCTTCACCGATGTGATACGTGGCCCCTTCGTATTGGAGCTGCACACCGGCCCGCCACTGCTCAGGCTGCGAAGTGAAGGCGTAGATGATCGCCGGAAATCCTAAACGCAAAAATTGTGTCTTCGTGGGCGTCTCCCACTCCAAGCCCAAACCGGGAACAAAAGGAATGCCCGCCGATGCATCCAAAACTCCAATACCCCAAGACCAACGCCACTCACCACTTTCACCCAAAGGATGCGTGAAGTTCAGAAAACCCGTGGCGAAGCGCGCCTCGCGACGGAACACCAAGCTTCGACTCAAACTCCGCTCCGCCAGCGTGATCAAGCTCGACGTCGTCCATCGATCATTCCACTTGTAGCGAAATACTCCGGTCCACGACGTGTTGGTGGGAGTCACCTTCGACGTTCGCTGCAGGACTCGGGAGTCCACTTCACCTTGAATCTCAACGAGGGGCCGGCGATGCGTGATCGCATTCGTCCAAAACAAATCGCCAATTCGAATCGGCGGCGCACCGATGACGGCATCCAGGCTGGTGTTACCTTCGACATCATAGCGCTGCATTTGCAGAGTGATGGGATCATTGAACTGAGCGCGGGCCGGCAAGGCTCCCAACACCAAGGTCATGACCCCGATCTGCAAACCACTTTTCAATCCCACTCTTGCCCCCAGCAAAAAAACAAAAGGGCCGCCTTGCGGCGAGCCCTTTGCGGAGTCTCGACCCATCGGCTCTCAACCAAGCTCCCTCAATCTTCGCCGCCGTACTGAAGCTCCACTTCGCCCGCACAAGACATCGCAGCGTACAGCCAGCATTCGGCCGCAGGCGCACAATACCAATTTAAAAATGCGGTCGACGTGTAGTTCTGCTCCGCCGCTTGCCAATGCAAGTTCTCGCCAGCCGCTTCGACTTCCGCTCGCTGAACGCAAACTTCATCATCCCACAGCGTTCCATCCTCATCTTCAGACTGACAAACGCCAATCCCCCACTGCTCATTGACCTGCTGAAGCAGATCATCGATGTGGCCCTTGAAGGTCGCGCGCGCTTCGGACTCCGAAAGGCAGGGCGTACTCTCTCCAGCCTGTCCTCGACCGCTCAACGCCACACTTACGGCCAACACCGCAACGCAGGCCCAAATCCACACCCGCGCGCCCCAAATTTTCTTCGACATCTTGGCCTCCTCAAAGCGAGCCGCCGTCCGGGCCCTCTGCTCACTGAATGAGGTGCCTGCCTAACAATGCGGCTGCATGAATTCAAGCCAGACGCCGCGCAAAATCCTCGATCTCAAATTGGTTCGCTATAAGTTCGACAAAACTTTGGGAATTGCCACCTCACTCCATCGGCGGTGTTTCAAAATCCGCCCGAAATTGTGAATTTCAAAGACAGGCCCTCCAGGACCTCCGTCCAGCAGCCGAAAAGTTCATCAAGAAGTCCAAGATTGCCGCACGGAACGTGAACACTTCGCTGCGAATCGAAGGCAAATCGAAACAGACACAAGCCTCGTCGATCAGGTCATCAATCAGCGCGAGGCAAGGGGTTCGGCGAATGACTCAAATTGAGAATTTCAATCTCGCCGAGATGAGTTCGAACTCCTCCCTGCTCATTTTCGCCGCTCTCTCCTTGTTGATGATGAGCATGCTCGCCCTCGATCTCTTTGCCGCTTCAGCACGCGAACGAGGCGCAAAATCATGGGTCATCGCGGCCAATCTGGCTGTGCCTCTCCTGTTGGGCATAACGCTCATGTCGGCCACTTTCGCGCGCGGCCCCATCACCTCAAAACTCGAGCTTTATAAATCCGGTGCGAACTATGCACCGGCCGTCACACAAAGCGAACGCGAGCGCATCGTCACCACGGCAGCGGTGGAGTCTCGTCGCATGCATGCCGTTGCGGCTGGCATCGCGGTCGCGGGTTTCGGGATCGCGCTCACCTGGGGCCTCAGTCTCTTTGCCTTCCTTTCGATCGCCGCGAGTATTCTCCTGCTCACAGAACTCACTTTCGTTTTGGCCGAGCCCGCAGGACTTCGCTTCGGTTCGCTCGAATGGCTGGTGGGAATGGGCCTCGCCGCAGCTTGGGTCACCTTTCACGCGCAATCTCGGGAACGCGATCGCTCCTTGCCGATTGCGTGGTCCATCGGCACTGTGGCTTTGATCTGGCTGGCTGTGGCTCGCGCCACTTCGCAAACTCTGGATCAGACCTCTGGCCTCGATTTGCAAGATGCCCATGAAGGCCTGCTCGTCTTGTCGAGTGCTCTCGGCCTCCTGTTTGCGCGACTCGCGCTCAAGATTGAATACGGCGTTGGCCCTCGCTGGGAAGCCGCCTATCTGCATAGCTTCACAGGCGTGGGTGTCGCCGCGATGACAGCTTTCGCGCTCGTTCTCGCTCCCCAGGGCCTCGATCGGCTCGAGTTCCTCGCACGAATCGAAGGTACGCATGTGAAAGTGCAAAGTCTCCTTCGTCGCCACATGAGCGATCGCCAGCCCGCCACGCAAGAAAATATGCAGGTCGAACAACAACAGGCCGTGCAACTGCCGGCGCAGGTCTGGCTCGACATCTCCCGAGAATACCGTCAGGTTGCCGAATTCGCGAATCGAAGTCGCGCTTCGGGTCGCCACATCGACGAGGCCACACGGCAGCACAAAGATCACATAGAATACCTGGCTCACCACGCCGAAGTCCTCGCTCTCATCGAAGAATCTAAACTGCAGCTCATGGAAGTCGATGCGAACCTCAATCGCGACCCCAAACTCGCCGCAGCTCTCCTCCAAAAGTTTTGGTCTCGCACCTATCCGACGCTCGAGTCGCACATCGAACAGACGCGTCCGCAATTGAGCGCGACGTCGTCCGGCGAAGGTGCCCTCGTTGCGAGCCAAGACATCGGTGTAAAAGGGGCCCTCCAGCACGACTTTGCCGCCATCACGGCCGCGGCCGTCGAACTGGAAGTGCGTCGAACTGACCTCTGGCTCGCTTGGGTCAATCGTCTCGCTCCAGATCGCCGCGCCTCGATGGCCGTCGCGGCTCAAGACTACGCACGCCGCTTGAAAGGACTTCGCCAGCATATGGCCAACACCGGCCTCGACGATGATCCTCGACTCTCGAGTCTCGACCACAGCCTCGAGCAGGTCCGCCACATGAACGCCGATCTTTCTCCCTCGCTGGCCCAAATTTTACCGACGAGCACTCAGCGATCCGCGCGCGCTCTGAACTCGACTTCCAATAGAACGACATCCAAGAGATCGACATCCCATAGACCGACATCCATGAACGTGACAGGAAAAGTGACGCCTCAATCATCGCGTGAACCCGCAGCTCAAAAGAGCCACCGGACACCATCCAATATGTCGCGCTGATCGCCCAAAGCCATCAGACGATGCCCAACCCGTTGGATTGTGCTTGCTTATCATCGCGGCTTTGCGAAATCCTTCGACTATGAGCGGAAATTCACTGGATACGATCTTTGGCAAAATCATTCGTAAGGAAATCCCAGCGCGAATCGCTTACGAAGACGAACACTGCCTCGCGTTTCACGACATCTCGCCGCAAGCCCCCGTGCATGTGCTTCTGATTCCGAAGAAGCCCATCCGTTCCATGGCCGAGGTCACAGCCGCTGACGCCAGCCTGCTCGGCCACATGATGACGGTCATCCCCAAGCTGGCCGCGCAGCTCGGAATCAAGGAGTCAGGATTTCGCGTGGTCACCAACACGAATGTCGAAGGCGGACAGACCGTGTTTCATCTGCACTTTCACATACTCGGCGGCCGAGTCCTTGCTTGGCCCCCTGGCTGAGTCGATTCCCGGAATCCAGGACAATCCTGAGGCTTAAGAAGTGGGCCACTTGATTGGGCTCAGCCAAACGCCTGGCCATAGTCCCTGCCGCTCCGACGCATTTTCGAGCCCACCAAAAAGCAGCCTAACCGAATAAAATCACTTGTGATTCAAGCATCTCGAGCACAATCAAAGGGCCCAGCTTATGAGGATTAAGGTGCCAGCCTTGAGCTGACCCACTGTTCGCCCCGGCGCACAAACAGCACGCGCTCATGCAGGCGAAACGGACGTTCTTCCCAAAACTCCACACGATGCGGACGAAGTCGCCAGCCCCCCCAGTGCGACGGACAAGGCACAGGCCCCGTGGCGCCGAAGCGCGCCTCGATCTCACTGACCTTCGCGAGTAACTCTTCTCGACTCGCGACCTCGCGACTTTGCGGCGATGACCACGCTCCGAGCCGCGATTCTCTCGGGCGAGTTTGAAAGTAAGCCTCGTTCTCGGCGGGTGTCAGCTTTTCCACCACACCTTCGATCCGAATCTGACGACGCATGGCCACCCAATGAAAACAAAGCGCCGCACGCGGCGACGCCGCCAACTGCTGGGACTTGCGCGACTCATAGTTGGTGTAAAACTCGAGCCCCGCTTCGACCCCACTCGGCCCTGCGCCGATGCCCTTGAGTAAAACAATGCGCGAGCTCGGTTGCCCATCGCGATCGACGCTCGCCAGATTCATGGCGGTGGGCTCAGGTAGCCCCGCCTGAATCGCTTCATTCAACCACGCCTGCAGGGCCACTAACGGCTCCGCTCCCAATCTCAACTCACCTTCGCGCAAGTTCATCATGTCTTCCCACTTACGCAGCACAGCTCACACCGTCAACGCGAAAGGCTCGCCGAGCTTCTCCGCCCCCTTCGTTCCAACAAATATTGACCCAAGTCGGACCTGCACCGAGGATGAAGTGACATGATGTCTCAAAGCTCCCCTCTCCCCCAGTCAGCCGCCGAGAAAGCCAACGCACTCACTGAATTTGTTCGTGATCTTCAAGATGTTGCGTGGCAAGCGCGTCTATTTCGCGGAGCCCAGCTGGAAGATTCTTTGCTCAGCGACGTGCTGGCGCCGCTGCCGCGTGTGCGACCGCCTCGCCTCGCGGTGGGGATCGGCGACGATGCGGCTGTGCTGATACCCTCAGGGCGACCCGTCCTCCTCGCCTCAGATCTTTGCGTGGAGCATCGCCACTTCGAACTGCACCTCTCACCGGCCGAAGACATTGGCTACAAAGCCCTTGCGAGGCCGATGAGCGACATCGTGGCGATGGGCGGAGTGAGCGTGGCTGTGACCCTATCTGTCGCCGTCCCCGAAGCCTGGTCCTACGAAAAATGCCAAAACTTTCTCCGGGATTTTTTTCGAGGCGCGCACAATCTCGCTCGCATGGAGAACGTCGACATCGCCGGAGGCGACTTGACCCGCACGCGCGGTCCACTTTGCATTGATGTCACCGCCTATGGCGAACTCCCCGCCCAAGGCTCCCCCTGGCTCCGCAGCCAAGCTCAGGTGGGCGATTTGATCTTTGTCAGCGGCTCACTCGGTCGAGGCCTCCGCGGGCTTCATCTGCTCGAGCAGCTCTATCGCGAACAGCCTGATCAAGCCCCGCACTTCAATCTCTCAAACCTGAAGCCTGAGCATCAAAACGCGATCGAACACTATCGTCGCCCGCATCCGCGCACAGATCTCCAGCGCGCTATGTCCGCATCGAAAATTACACCGCGAGCCTGCATGGACATCAGCGATGGCATTCTGCGGGACCTCCACCGAATGGCTCAGGCCTCGGGTGTGCAGATCACTGTCGATGCGACAAAGATTCACCGCCATCCCGCTGTCGCCGACCTGAGCGAAAAAGAAATTTTCCGCCACAAACAGGCCGGCGATGAGTATGAGCTTCTGTTTGCGATCGCCCCGGACCAAGCTCAAGAGCACATCGCCACACTCAGCGAGTGGCATGTGCGCCCGATTGGCGTTGTGACAGATTCAAGAGAAATCGGCCTTCGCGTGCATCGCCCAGCTGGTCACATCGAAGAGGGACACGACCCCTTTGAAGATCTCGAGAATCTTCGACAATTGTGGGACCGAAGTGCCGATCTCGCGGAAATTCCCAGCCAGCTTGGACGTCGCTGGCTGAAGTTCTTGAGCCGCTAAAACCCAAGCGATCTCTCAGTCACGAGCATCCGCGCAAAGCTGCCGATCAAAGGCGTGCTGAGCAAGGAAAGCATGTGGCGGTGACACACCCCTCGGGTTCTCGATGAAATACTTAATATCAGGCCCACCTCAAGCTCTTCTTGAGAACGTCGAGACGTGAGGACATAGTCTCCGTCATTTTCAAGCGAGCCCCCGGCGGAACTCTCGGTCACCTCAATGCAAGACGGGATTCCCATCTTCATCTTGAGGAGGTTCGTCAGAGGAAACGTCCGAAGACCCCGGCTCCCCCGCCGCACGGACATCGAGAATGTGCAAATCGATATCCAAGGCGAGCCCCGCGAGGGGATGATTGCCATCGACCACCGCGACACCATCTTCCGGTCGAACTTCAATCACGCGCACGGTGATCTCTTCGCCCTCGGGACCGCGAGTTGAAAACTGCATACCGACTTGCACATCCGCACCCGCCGAAGTGTTCGCGAACTGCTCCAGCTGCACCTCGGCCACCAATTCATTATCGAACTCGCCGTAGGCTTGAGCCGGATCCACACCAATCGAAGCCTGAAAGCCTGGGGTCTTTCCCAGAATCACAGCCTCAATCGCCGGCAGGGTCTGACCTTTGCCAAACACGAACTCAAATGGATACTCCGGCGTCCGTTCCTCCAGCAAAGCCACTTCGCCGCTTGAAGATCGAGTCATCAATTTGTAGCTGAGGGTAACCAGGCACCCTTCTTCCACTCGCATCGAACGTTCCCTTCCCGCCAAGCTCTTTGCGCCATCGCCAATTCCGTCAAGTATTTCTCACGCGGCCACAAGACTCCACCAAAACTCTCGACCACAGGAGTCACCATCTGCACATCCATAAAGGCACAGCCGGCGGCACGCAGATGAAGGAGGAGCGCCCAGAGCGCCAGCTTTCCCGCATCGCGCTCACGATGAAACATGCTTTCACCACTGAAGACCCCATCAACCCAAACGCCGTAGACGCCGCCGATCAGTCGATCATCTCGCCACGCCTCAATTGAATGGGCTGCTCCCCGCTCATGCAAACGCAAATAAGCCGGAAGCATCGGCGGTAAGATCCAAGTCCCGACTTGCCCGGGTCGCTGGGCATCCCGACAGGATTCCATCACTTCGCGAAACGCCGAATTCACGAGGATCCGCACCTCACCGCTCAGCACAGCTCGTTTCCAGGTGCGCCGAAAGCGCTCCGGTGCCTGCAGCTCGCCGCGAAGATCAATCACACCTCGCTCTTCAGGCGAAAACCAAAGCAGCGGATAGCCCTCCTGAGGCCACGGAAAAATCCCATGTGTGTAGGCATCGATGAGCGTCTCAACCTGCAGGTCACCGCCGATCGCCACCACGCCCTCGGCGGTGGTCTCGCGCGGATTAGGAAATCGCGACGCAGGCATCGCACACCCCACAAGCTTCGCGTCGGCTTTCACCAAACTCACGCGCCACGGAGAGCCAACGACATTCTCCCGGCGAATCCGCCATGTAGCTCTCCAATTGCAAGAGCTTTCGTTCTCGCCGGGCTCGCGCTTCTCGATCTCGGGTTTCATCGAGATACTCGCGCGGGATCTCCCCGACGATTCGCCAATCACGAGGCCGCAGACCCTCTAAAACTCCCCAGCGTTCCAAAAGTGCAACGGAGGTCTCGACCCGAAAATCTCGGCGATTAAAAAAGTTCATTTGCGAACGCAAAAAATCATAGCCCTCTTGCCGCGCGCGGAGTTCGTTTCGCTCAATCAAGCGATGGACGCTCGCGACAAACGAGGGTTCCGGCGAGGACCACTTCATAAAGTCTCGCTGAATGCTCACATCGTCCTGATCAAACAGCGCCACCACATCCGCCTCATCACCATCGCGCCCGGCGCGTCCGAATTCCTGATAGTAGGCCTCCATCGAGCCCGGCATCTCCGCATGCATCACGAGACGCACATCGGGCTTGTCGATGCCCAACCCAAACGCAGGCGTGGCCAACATGACCTCCACATCTCCGGCCAAGAATCGTTCCAACGACCGACGCCGCACGCGATCCGGCAACTGCCCGTGATACAAAAGCACCTCACCAAAACGCGCGGCTTCGTTCGCAAACTTTTCGAGGTTCTGCACCAACGCAAAATACACAATCGCCGCGCCGGGCCTCGCATGCCGATGGAAAACAAAGCGCCTGAGCTTCTCGTCCAACCCATGCACATCATGAACGGAGATCGCCAAGTTTCCACGCCACACACTCGCGATGGCGCGCTCCGCATCCTTCATCCCGAGCTGATCCACAATATCATTTTGCGTGTCGAGCGTGGCGGTCGCCGTCAGTGCCACACAAACCGGGCGTCCCAAACGGGTGCGAATTTCCCCAAGTCTCGAGTAATCCAAACGAAAATCGTGGCCCCATGTGGAAATACAATGCGCTTCATCGACAGCTAAAAGGCGTACTCCACCGCCGGCGGCCAAGGCCGTCTCAAACTCAGGCTGCCGAAAGCGCTCGGGCGTTGCGTAGAGAAGTTCGACCTTCCCGGAGGCCACGTCCGCCAAAACCCGTTCGCGCTCGGCCCGCGGCAATGACGAATTGATGACCTCGGCCCTCAGTCCGACGCGTCGCGCCGCGGCCCGCTGATCCTGCATCAGGGCGATCAACGGCGACACCACGACGGTCAAGCCGCCCCCTCCCCCCGAGGCCACAACCCGCGCCGCCGCTTGATAAATGAGGCTCTTCCCCGAACCCGTCGGCATCACCACCAAAACGTCGCGACCGGCTGCCAAAGCCCGAAGCGCCACCTCTTGTTCACCTCGCCATGAGGAAAAACCGAAAAGCCGCTCCCGGACCTCGGTCGCCCTTCTCATCCAGGCCTCGGCTGATTCGTGGGGTGAAAACATGTTCTCATTTCATCCCCCGAACAAGGTTTAAGCAATCGCTGAGCGGAGGCTAGACGCGGGTGCAGGGAGGTGTTACAGAATTTGGCTCATTCGGAACATTTATATAAAATTCCGAGGCCACATCGCCCGGGGCAACGCTTTTGCCTGCGGGGCGCGAGAGAGGAGATTCATGGCCAACCAACAGTGGGTTCTCGAAAAGGTCCGAAACTTCGGTATTTCGGCGCACATCGACTCAGGAAAAACGACGCTTTCAGAGCGCATCCTCTTCTACACCGGCCGCATTCACGCGATTCACGAAGTTCGCGGTAAGGACGGCGTCGGCGCCACTATGGACTCCATGGATCTCGAACGCGAAAAGGGTATCACCATCCAGTCGGCCGCAACTTACGGCACCTGGAAAGATATCACCTTCAACCTGATCGACACCCCCGGGCACGTCGACTTCACCATCGAGGTGGAGCGAAGCTTGCGAGTTCTCGACGGCGCGATCCTCGTGCTTTGCGGTGTCGCCGGCGTTCAGTCGCAGTCGATCACCGTTGACCGTCAGATGAAGCGTTATAGCGTTCCGCGTATTGCCTTCATCAACAAGCTCGACCGCTCGGGCGCCAACCCCTTCCGAGTGTGCGAAGGCTTGCGCGACAAGCTGCGACTGAACGCTGTGATGATTCAGTTGCCGATCGGCTTGGAAGAAAAGCACGCCGGCGTCGTGGATCTGGTCACCATGAAGGCCTACTTCAACGAAGGCGCAAATGGTGAAAACGTCATTGAAAAAGACATTCCGGCCGATATGGTCGAGCAGGCCAAAGAATACCGCCAAGAACTGATCGCGAAACTTGCCGATGTCGACGACGGCATCGGCGAAAAGTTCTTGATGGAAGAAGAGCCGACGAACGACGAGATCGTGGCGGCGATCCGCAAGGCGACCATCGCGCTGAAGTTCGTCCCCGTTTGCTGCGGCTCGGCTTTCAAAAACCGGGGTGTTCAGAAGCTCCTCGATGCGGTTGCGGCTTACCTCCCCAACCCGACCGAAAAAGAAAACACCGGTCTCGACCTCGACAAAGACGAAGAAAAGTTCGTGATCAAGGTCGATCCGAAGTCGCCGCTGATTGCGTACGCGTTCAAACTCGACGACGGGCGCTATGGTCAGCTCACCTATATGCGGGTTTATCAGGGCACGATGAAAAAGGGCGACTTCATCGTCAACTCAGCGAACCAACGCAAAGTGAAAGTGCCGCGCATGGTGCGCATGCACGCATCGGACATGGTAGATATCGAAGAGGCATCGGCCGGTGATATCGTGGCCCTCTTCGGCGTGGATTGCTCTTCGGGTGATACCTTCACCGACGGCAACCTCAACGTTGCCATGAGCTCGATGTTCGTTCCCGACGCGGTGATCTCGCTGGCGGTCGCGCCGAAGTCGAAAGAAGCCGCCAACAACTTCTCCAAAGCTTTGCAGAAGTTCCGCAAAGAAGACCCGACTTTCCGCGTGCATCGCGACGAAGAGTCCAACGAAACCATCATTTCCGGTATGGGCGAGCTCCACCTCGAAATTTACATCGAGCGTATGAAGCGCGAGTTCAATTGCGAAGTGATCGCGGGTAAGCCGCAAGTTGCCTATCGCGAAACCATCGGCGCCGCGACAGACTTCGATTACACGCACAAGAAGCAGACAGGTGGTTCGGGTCAGTACGCGAAAGTCGTGGGTACGATCGAGCCGCTTCAGGTTGAAGAAGGTAAAGATCCGAAGGCCTATGAGTTCGTGGACGACGTCGTGGGCGGCCGGATCCCCCGCGAATTCATTCCCGCTGTGGACGAAGGTTTCCAAGAGCAGATGGCGAAAGGTCCGCTGATCGGCTTCCCGATCGTCGGTATGAAGGTCACACTCAAAGACGGCCAGTACCACGACGTCGACTCTTCGTACCTCGCGTTCAAAATCGCTTCGATGGCGGCTCTTCGCGAAGTCTACATGAAGGCTCAGCCCGTCGCTCTTGAACCGATCATGAAGCTCGAGACAACAGCACCCGAAGAATATCAGGGTGCGGTTATGGGCGGCATCAACCAGCGCCGCGGTATCATTCAAGGTACTCAGACCATTGAGGGCAACGTCACGATCACGGCCGAAGTGCCGCTGACGGAAATGTTCGGCTACTCGACGGATCTTCGCTCCTCGACTCAGGGTAAGGGTGAATTCACGATGGAATTTGCTCGTTACGCGCCGGTTCCGCGCAACATCCAAGAAGAACTTCACAAGAAGTACTTGGAAAAGCGCGCCGCCGAGTCCAAAGGCTAAGCCGCCAAGCGATTGCCGACGAAAAAGCCCCGGGTTCACTCGGGGCTTTTTTTATTCTCCAAGAGCCTCGGCCGCGCTTCTCATTCGAGCACGAGATCTTCGCTCTCACGCGGCCATACCAAATAGCCTGACACCGCATCTCCCTCACGCCAGCCTTCGCAGCTGGTGACGCGAATCGACCGTACTAAAGCTTCATCCAGATCCAAGGGACAAACTTGCGACGACACATAGTCATCGCCCCATTGAAAGCTCAAAGCCAGACGGAATCGACAAAAACCGTCGCTGCCGACCTCGAACGCCTTCACACGTCCTCGGAACTGAGCTTCCGGCTGTGCACAGGCTAACGCCCCCTCCGCCGCCAAAACTGCCATCATCACAACGATCCACTTTGACCACACTGAATTCACGAGCATCTTCGACCTCCTCGTCTTTCGACGACGAGATAGCGAAGAAGCACAGGAATCGCCACTCTAAAACCCCGCTGGACCCGAATTGCGCCTCAACGATGTCGATTTCACCCCATGGCGCCCTACTTCGCGGCGCAAAAGTCTTCCCCTTTACTCACGGCAACGGGTAAACCCTCGCCATGATTCTATCTGATGCAACTCTCAAAGCATGGCTGAAGACCGGTAAATTAGTGTGCGAACCTCTGACCGAAGAAAGCGTGCAGCCCGCGTCCATCGACTGTCGCCTCGGCACTCACTTTCTCATGGTTGAGGACTTCAACATGAAGTCCATCGATATGGACTCTGAGGTGAAGTACCGCGAGTTCGAAGGCGACACGATCACGATCCCCCCGCACTCCTTCCTGCTCGCCACCACCATGGAATGGGTCAAGTTGCCAGATGATCTCACCGCCTTCGTGGAGGGCCGCTCGTCGATTGGCCGCTTGGGGCTATTCATTCAAAATGCGGGCTGGGTCGACCCAGGTTTTGAAGGCAACATCACTCTCGAACTTTACAACGCCAATTCGCTGCCGATCACGCTGACCGCGGGCCGCCGTATTTGCCAGCTGGTGTTCTGCAAGATGGATCAAGCGGCGGACAATCCCTATCGAGGAAAGTACCAAGGCCAGAAGAAATCTGTGGGCAGCCGCGTTTTCAAAGACTCCGAGGCGAAGTGAGCGCGATTTTTCTCTACGTCACTTTTCCGGAAGCTGCTCTGGCGGAGGCCCTTGGACGCGAAGCCGTCGAGAAGGGCCTTGCCGCTTGCCTGAATCTCTTCCCCGTACATCGTTCGATCTACAAGTGGCAAGGAAAGCTCGAGTCGACCAACGAACACGTCGGCCTCTTTAAGACCACAAGCTCCCAGATCGAACAACTCGAAGCCTTTATCCGCTCCGCTCATCCTTACAACACACCTTGTCTGGCGCGCTGGAGTCCGCAAGTGAATCCGGAGTTCCTCGATTGGCTTGTGAGTTCGACGGCCAAGCCCTGAGCACACGGCGCCAACTGGCCGCATCCTGCATCACAAAGAAGTGCGGGCGAAACTCAGGACCCCAGAAGCCTGCGGCATCGATCAAGAGCTGAAGCAGCGCCGCCTCTCGGTTTTCGAGAGATCGGCCTTCGAACTCCCGAGGCAAAGGAACACCAAAACAGTTTTCCTCACTTGCGGGCGGCAATCGAAATCCCGGTCGAATGCGAGCTCGCGAAATTCCGTGAGCCTCCAAAGCCAAGACGAAGGCTTCGAGGCGCCGCGAATCAAAGCAAAACTGCGTGATCGCCGTATGAGCTCCAGCCTGGAGCTTTCTCAGCAAATTTTCGAGATCCTCCGCAGCCGATTCGGCGCGGGGATGCGGGTCAGGATAGGCCGCGACGTAGAACTCGGTCTGCGGGAAATGATCGCGAACTCGCTTGAACCAACTCAGACCATCGTAAAGTGAGGGGTTGAGATCGCCGCGAATCACCAAAGCGGCGCGCATCTCCACGCCACTTAGCCCCGCTTCGACCTCGCTCTGCGCGATAAGGTGCGGAACGTGGGCGATACCGCGAAGCCGCTGGGCGGATTGAATGGCGTTCCACCAGGCCATCCAGTCGCGGTCCCTCCCATGATCTGGCACAAAGACAGCTTGCGCTCGATGCTCCCCTGAACACCAGAAGTCATCTGCGAGCGGATCAACACGGGGACTCAACTCCACCGTGAAGGGAAAATGAAATCGAGATTCAGACACTTCCACGGGATGGGCATCGCATTTTCAATAGGCTTAAGCAACCTAAGCAACCTGACCAACTGGATGCTACCTCGGGCGACAGAAATTGAGCTTCGGAACGCGAAGGCTTAGGATCACACCGCGAACTGATGGGATGACCCTACACCAACCAACGCGCCAAGAGGGCCATGGCGGTTGTCAGGCCTACCAAAATCACAAAGAGCTTAAGGGCCTCCAGAGCGCTCCGATCTAACTCGCGCCCTTCGCGACGCGGAGCGCCTCTCGCTGCCAAATGCCTCTGATCAGGTCGAGCCGCCGCATCGCTCACAAGCGACGACTCAGCATCTCCCTCACTTTGAGTTCGCCCGTGTTTCGGCGACTCGCGGTCCAGTGACATTTCGCTCCTCACTTCTCCAGGCACATGGCGCAGAACCTAAATGAGCCCGCCTACAAACCCAACCTGAGGCCACAGCTCAACCCAGTGACTCTTCCGCTTCCCCATGAGAGCATTCCATGTGCCAACCCCACGGGGTCAAAATGCCCAGGGTCTCGGAACGGCTTTTCACCCTTCGCCAAGCGGCACTCGGAATCTCAGGAGGTTTCAATATGAACAAGAGCGAATTGGCCCAGGCCGTCTTCCGAGTGAGTCACCGCACCGGCCACTTCAAACTGCGAAGTGGGCAAACCTCAACGGAGTATTTCGACAAATATCAATTCGAAAGCGATCCAAAATTGCTTCGCGCGATCGCCGAACACATGCGCCCCATGCTTCCCGCCGATACTGAGCTTCTCGGCGGACTCGAGATGGGAGGGATTCCAATTGCCACAGCACTTTCGCTCCTGACGGGAATTCCCGTCGTGTTCGTCCGTAAAACTCCTAAAGACTATGGCACCTGCCGCTTCGCCGAAGGCCCAGAGATTCGCGGCCGTCGTGTGACACTGATTGAAGATGTGATCACCACCGGAGGTCAGGTGGTTCTGTCGGCACGCGATCTGCGCAGCGATGGCGCGATCATTCAAAGCGTGCTGGGCGTGATCGACCGCAGTGAGGGACGCACCGAAAAACTTAAAGAGGCTGAGCTCGAACTGCGTACACTCTTCACAATGGCTGAGCTTAAAGCCGCCGGTGGCTTAGCCAACTGAGGCGCGAGGCCTCACATCGGAGGACTAAAACGAAGTCCGTCACTCACCATCGTCTCAAAGTGAAACGCCCCACTCATCCCGACACACTCGAGCCGCGTGCTCGACGTCCCAACTCTCAAAGCCCGGATAGCGAGACCTTAACCACTTCATCAACGGACTCAGCCGCCGCTCGCCGGTGATCAACTCCTGCGCCAACGCCCACGCGGTCGGTCCACCTCGTTCCAGATCTCCCGTAGCTCGCCAAACGCTCACCACGGGCGATGGATCATAGCTCACATCAAAATGCTGAGCTCGCCATTCGCCCGCGTGTCGCTCAAGCAAGGTCAACTCGGGCCGAGGCCCACGGCCGTCCTCACGCAGCGGAATCCCACAAGACCCGCCAAACACAATTCGCCTTCCACTCCACACAAGACCGCGCGGCCGATGCCAATGCCCGCCAATTGCCAACGCCTCGGGCCTCTCGGCCCATCCGCGAAAATCACTGCGTCGATTCGAGTGTAAGCCACAATGGAAAAACAAGAGATCATCAACCGAAATCAAATCCGGAAGCGACTCCATCCAATCGAGATCTTGGCTCTCAAAAGCTCTCGCTGCGAGCTCGACGGGATAAAATCGCCAGCCCCGATCGACGCCGCTCATGAATCGACGATCGCGAACAACCGAAATGTAATCTTCGTGATTTCCCTTCAAACAGGTCCAAGCTCGCGCGCGAATCAAACGCAACATTTGCACAGAGTCAGGCAACGGATTAACGAAATCGCCTGTTACAACAACTGGAACTTCATCGCCTCCAGCTGCATTCAACGGTCCATCGACCAATCTCAACCCCAGCTGCTCACGAGCAAAACTCTCGCACGCCTTCAACGCCTCAAGATTGCCGTGCAAATCGGTCAAAACAAGGAGTCGACGCGCCTTGATCAGCGGACCATCGTTGGTCGGGTTCAATCTCACTTCGCGCAAGACTTCCTTCGGCGAGGCCGAAGCTCGCGAGGGTGTTTTCATTTTTCGCCGACGACGTAGGCGACCCAGGCTTCACATTCCTCGCCGCGTTCGACGCGCGTGAAGACGCCATCTCCCTCGCCATTGCGAGTGGTGCCTTCCCAAAAGACATGGGTTTTTCGGAAACCCGTCTCTCGCATCATTTCGCGGAGCTCGGGGATCGACCACATTCGCCAATCATAAGTGAAGGCTCGGTTATGCCTCTTCCAACGCCCTGACGCGTCTTTCACCTTGAAGTGAATATGGTAGACAGCTTCATTGCTGACCGGATCGAAGGACTCTTGCTCCCAGATGTAGACGTGGGACTTGTGGTCCGTCTCTTCCACATTGGATTTTTGGCAGGCAGGCCCACCAAAGCAGTCCACCAACAAAATACCGCCTCGATTCAAAGTCGAATGGCAGTTGTGAAAGTAGGACTTCATCATCGAGCGATCTTTGAAGACATAGTGCGAAAAGTTCATCGCTGCGACGATGTCGGCTTTCGGTAAGCCTGGATTTAAAACGTCGGCCTGCTGAACCTTCACGCGATCACGCGCTGCTTTGGGAAGCTTGTCCACATAGTGAGTCAGCCCGTATAGGATGGGCTCACTGTCCACATCGACTCCGTAAGATCGATAGCGCGGTGAGAGCTTTACCCACTCACAGGAAATTGCAAATGTCCCGCAAAAGTCCTCACGCAATACCGTTGGCTCCTTGCCCTTTAGCTCGCGATAGGTGTCGCGCATAAAGAGCACATCCACCTCAGCGCTCTGTACAGAGCGCCGATAATAATCATAGCGATCGAAGGTCTCAGGAACCTGAACTTGAATGGCCGGTGCCGCTTTCGCTTTTCGTCCTGTCATTAGGGAACCTCGGCCAGCACCTCGGCCATGGCGTGTTCGATGTCCTCGAGATGCGGCACGCTGGCTTCTTCAAGATGCGGATGCAAGCCAATGCCAGGGAGATTTTTTCCCGCAAGAACTTTAGGCCGAGCCATGAGCTCGTAAAACAACTCTTGCGTCACTCGATAGGCCAAGTGCTCGCCAAAGTTTGTGACCTCAGTGTCTTCATTCACAAACAAGACGCGCCCGGTCTTTTGCACAGACTCGCGAATCATGCTCCAGTCATATGGATACAAGCTCCGCAGATCGATCACTTCGACGCTCACACCCTGCGCCGCCATCTTCTCGGCCGCCTTCGCGCAAAGAGGTAGAGTTCGACCATACGACACAACGGTCAGGTCAGTGCCTTCACGCACAAATTTGCCTTTGCCTAGCGGGATCGCAAACTCTGTGAGATGGGGCCAGCGCGGCTTCCACTTTGATCGATCGCCTATCGGGGCATCAATCATCGCCTTCAATTCTTTTTCATCCGCGGGTTCGCCCGGAATCAATTCATCACCGCGCACCCGCATCAAAGCCTTCGGTTTCAAAAACAACACCGGGTTTGGATCTTGAATCGCCGAAATCATGAGGCCGTAGGCATCTAAGGGAGTGGAAGGCAGGACAACCTTCCAGCCGGGCAAGCGCGTCGCCCAAGCATCAAATGAGTGGGAGTGATAAATCGAACCTCGAATTCCAGCACCAACGGGTGTCATGACGACAATCGGCACGTTGTATTGACCGTTAGAGGCCCAAAGTGTGTTGCCCGCGATTTTCAGCAAATCGATGGTGTTGAAGATGTAGTCGGCAAATTGAATTTCGGCCACGCATCGATCACCGGCTAGACCCAGGCCAATGGCCGCCGAAATGATACCACGCTCGTCGAGCGGTGAATTCCATGCCGTCTCCAAGCCTTGGGTCGCCGTGAACACACCACCCAAAGGCGCACCGACGTCTTCACCAAAAATATCCGTCACACCTAAATTTTTCTCACCGTAATGGAGCGCCATGCGAATGGCTTGTGCCATGTTTGCCATATTAGAACTTTCTCCAGTCGCCGTTTTCGCCGCCGACGTAAACATGATCCCACACGGACTCCCCAGTGGGCACCGGCTCGGATCGCACTTGCTCCGCCGCCGCTCGAGACTCATCGTCGTACTTCTGCCAAAGCTCTTTGACATGTGTGGGCGGTATCATGCGTGCATCCACCAAGCGCTTCTCAAAAACTTCGACGCAATCCTCGCCGGCTTCGCGATTGGCACCCGAGGCCGACGAATGGCCGTACAAACGCGATACCATAAACTCCGTCAAAACGGGTCGGCCGGTTTTGCGAATGTAGGTCAAATCCTGCTCGATCGCGAGATAGGCCTCGACCGGGTCGTTGCCATTCACCACACTCGTGCGCATACCAAAGGCCTTACCTCGATCCGCGATATGCTTCTCCCCATGCTGGCCGTCAAAGGACGTCGAGATTCCCCACTTGTTGTTTTGCACCGTAATGTACATGGGCAGCTCAGCACCGGGTCGCGACGACCAAATCAAGCAGGATGCAAAATCGCCTTCGGCTGTGCCCGCGTCGCCACCGGTGATAATACTCACTCCTGACTTCTCTCCCGCGATCCGCCGCCGTCGCTGGGCCAAACCTGTGCCGACGGCCATTCCGTACTGAACCTCGATCGGCGAACTCACCGGCACAACATTCCACTGAGGGAAGCAATAGTGATTCGCAAAATTGCGCCCACCGGTGGAGGGGTCGGTCGCGCGATTCATAATCAAGCGCAACGAATCAATCATCGGCATTCCCATCGCAATCAGCGTGGGCGTACAGCGATAGTGCAGATGCAAAAAGTCGTGAGCCGGGCCCTGGCCCTTGTCGATGTGCAATCCCAAAGAGACACCAAAAGCCTCTTCACCAGGACCACCAATCCAAAAAAACGCGTCGCCCGTCTTGTAGACTTTGATGAGTCGCTCTTCGAGGACACGCGACTTCACCATCAAATCCATGATCTCCAAGAGTTTGGCCTTCGGAAGCAAGGTCAACCCTCGATCTCGCGCCGCTGGCTTCACGCGAGCGCCCTTTTTCATCGAAGCACCTGACAAAGCCTTGGCCTTGCGCACTGTCGCTCGCTCCGTTTTCGCCACGCCACGACTCGAACTCGTTCGTCCCGCCATGATTTCCTCCGCTCGCGCTCTTCGACACTTCGACCTATCGACCCCTAGCCCTAGCCAAAGCAAGCTCATATGTCAAAACGCCGCCCTCCCTGCATGTCAGGATAAGCTCATCAGCTCACCCCAATTCCGCGGGAAGCGCGGCGTTTTTTTCCTACGAAGACGAGCTCGTCCCGATCCAATCAGGGCGAGTTCGCCGTGGCCGGTTCATCTCTTTTCAAAGCCCCCACGGGCTCCACCTTCTGATCGTCGGTTCCCTTGCGGGGAGCCTTCGCCACGGTGGTTGCCGGCGGCTCCGGAATCTTGACCAAATTAAGAGCAATTTTTGACTTGAGTGCATACAAATCAGCGGCAACGTTGGCCGCCTCTTGAATCTCAGCTCGCTTGAGGTACTCGGCAACCTTCTCTTCCTTCGAGAGGTTCTTTTTTTGATCCGCCTCATCCTTGCGCTCTTTAGACTCCTTCAGAGACTCACCCAATTTCACAAGTTTGCCGCGCGCGTTGC
>CANHQR010000057.1 GCA_947462815.1 Pseudobdellovibrionaceae bacterium
AAAGATGGTCAGAGCTATGTGGTAGAGCATCGCTTGCGAGATGGACTCAGAGTTTCACGTATTGAAGTCCGAAAAGCGGGCCGACTCATGAAGACGATGGCAATTGAAGAGACGAGCTCCGGCCAGATTGAGTACTTTGAGAATGGCGTACGCAAAGCACAAGTCGATCAGATTTCAAGTGTGCCGCGAATCACGCACCTCGCGAGTCAAGGTCGAGTGATTCGTCAAGACACGCTCAACATGGCTGACCTTTTACCTTGGCACTCAGTACAACGACTGCCCCAGATGCTGGCGGGTCGCTGAGCTCAAGCGACGTTGGACCCCGCCGAGCTGTCCTCGGCGGGCGAGTCTCAGTCTCAATTCAATCGTTCGCAATCGATCCGAAGAAAGCGGCCTTTGATTTCCATGTTGTTCACTTGGCCGAGATTCTGGACCACATCACCGTACCCGAACTCGATGCGGGCGTTCTTGAGTGAATCGCCAGTCGTGTTAGGCGGAAGCGGAGTCGTGGTCGAAAACATCTTTTGAGTCTCCGTATCGGTCACATCGACGATCACATACTCGTAGGTTGAGTTGTAGTTCATCACAATTTGATAGATGGAGTCCCGGCAAGTCATATGCGATTGGCAGTCAATGCTCTCGCGATGCCCATCTCGAAGTTCGATCTTTCTGGGTGCTGATGAGTGAATGCGATTATCGATACGGCAATTGAGCTCTAAGATGCTCACGGCCTGAGCTGCCGGAGCGATCGACAAAGTGAAGAAAATCGCCGAGAGGACAGATTGAACGAAACGACCGAGCGTTGAAAATGTGGACATGACGACCTCTTTGTCTGTGAAGTTCATGGCGGGGCATGAACGAAGTTTGGTTGACCTAAAATTCAAGCGGCGGAAGCTTGAGACCTGAGTTTTGACGCATCTCGCACCAAAGCTCTCCCCCGAGGTCTAGATGTTCGATGGCGCTTGAACATTTTCCCCTGGGTCATCTCCTTCTCATTAGGTGGATTCAGCAGTTCTTCCGCTACCCGTAGGCCTCATTTCTGTCGGAGTGAACTCGATGGGATGAGGCGTAGAGTTAAGCGCACGCTCTCAGTTGCTGTTCACCTAGGAAATGAATTTAGCATTAAGTTTATGAATTGAGATGGCAGCGAGGCTTTCCATCGGCTCTTTGAGCTCAAAAATGATGGGGCAAGCTTGCCACTGTTGTCCTGAGCTTCTACAACCCTTCTGATGAAACGAGCATTTTGGATTCAATTGCACTTATTGCTGGCCGCGTTTTTCTTACCCTTGATGTTGATGATGCCGCTCTCGGGTACGCTGTACCTACTCGGCTTCAAGGGTGAACAGAATGTCGTCGAGGCCTTTCGTGTACCTGGCCCGTATCCCGCAGAAGCTTCGGCCGATGAGCAAGAGGCTTGGGTGCGAGCCCGCTTCGCTGAGCAAAAAGTCGATTTTGATTTTGAGTACATTCGTGCAGGCAAAGGCGAATGGGTTTTTCGGCCCTCTTCGCGCGTGCATTTCGCTGCGAAGCAAGTCGAGAACGAAGTGGTCTTTTCGCGGCTTGAACCCGATTTGCAAAAGCGCTTGATGGAAATTCATATGGGTCATGGGCCGCAGTTGATGAAGCAACTTACGATTGGGTTTGGTTTGGCGTTGATTCTCACGGCGCTCTCGGGCGTTTACTTGGCCTGGGGAATTGCGAGCTATCGAGCTCGCGCCGGCATCGCTTTCGGCGTGGGAGCGCTGCTCATCGGTCTTTGTCTGATCTGATGCCCTCCGAGGGATGAGGGCGGGGTTGAATGCAAGATCGAATACAAGATCGAATTCAAGATCTATTACAAGGGAGAGCCTGGATCACAAATTTTGACCACGCTCGAGTTGGACTCGGACAGGCGATCCTGAGTCTAAGTCTTGTGGTCGGTGTATTCGCCCTCGGCATCGCGAGCGCACAGACGGAAACTGAAACTGAATCCGTCGCTGGGCTCGCTTTTCCCCTCTTAAGTGAAGAAGCAGAGACGCTGTCACCGCAGAAGTTTCGACACCAGCTCCAGGTGCGGGCGGCTGCGCAAGGCGGACTTCGCGAGTCGACCTCTCGCCAAGAGCGCTTGAGTTGGCGAGTGGAGCAGAGTCTTTCCTCGCATCAAATCGGCGTCTGGATCCCTTATATGGAACCCATGGATCAAGCCAGTGGAATAGGTGATGTGGAATTGCTGTGGCGCTTTGTGCGAACGGCCCCCCATTCAACGAATGTGACCCAGGTCGTTTGGGCTCGGATCATGACTCCGAGTGGTGATGCGAGGCGATCTCGAGGTTGGGAGTCTTGGGGTGGTCGAGGTGGAATTGCTCAGCGATGGAATTTTTCGCGTTCTGAGTTTCAGCTTCAAGCCGAGATCACGCACGTGTTGGCTGGTCGGTCGAGAGAGGGCCAAGAAGCAAGTTTTCAAGTGGGGCAACTTGCAGGGCGGGCCGTCTTCGCACTTGATGAGAATTGGGCGCTCCAGCTTGAGGTCCTTGCATTGGAGGACGTGGAAGTTTTGGATTCAATCAGTCTGCGCCGCACGCCAATTCGATCTTTGAGTTGGCTGGGAATCGTGAGTTTCGAAGAGACTTCTGGGCTGGAGGGGGCTCGACTTGCGTTGGGTCTTCAGCAAAACTGGCGATCGCCGTTCACGTCGGCCCAAGGATCTGATCTCAGTATCGTGTTGGCTTTTCGCACCTTGCAGACGCGTTCAACGACGACGTCAGTCTCTGCCAACTGATCCAATTCGCGCTTTACAAAGACTCGAGTCAAATTCAGTTCGAGGCCAGGGGCATCAAAGCTCATTGCCTTGCGCTTTAATTCTGTTCCAAGCGAACGATACTGAGTGGAAATTCGACGTGCACCCAGATCGACTCATGCAGAATAAGTTGGGCGGACTCAATCTGCCGGTCTCGCTAGCAACCGGCACGGTCTTGGCTATATTTTTTGGCGTGATGATGCATTTGGGCTTTACGCCGACGACTTCGCCGCCAACCGTGCCTTCGTCTTAAACTCAGCGTGGAGGGGAAACGGAATCCCTGGTTCGCAAACTTAGAGTGCTCGCCAACTTCCGATGAGTCCGAGGGTAACCACGATGGCCCAATTCGGCCATCGCATTTTGAAGATCAGCCAAAGTCCAAAACCCAGCGCCAAAACATCGCCGCAGTTTCGAATCGATTCCGGCAATATGGGATTCAAAAAAGAAGCGAGAAGCAGGCCGACCACGGCCGCATTGAGGCTTTGCGCCGCACGACCAAGTCTTGGCCAATGCTTGAGGCTTTGCCAAAATGGCCAGGCGCCTAGAATCAAAAGCAAACTCGGCAGAAAGACACCGATCAACGCGTAGGTCGCCTGCTGAAGGGCCTGCAAGCGATCTGGCGAAGATGGCACTCGAGCGAGGGCACCCACATAGGCCGCGAAGCTCAACAGTGGGCCGGGTATGGCTTGGGCTGCGCCGTAGCCAGCCTGAAACTCGCTCGCCGTGAGCCAAGCGGCTGAGGATCTATGATGAGAGGCTGAAGCTGAAGTTTCGATTCTCGGTGGTTCACCGACAGCTTGATGCGTGTGGGTTTGGAGAACTTCAGTTTGAAGAAGAGGAAGTACCACGTGTCCTCCTCCAAAAACAGATGAGCCTACTCGATAAAACACGTCGAGAATTTTCAAATTCCGACTTTCAGGAGCCATTTGTTGAAGTGTGGGAATCATCATAAGAAGTGCCACCCAAATCGCGAGCAGTGTCGCTCCCCAGCGTTGAGCTCCTTTGCGAAGTGGGGCCGAGGCGGCAGGGCTCTCAGAATGCGAAGTGGAGCTCTGCAGGGCGCCGATGAGTGCTGCGGCGAGAAGCACTCCGAATTGCAAAATCGTCGGCGTGAGCCAACGAAGGTCCGTGGATGAGAGGTCACTCGAGAGCGAAGATGCCAACTCGAACTGCCCAAGGCCCATCAGCAGAGCCGCTCCGATCGCGAGACCCTTTCGATGTGGATCCGGACAAAGTTGGCGCTGCATCTGCCAGATCGCATGAGCGACGACAACCGCGGCGGCTAATTGCAGACCTGCCAATAGGCCTTGGGCCCACTCGAAATTTGTCGCGAGGGGTAGCAGGCCTAAAGCAAACATGAACAAAAGCATCGCGCTCGGCCAAGTGAAGCAAACGGTCGCGGCCATCGCGCCCATCGGTCCAGCCCGACGATGACCAAGGCCCATGGCAACTTGGCTGCTTGCGGGTCCCGGCAAAAACTGAGCGAGGGCGACGAGGTCAGCGTATTCGTCTTCGCTCATCCATTGCCGTCGTCGGATGAGCTCATCGTGAAAATACCCCAGATGCGCGATGGGGCCTCCGAAAGAGGTCAAACCTAATCGCGTGAAGACCCACATGACTTCCAACAACAGTGAGCCGGACTTGGGCACAACTTTTCCTTAAATGAGCGACGCGCTGCCGAGTTCAAACGACGGAGAGTCTGTTGCGATTTGACCTCGCGAAATCAGATCACACGATCATTGCCGCCATCGATCGGAATTTGCGCTCCAGTGGTTTTACTGAAGGCAGGGCCGACCATCGCCGTCACCAGCTGCGCGACGTTTTTGGAAGTGATCTCGGTCTTCAGTAAATTCTTAGTTTTGTAGTCCTGCACGCTCAGACCATAGTGCTTGGCTCGGTTGGCGATCACCTCTTCGCTCCAAATGCCTGTATCAAACACGGCGTCGGGGTGAATGGTGTTCACGCGCACGCCAAAAGGTGCGAGCTCCAAGGCCGCGACGCGCGCCAATTGCGTCAATCCCGCCTTGGATGCTGAGTAAGCGGCCGCGCCAGGTCCGGGTGCGGGAACATTCTTTGAGCCAACAACGATAATGCTGGCATCAAAGCCGAGTTTCAAAAGCGGGATTGCCGCTTTGATCACGCGCCAGTGGCCACTCAAATTGACGTTCAAGGTGTTTGTCCAATCCGTCTCGCTCAACTCGGCGATATGTCGCCCTGGCGGAAAAGTGCCCGCATTGGTGACCAATATATCGAGTCCCCCGAACTTCTCAGCGACAGCTTGCAGCGCGCTTTGAATCGAAGCTTCGTTGGTGACATCGCAAACGACGCCGACGCTTTGGTCCCCGGTAAAGCTTTCGATGACCGAAGGATTCAAATCCAAAGCGGCGATGGCCGCACCTTGTGCGCGCAGATCTTCAGCGATTGCGCGACCGATGCCACTGGCGGCACCGGTGACGACGGCGATGCGCCCCTGCAGGGCCGGCTTGCTGCCGCCAATGACTTTGAGTTTGGCTTGTTCGAGTTCCCAGTATTCGACTTCAAAGAGTTCGGCTTCGGTGACGGGTTGCCAGCCGCCCAAGGTCTCGCCAGCTTGCAAGCAAGCCGTGGTATGGCGAGTGATGTCCTCGACGATACGCACCGACTTGGCGGTCGTACCTATACTCAACGTGCCGGCTCCAGGCCAAACGGCCCAGCGCGGACAGCGATCCAGCTCCTTGTGCTCCGGCGAGCGATGTTTTTCAAAATACGCGTGATAGCTTTCCGCAAATTGAGCCACGCCCCGGTCCGGCTGGGAGTTGACCATCATCGGTCGCGGCTTGATGTGAATGACATGATCGGGAGTCACGGTGCCGCGAGCGGCTGAGGCCTCGGCGCGCTCCCAGGTCGAAAAGCCAACGGCTTCTGGCGAAGCATTGAGCTTCATCAGAAGCGGTTGCCCCATAAGAGCGCCGAGATTTTTGCGGAGACCTGCGAGCTCCGCCGCACTGGGTTTCACGCTCGGCGAAGCGCGACGCACGTCGGTGGCTTTGCGCTCGCGCAGAAAATCCTCGGCACGAGTGACCAGCTTCAGCATGTTTTCATAGGCGACGCGGGCATCGTCGTGGAATGTGAAGATACCGTGATGAAGGAGTACGATGCCATCAAAGTTTGCCCAATTCAGATCGCGAGTGTGTTCGAAAACTTGGCGCGCCAAGATGAAGCCCGGCATGATGTAGGGGAGCACCAAAACGCGAGGTCCGAAGACCTGTCGGGCATGGGCCTCGCCCTCGGGGGTGTTGGTGAGTGTCACGACCGCGTCAGAGTGGGTGTGATCGACATAGCGGAAGGGAATGATGGCGTGCAGGATCGCTTCAACTGAAGGCGCCGGAGCTGATGGGTTGATCATCGCGGCCTTCTGCGCTTGCACCATATCTTTGTCCGCAAGCTTTTCGAGTCGCGCCATCTTCAGCAGCACATCCATTTTCACAGGCGCAAAGCCTTGAGGCTGAATCGTGGCGAGATCCCAGCCTGAGCCTTTCACATACAAGATGTTTTCTTTCTCGCCGAAGAGGTTGGTGTGTTCCACTTTTACGGAAGTGTTGCCGCCGCCGTGTTGGACTAAAGCGGGTTCAGCACCCAAAAGACGTGAGGTATAGGCGCGCAGGGCGACGGGATCTTGGCGAAAGTTTGCGGCGTCTTGATCTTGCCAACGGCTTTGCATGCGTGAAACTCTCTTTCTGGCCTTTGATTTTGACCCTACGGTTCACCGCTCTGAAATGGGCGATGGAGCGGAGCAATCTGTCGGGGTCGATGGCTCTGGTTTTCTCCTCTCGAGGCCCAGGCGTCAAAGCGCGGGGCGGAATGACGAAGGGGCGCGAGGCCCCGGCGAAAATGGTCAGGGGCCAAGCCCTCGACCTGGCTTAAATGCAATGAGTTGATTTTGACGCATTCAAGAAGGTCGCCCCCAACTTGCACATCGCCTTGGGGATCAGAACGGGTTCGATTTGAGGTGGCGCAGCTCCTGTCCCGCGGGGGTTTGAGCCCCTTGGGTGATCGAGTGGAACGTCAACAGACAAGAGAGGTCGTCATGCTTTGCCGCACGCAGTTTCAACGTCAGATCGGGATCTTCATCTTTGCCATCTTTGGCATGCTGGCCGGTTTTTTGGCCGGAAAGTCGACGGCGGAGGCGGTGGGCCTGCCGACGGAAGCCTCGATCAGTTCGCGCACTCAAAAGTTTCTGCTTTGTTCAGTCGAACAACAAAACTTACGAATCGAGCTGGATGCTCGGGGAGAAGTTTCGGAGATCTCGCGGGACGGCGAGTCCTTGCTGGTGAGTGAGGTCATTTCGATTGGCGAAAACACCCGTGTTACAGCCGTGAGTCTTGATCCGATTGGAGCTTACATCATTCAAGTGAACACCGAAGCTTTGGCTTCCGCGGTGAGCCGCGAGCTGATCGTGGACTTGGAAATGATGGGTGCACCAGGCACTGAGACTCGTCGGATCCAGTCGAATTGCGCCGTGTTTCCTTGAGCTCGGTGAGTCGGGAGGGAGAGGGCTTCCTCCTGGGGACGGATGCTCGTCCTGCCGAGCCATCCCAGCTCAGGCTCTCGCCCTTTCTCATGATGTCCCCCAATGTGGGGGTTGAGATTCCGATTTTATTCTCCTAACCTGACCCCCATGGCGACCGAATCATCCAAACTGATCCCTCAGCGAATTCCCATAGAGGTTTTGGGTTCAAAAGCTGAGGGCGGCGCTAGCCTATCTGGCCATTATGTGGGTTTCGATCGAGTGATGTGCAGGTTCAAGTGGGATTATCCCATCGTGAATCTCGTCAGCGGACATGCGCGTACCTGTTGTCGAACTCCGAAGCAAAAGATCACCTCAGAAGATTTGGAGCGCTACGGGAAAGACGCGATTATGAATCGCCCCTATGAATTGGAGCGACGTCGCGAAAAGTTTCTGGGCTTCACTCATGTCGATTGTGAATCTTGCGTTCGACTCGAGGCCAACGGCGTCAAGGCCCCTCGATCAGGGGCGGACGCTTGGGTTCGGGAATACTGGCTGCGCTGGGGATATGGAACATCGCCGTTTGAAACCGCAGACGTGCTGTTTCCTCAGATTGCACAAAGTTTAGAGCGAAATGATCGCCGGCTCTACAGCTATCGTCCGCAGATGCTCGAGATTGTTTTAGGCAACGCTTGCAATCAGAAATGCACCTATTGCTCGCTTCACTACAGCACGCAGTGGGCGCAGGAACTATTGCAGTTTGGTGATGTAACACCCGAGAAACTGGCTGAAGAGTTTCCTGAAGCGCCTGAAAAACTTGAAGCCGTGTTCTGGGAGTGGTTTTACGATCTTGCGCGTTACTACGTGGACACGATCAATCTTTTAGGTGGGGAGCCGACCTACAACCCCAAGTTTTGGCCGGTGATGGAGAGACTCCTGCATGCCTACGAAGACATGGAGAAGATGCCACCTTGGCCTGTCGAAGTAGGACTGATCACGAATCTCAATCTTTCCTCAGAAGCTCTGCGCAAGTTGATGAACCTCATGCCGAGGCTCACGAAGCGTTTGAGGTTTAGACTCCAGCCGAGTATCGAGGCCACAGGTCGCCGTGCTGAATACATACGCCACGGCCTGAAGTGGCCGATGTTTGAAGCTCATATTCGCGAAGTTTGTCGAATGTCTCATCAGCTCGGTTTGAGTCCTGAGAATTTTCAAGTCGGTTTTCAAACCGCCCTCAACGCGCTTTCAATTTCTGATCTGCCCAATTTCCTGAATTGGGTGCAAGCCCTCAACGACGAGTTCGGTTTACGTATGGGCTTGATGAAGAACCTGGTGAGCTTTCCGCGACATCACAACCCAATGATTCTCTCGCCGGACTTCGCCGCCTATCTTGAGCCGGCGATCGAACTCGTGACTCGCTGTGAAGAGGAAAATGATCGAATCACAAAGCATCAGAATCATTTTGGTAGCTGGTATTCGTATCGCGTGGACTTGCTACAGCCGCTTTACCAGCGCTTGCGAAGCGTAGAGCGCTCGGACTTTGACCTCAGTTCGCGCCAACATTTTTTGAGTTTCATCGAGCAGAACAATCACCGTCGGCAAGTGGACTTCCTGCGCGACTTTCCAGAGTATCAAGAATTCTGGCGACTCTGCGAAGCCGGGCGATCCTCGAGCCAGGGAGTTCAAGCATGAGCCAGAAACCCCAGTTCGAAAGTGCCGTACAAACTCAAGCCCTCTGCGTGTTTCGTTGGTCTTATCCCATTTTCTATATGTACGATCGCGCCATGGCCTATTGCTGCCGAACGGAAAGTCAGCCCATCACCGATTCCGATATTCAGCAGTATGGAGCCCAATTGTTTTCCGAGAAAATGTTCTTCAGAGAGCGTCGTCGGGAAATGATATTCGATCAGCGGCACAAAGATTGTCATTCCTGTTGGTCGATCGAAGACTCGGGGGTGAACAGTCCTCGGCTTGAAGACTTTTTCACGACGCAGCTTCGCAAAATCGGCGAGGTGCATCCGCAAGAGGACCTCACGGCGTTTTTGCGTCGCAGCCGGGACCGTCTAGTGAGTGGGCAAATCGACGATAGCCTTTTGACCAAGTCCGCTGTCGACATTCTTGAAGTCGTGCTTTCCAATGCCTGCGGTTTTAAGTGCGTCTATTGTAACGAGTTTTATTCCTCATCTTGGGCTGCCGAAAAGCGCGCCGCTCAGCGGATCCATCCTCACTACCGAGATAAGTCACGCGATCCGCAACTCGAGGCACTCTTCTACGAATGGGTCGAGCATAATGCTCGCGATCTGGTGAAGCGCTTGGGTTATATCGGCGGGGAGCCGATTGCAATCGAAGCGTTTTATGAGTCGCTCGAGCGAATACTTGAGATCTTCGAGAAGGTCCCCGCACGTGCACGCAAGCCAGAGCTCTGTATTACGACGAATCTTTGTCCTCCTGAGCAACAGTTTGAGCGCTTCGCGCGCATGATCCCCCGTATGGAGAGCCGCTTTCGTTGGGTGGTGCAAGTTTCTATGGAATCCATAGGTCCAAGAGCGGAGTACATTCGCTATGGGACGAACTGGAAGAGGTTAGAGAAGAACCTCCACCGACTCTTCGCCGAATTCCCCAACGTGGAAATTGCGATTTTGCCGACGTTGAACTTGTTGGCTCTGCCGAGTTTGCCTGAGTTTCTCACCTACCTTCGCGAACTCTACTTTCAGTACGGGAACAGTATTTCGATCGTGCAGAATATGGTGACCTTGCCGAAAACTTTGTCGCCCCTGTATGCGCCTCGAGAATTGGCGAAGCCGCTTCGTCAATCGATTCAGCTCTTAAAGGACTGGGCTGAGGAAATCGCGCCCTTGGCGCAATTCGAACAGCCTTCTGAGAATCAGCGGTTCCTTCGCGCTCGCCAGCAAGCTTCGCAATGGCGTTCTTATGCCGGATATTTGAACGGTCTGGCTCAAAAAATTGAAGCTAATCCGGCTCAAGATGATCCGCAAAGTGTCGAATTAGCTCGTGAGTTGCGTCGAGAATTGGAGTTCTGGGACTTGCGAAGAGGGACCTCGGCCCCGAGAGCGATCCCTGAAATCGCTGAGCTCTGGCGAATGGCAGGGGACTCGGCCGAATTGGAACGCTGACGGATTGGAGAGGTGCTCGAATGAATCGAACGAGTTCAATGCTACCTCGTGGTTGCGCCTATTTGTGGACGCATGTTGTGGCCGACTTTGGAAAGGCTCAGTTGCGAACGTGTTGCAAGACACAGCCCTTTGCGGTGACTTCGGAGGACCTGGCTGTGCATGGCGCTCAGCTGCTGAACAACTCGCCGGAGATCCGCCAGGCTCGGCGTGAAATGATGACGACGGGAAGGCCAAAACGTTGTTCGGTGTGTTTGGATCTCGAAGCTCAAGATCGTCCGAGTCATCGGAGTTCGCAACGCGAGTACATCGAGCAACTGGCCAAAGCCTACGGTCGGGCCGGACAAGTCGAGACGACGAATTGGGCGCAATTGGTCGATGCGGATTTGGAGCGGGGCACTTGGGGAAATTTCCCCGATAACTTGGACATTCAACTCGACAATACCTGCGATCTGAAGTGCTTGTATTGCAGTGGCGAGTATTCGTCATCTTGGGCCGCTGAGCAAAAGCAGTTTGGCCCCATGCCTCAAGAGCCGCTGCGCCCTCGTGATGAGGCGCCGAGCTCGGAGCTGCTCGATCAATTCCAGGAGACTCTTTGGAAGTTTCTGGAGTCGACCAAGATGGGATATCGACGGATTGCCTTCTTAGGTGGAGAGCCGCTTCTTTCACCGCGGTTTTCTCCAGCGCTGGAGAGGTTGGTCAGCCTGTATCGAGATCAGGCGCCTCGTGATTTGGAAATCAACATCATTTCGAATTTGAACACACCGGCGAGCATTTTTGATCGCTTCCTGAGGACTTTACAGGAAGCGCCATCTCACATTCGCTTCAATATCAATGTGTCGATGGAGGCGATTGACGAACGTGCAGAAAAGATTCGGTATGGAGTTCGATTTTCGCGTTTCACTGACAATTTCCGCCGACTGCTGGCGCTTTCGGCGTCGCGGCCCTTGGGCCAAATCCAAGTGAGCACGATCACGACGCTCAATTTATTCTCGCTTGATCAAACGCCAGAGTATCTGCGCTGGATTCGTGAACGTGAATTGGAGTCGGGTCGTGAGGTGACCTTGTATTTTCATATCGTATCTTTTCCCGAATGGATGGCGACAGATTTGGCTCCCGCGCCCCTCGCCACGCACTTAGATCGCGCGGTTGAATTCCTCAGAAGTTCAGGGGAGGCGCGATCGCAGCCTGGGCAAGAGAACTGGAAACATTATGCCGATCAGATTGAGCAACTGGCTCGACGAATTCGTCGGCAAACTCTTCCCGAGATCTCGGCTGATCCTAGAAAGTTACAATTGTTGCGTACCGCCCTGGGCGAAGTTCAGCGTCGGAGACATTTAGATCTGCTCGCTCAACTGCCGTCAGACTTTGAGCCGCTCCGTGTGGCGCTCACGAATCTCCCGACGTCGAACTGACCGTACACGCGTGTTTTTAACGAGGATTAGGGCTCGGCGAGGATCTGCTTCGCGCTATGCCACGCCACCCAATCCGCTTTGCAAAGTGGTTTGAGTCCATGTCGGAGCCTGGCTTCATCGCAGCGTGGATGAGCGTAGCCGTTTTCATAGGAGGCTTTGAAGGCGCGGCAGGGTGAAGGGCGAGCCGAGTAGACATCGCAACTGACGAAAGCGCCGATCCTTCCCCTCAGCGAGGTGCAGCGTGGATGATGTTTATCCCCCGTTCCCCGCATGATTCTCCAAGGGCTGGGCTCGGCGGCCTGAGTTTCGTGAGACTCCTGCCAAGTATTCGGTGGGACCTGAGGATGGTGATCTCGCTCGCCTTCTCGCCAATAGAACTGCACCCGAAAACTGGCGCAGCAGGCTCCACAGCTCTGACAAGGGTGAGGTGGAGGTTCAGTGACGTCGGAATGGTTCCTGCCCACAGGTTGAGCTGAGCTCATGCATACAGTGTGCGTCGATCCAAGCCTTCGGGATAGCTCTCCTGGTATTTGGTCGAGGAGTCTCGAGCCATGCATCTATTCTTCAAATCGATTCAACTATAAAATCAGGGAGATCTAAACTTCGACGCTGAGCTCGAAAGAGGTGACGCTCATTCGCGAGTGTCGATCGCTCGATGGCGCCGGGGCTGAGCGGGCCGAAGATCTGCTTGAAGGGGGCGAGGGTGGCAAGGGGCGAGAGGCTTTGGAAAGAGCAAGTGGTGGCTCTTCGGCGTCCGGCGATCGCCAGTGGTCTTGGTATCTTGCTGATTCTCATCTCGGCTGAAATCGGTCTGCGCATCGTGGGTTTGAACTACGTCGAATCGCGTGTGCCTTCAGCTTCGACCGTTCAGACTACGGGGACGCCATCTTCATCGAACGATCGCTCGAGGGCCGACACGTCTGGGCAACAAGTCGCTTCGAGTTCCGCCACACCTTCACGAACTCCAAAAGCTTCCCTGCAAGGTGCTGAAGGTCTGCGAATTTTGATGATTGGAAATTCTCACACCGAGGGAGCCGGCGTTCAAAAACTGGAGGCTTATCCTCATCAGCTTGAGATTCGCCTACGTCGCGAAATCCAGGCTGGTCGTTTGAAACTCCCTCAGGGATTCAACACGATTCACGTCGTCAACGGAGGCCGAGGAAACGTCACAACTTCCCAGCAGCGAATCAAGCTGCTGAAGGGTGAGCTCCATCGGGATTGGCTGACGCCACACATCGTGATCGCGGTCGGGGGAGAGCCCAACACATGGAATCCCGTCGGCTTAAGTCTCGCGCGTCGACGTATGGGTTTGGCATCTTCGAACGACGTGGCGGAGTGGTTGAGTGAGAACCTTCGAGTCTACCGATTTGTTCAGCTCCTCCGGCATCGGTGGCACGAGGAACGCCAAAAAGAAATGCTGCCGCTACGCCGAGCGATCGAAATCATAAACCGTTTTCGACTGATTGATGACATGAGCCCCACGGAGGTCGAAGCCTATCGTGAGAAGTTTCGCCGTGTGAGTCGACCGCGGGCTCGAGTGATCTACGACGCCTGGTCGAACTTGTGTCTCGAGGCTGACTTGGATCTGAGCTGTATTCTCGAAGTCAGTCGAGACTTTATGCAAGATCATCCGTCTCGTTTTAGCATAATGATTTTCAATGCTCTTCAGCTTGGCCAAAGTCGGACCCTACAAGATCCAAATCCCGCAGCCTACGTTCAGGTCCGAGAGGTTCTCAGTCGTTTGACGGAACGATGGGTGGCTTTGGGTTGGAAGGTTGAACTCGAGAAGATTCGAGATTGGTCCTTGCATCGTCGCTATCCCAAGGTTGAAAGAGAGGAAGACCTCGAGATCCTCTTCGCAACATTTGATGTTCATCCCGGAAATCGAGTGAATACGAACTATCTCATTGAAAGTTTGGGTGAGCTCGAAAAACCCGAACGACAGCTGAACGCGATCGCGCAGTCTCTCGAAGAAGTGCCATTTGTCGCGCACCAAGAGCCTTTGCGTCGTTTGAGGGAACTCGCGGACGCCTCGTCTCCGGATTCCATTCGCGATTTAGCCCAACACATTTACGATGCGTATCTTGCCAAGTATCCTGAGGACGCCCAGTACGAGTTACAGGTGACTCCCGCCGAGCTCACCGATTGGATTCGTATGGATTTCGAGTTACTCACTTCAGATCTCAAAAAGCGCGGAGTTCCAACGTACTTTCACTCCTATCATTGGTTGCGCGGTATTCCGATGGCGGAAGTGATCGAGACGGCTTTGCTTTCCATTCGCAATTCGCCTCGGCCCACATTTAATCTGGGTGAGTCCTTCAAGACAATTGTGCGGTCCCAGCCGCAGGAGCTGGAGTCATATTTTGTGCAGAGTTTTGGTCCGAACGATGCACATCCGAGCCCGAAGGGGCATGGGCTCATCGCAGATCTCTTACTGCCTTGGGTTTCGGAGCTGATCCGCGACTTCCCGCCGCCGGGCTATTCAACGACTGGAGAGGTGCGAGTCGGTGACCATTGAGAGCTGGGCCGGTTTAAAATAAAAGAGCCACACTCGGTGGCTCTCGATGATTCTCTTTTCGGGGATTTTTTCGAGGGAGGGCCTCTTGGGCTCGCGTTTTCGAGCTCGAGATGCCTCGCTTAGAATGACAACGGAATGCTGGCGTTGATGAAAAAGCCAGATCCCTTGGCTGACTTATAGGTCGCCGAACTTCCAAAGGTCTCTTCTGTGCCGCTGCTGGATTTCGACTTTGTCCAGGTGCGTGTCACATACTCGGCATTGAGTTTAACGAGCGGAAACACCGTCAGGCCGACGCCAACTTTGAAACCCGAACCATAAATCGTCGATGTGTCACTCTTCAATTGGTCATCGAAGATATAGCCGATGTAGGGGCGAAGGATCGGCAAGTTCACGCCGACGGTCGCGCCCAACGAAGTGGCTGTGCTCGATGAGGTCGAAATCGTCGCGCCTGCTGGCTTTTCTTTCACGGAACTTGAAAGACTGCCGCTGGAGTAGTCGATGGCCGCAAAAAGGAGTGGAACTGTCACCCCGAGGCGCAGGCCGTAGCTCAGGCCGGTGTTGTCGATCTTCAGCGATTGGCCGTCGAAGGCCCCGGCGCCAGATCCGAAGGTGAAGTCCGAGGTCAATAAGTTGTAGCCGAGATAGGGCTCGACCATGATACCCGCTCGCGCCTGCGTCGCGAATACGGATGAGAGCAAAAGAGCTGAAGCCACGAGTAGAGCGCGTAACATCTTTCCACCTCCATCGGGGATAACTGTTCTTTTCAGGCTGGAAGTGTACTTCCAGAAGGTCAATGCAAACTCGACCCTTGTCGAGTCCAGTCCTGCTGACTTTCATATCCATGACGCCAGTCCCTCTTCTGGAGAGCCTGCAGCCTCTTAGTTAAGATTTGCAGTTCCGACCTGACTCTCGTACTTCTTGGCAAGCTCTGATATTGCCAATTCACCGATTGGCTGAGTTGGCCGCTCGTGGTTGTACTCTTGTCGTTACTCTTCGATCGTTCGTGTTTTATGTTCGACTATCTGTAAACGGGTCGAAGGCTCAAGGCGCTCACATTTGTCGATGAAGTTTCGAAGATCTCACCGGGCCTCCTGATCGATCATTCGATCCGCGGATTCGATGTGACAAAGTTCTTGGATCATCTCGCTGAGGGCTCTTACCCAAAGATCGTGAGAGCGGATCAGGGAACAGAGTTCACATCACGAGCAATGCTGGATTGGGTCTACAAGAACGGTGTAAAACTAGAGTTCACCCGAGTTGGAAAACCGAATCAGGTGGTCGAGTCATTCAACTCCCGGGTTCGGGACGAGTGCTTCAACGAACACGTCTTTTTGTCGTTACAAGGCGCTAGAGATAAAGTCGACGATTGGCACTGGAGGTACAACAACATCAATCCGCATTCGATTTTAAGAATGGAAGCCCCAATGGAATTTGCAAAAGAACAACGACAGGAACAGGAAATCGCGCTCGCAAGCTAACGCCACCTAACTCAAGATCGATGACTCACAGAATCTTGTGAGAACCGCCGGGATCTATACCTTTCATCTTCGACATGATCCAAGGCCAATCTCGCTGGAAGTCCTGCGTGATTATTCGCAGAGGTTCGAAAGTACATGCAGACGTATCGTAGTTTCCATTGAATGTGTTGTTGCCACAAAGCCTCCTGAATGGCCCGACTGGAGCCTCAACTGGAAAAATTTGACGGAAGCACGTTGAGAAACGTGAAACTTTAGACGGCTGGTAATGTCATGAGATATCGGTTGACGCTGGCCCCGTAGATCGGGTTGCTTGAAGCTTCCCAATAAGCTGCGTAATCGGCTGCGGCTTGTTGGGAAGCTTCAAAGGCTGGTAAAAGTTTGGATCTCCGGCGGCAACCGGTTTTCGCTCGCTTTAGGGCTCGCAAACCATATGGCATGTTCGGTGATTTAAATATTAAAACACTCGAGTCCATTTAGGCACTTGGCTTTTTTGACAAAGCATTTCATGCTGAGTATCCCCTTTTAGCCCCGCATAAATTACTAGATTTTTTCCGTCGTAACTTGGACCTATAGTCATCGTCAGCATTTCGTTTCCATACATGGGTGTGCTGAGCCGTTGGCTGTGAGATTTTTCAGAAATTATAGATGTGGGGTCGGCGAGAGGTGAGATAGCAAACGGCCAGCTGATTTGTTCTTTGGTCATGACGCCGTTTCCACGAACGTTGAAAAGCTGAATGGTCGCATCAATTCCCAGGCCATTAGGATCGTAGATCGCGAAACGCAACCCATCTACATGGCCTCCGAAGGAGGACCCTCCGCACAGGGTGACGGTTTGCGGGAGGCCGTCATAAACCCATTCGAAGGCGAGCCCCGTGAAAGCAAGACCCACCGTCAAGCGAGTCAAGTCAGAGGTTTGCTCACGACGGTTGGTTCGTAGTGATTCATAGAGCGATTCATGTACGATCAGCGCAGCTCGGTTTTCTCGATCAAGTTTTTGCCAGATTTCTTCCATCACAAGTAGTCGGTTATATTGATCTTGGAAGACAGCAAGTTGTTCGATTTGGCAGTCTTTGGGCAGAACCGGACTTTTATAGTCCTGGACCGGTTTTAAAACTGTTCCTCCCGGCAAATAGCGAACAATCGATGGAAAGGTTTGAACACCTTTGGAGACGAAATTGCTAGGCACGGTTTGCTCAAGAAACTTCGTATAATTTTCCCACCTTCCGCCTCTATGAGGCAATTGGACGAGACCGCCCAATGCTGTCAGTTCAACGCCCGCGCCCCCTAGGTCAATATTTTTTGCGATCATTGCCGCGATTTGGAATTCATTAAGAGATGGGTCAGTAGGTACTACAACTTTTCTTCCCAATAGGACTCGCGCTTCCCAAAGGTCCAATAGCTCGGCCGACTTAATATTTTGATTTTGATCTCGACAAACAACTGCTGAGCCTCCTCCATCGCTAACGCCACCTCGAAGCGATGCTTGAGAAATTGCTGACGCTAACCAACAAGTGAGACCTAGCGCAGCTAAGAGCAAAGGGGACCGGCTTTGTTTTTCACGTACCATGTGAATGTTCCTCCTGATTTCAAACCCTAGATTGAAGAATTAGCGAAAAGCGGAGCTCTGCGCGAGATTATTTTTCTGAATCAATGCTCGACAATTTTAATAAAAATTAAGTTAAATTGTAGATAATGTCAGTGGCACTTAATAAAACAAGGACCAAGAAATTGAAATCAGGCATCGATCAGGTAGTTGGTCAACCACGCCACAAGGAACAAAGTGTCTTTCGCTATCAGTCTTATAAGGGATATTTGACTTCTCGGCTTGGCGACGTATCCACGAGAAAAGGTCTCAAGTCTCAAGCGGCAAGCCATATGGGCTGCCAATCGACCTATATTTCTCAAGTTCTTCACGGCTCTGCTCACTTGAGTCTAGAGCAGGCGCAAGCTTTCAATGAATTCATCGGGCACAGCAAGTTGGAGGCAAACTTTTTTCTACTGCTTGTTCAGCGAGAGAGAGCAGGAACAGTGGCGCTTAGGGAGTATTTTGACGATCTAATAAACGTTGAGTTGGCGAAGACACTTAGTGTTACCCAGCGCTTGGGTAGTTGCAATGCGCTGAATCGCGAGCAGCAGGCTCGCTACTACAGCTCTTGGCACTACGCTGCTATTCACATGGCGCTGACCATTCCGAGACTTAGAGAACCGAAACGCCTAGCAGAGTATCTTAATGTAAGCGTCAGGCGCGTCCATCTTGTACTAGACCATTTGGTAGAGATGGGTTTGGTTTTTAGTGATGCGGCAAAAAACTTTCATCCGGGTGCTTCGCAGATTCGTGTGGGGCGAGACTCAACGATGTTAACCGCACATCATCAAAACCTGCGGCAACTAGCTATTCGATCACTTGACCATGAAACTGTAGAGGATCTGCATTATTCATCGGTCGTCACGTTATCGAAGTCGGATGCTCGGCACTTGAAGGATCGAATGTTGGAAGAAATTGGCGAAATCTTAAAGACGGTCAGAGCCTCAAGTGAAGAAGAGGCCTTTATCTTTAATGTCGATTTTTTCTCGCTGAATTTAAAATGAAACGACCGAGATGTATTTGGGTCGCAGGCGTGATTTTCATGTGACTTACGCGTGACCGGCCGGGAATTTTGCTACCGCTTACAATGTTAATGAATCACTGACAAGCTGTCGTTTATCTCCCATGTTTCTGGTGCTTTGGGTGGCTTTCCACCAAGCGAAGAGTGGGGTCTGATCTCGTTGTAGTGACGTCTCCATCGTTCGATGATCACCTTCGCCTCGAAGAGCGTGTAGAAAATCTCGCCGTCAAGAAGCAGGTATCGCATTT
>CANHQR010000058.1 GCA_947462815.1 Pseudobdellovibrionaceae bacterium
GCCACATACTCCCCGACGGTATGACGTAGGGTTCAAATGCGATCCAACGCAAGAGCAGAATCAAACTGATGGAACCCAGAATCGAAGAAACCGCCTGGAACCAAGTACCTCGCTGATCCTGAGGTGGGCCTTTCGGTTGATCCGTCATTGCACATCCTGAAACAGGCGAGGCCAGCGCATACGAGATGGATTGCAGAGAAAGTCGGCCTTGGGAAAGGTCTCTTCACAAGAGAGCCAAATGAGAATCGCACGACCTTTGATATTATCAATCGGCAGCATTCCCCAAGCTCGCGAGTCACTCGAGTTGTCACGATTATCTCCCATCACGAAGACATGTCCCTCCGGAACTGTCCATGCTCCCTCGAGACTCACATCATTGGGACCATCGCGGAACAAAACATCATGTTGCCGGGCCCCCAGGTTCAAACGAAACAGCAAATAGTTCGCTCGCGAATCGAGATGACCCATCGGATTCTGATAGTCGTCCCGCTGAAAGTCTGAGTCTCTCAATTGCTCCCAATCACGCGAAGTTTCAATCGGCTGAAGGTCCACCAATTGATCGTCGATGTAGAGCTTGCGATTCTCAAATACAATTCGCTCGCCCGGCATTCCGACAATTCGCTTAATGAACGTGTCACCCGTCGGAGGGTGTGTGAATACAACAACTTCGCCACGCTCGGGGTGCGACCAACGCCATAGCCACTTCTCGGTGAAGGGCAGCCGTAATCCGTAGACGAACTTATTCACAAAGATATGATCATGAATGAGCAATGTGGGGAGCATTGAGCCCGACGGAATGACATAGGCCTCGATCACCGCCCAACGAATTGTGAAGGCCAACAAAATGGCGAAGAAAAATGATCCCCACCCCTCGAGCCAATGAAAGCGGTTGCCCCAAACTTCACTTGAGCCCAATTTCTGACTGAGATGTTGATTCAGTTCACTGACGGAATCGGTGACCGATTCATCACTTTTCGAGGAGCTTGAGGAGCTCGGTCCTTCACCTTCGCGATTCACGAGAGTATGCCCCGATTAATCTTCAACTTTGAGAATCGCCAAAAAGGCTTCCTGCGGCACTTCAACTGAACCGATCTGTTTCATCCGCTTTTTGCCCTCTTTTTGTCGCTCGAGCAGCTTCCTCTTTCGCGAGATATCACCGCCATAACACTTAGCCGTGACGTCCTTTCGCAGAGCGCTCAAGGTTTCACGAGCCACAATCTTGGAACCAATCGCAGCCTGGATCGCAACCTGGTACTGCTGTCGAGGAATGAGCTCGCGCATTTTTTCCACAAGTGAGCGCCCTCGGGTTTGCGCTCGAGATCGATGCACAATCAATGACAACGCATCGATCGGCTCGCCATTGATCAGAACATCGAGCTTCACCAGATCCGCTTCCTGAAATCCGATCAGCTCGTACTCCATGGAGGCATATCCCTTCGAGATGGACTTGAGACGATCGTAGAAGTCGAGGACGATCTCGTTCATCGGTAGCTTGTATTCAATCATCACTTTCTTTTCGCCGACATAGTCCATTTTGACCTGCACACCCCGCTTATCCTCGCAGAGCTTGAGGATCACACCGATATAGTCTGAAGGCGTATGAACAACGACCTTAACCATCGGCTCTTCCATCTTCAGAATCTTAGTCGGGTCAGGCATCAACGCAGGGTTTTCCAGATCAAAACTTTTCCCTTCGCTGGTGGTGAGTTTGTAAACCACGGTGGGCGCCGTCGTGATCAGGTTAAGTCCGAACTCGCGCTCCAGGCGCTCCTGCACAATTTCCATGTGCAGGAGCCCTAAGAATCCGCAGCGATAACCAAAACCGAGCGCCGCTGACTTTTCGACCTCATACGTGAGTGAGGAGTCGTTGAGCACCAATTTTTCCAGAGCATCCTTCAGCTGCTCGTAGTCACTGGCGATCACCGGAAAGATTCCGCTAAAGACCATCGGCTTAATCCGCTTGAAGCCTCCGAGAGGCTCGGTCGCCGGTTTCTTCTGCGTTGTGACGGTGTCACCGACGCGGACATCTCGAATATCCTTAATACCGCAGATGAGGAATCCGACTTCTCCGGCCCCGAGAGCCTCGACCTCTACGGGAAACGGAGCCTGCGCCCCTAGCTTGAGAACTTCGTAGTCGCGATCCGTCGACATGAACTTGATGCGATCGCCCTTTCGAATGAGGCCGTCCATCACACGAACCAACACGACGACACCTTGATAGGCATCGAACCACGAGTCAAAGATCAAGGCGCGAAGCGGAGCCTGGCGATCCGCTTTGGGCGGAGGAACTCGCTTGACGATCGCTTCGAGAATTTCTCGAATACCGATACGCTCTTTGGCACTGGCCAATACAGCGTCCGAGGTGTCTAAACCAATTGTCTCCTCGATTTGCTTTTTGACACCCTCGACATCCGCGCTGGGCAAGTCGATTTTGTTGAGCACAGGAATGATCTCTAGATTGTTCTCAAGCGCCAAATAGACATTGGCGAGAGTCTGAGCCTCAACCCCCTGAGCCGCATCCACAACAAGAATGGCTCCCTCGCAGGCCGCGAGGGAGCGGGAGACCTCATAGGAAAAATCCACATGCCCGGGAGTGTCGATCAGGTTGATTTGATAAATTTGTCCGTCGTCAGCCTTATACGCTAATCGAACGGTTTGCGCCTTGATGGTGATTCCTCGCTCACGTTCGAGCTCCATATTGTCGAGAAACTGCTCTTTCATTTCTCGATCTGTGAGTGAGCCAGTTGAATGCAATAGACCGTCGGCCAAAGTCGATTTGCCATGATCGATATGCGCGATGATGGAGAAGTTTCGGATTCGCTGCGGATCATGCATGTCAGTTCTCTTCTTCCTTGTTCACTTCGGTAGATTCTGGGTTGGAGACTCGAGCGGTCGAACGCCCGTGTTGCTGTACGGCTGATGGCGAATTCGCTGCGCCTTTGGAGTTCGGCAGTTGCTCGGCGGGCTCCACAGTTCCGAAGGCCAGTTGTCCCGGGAGTAAAGCGCGATGTTTATCGAGCACCAAGTCGATCCCTTCCCGAATATACTCGGCAATCGGCACACGCGATCGACGATTGAGTTCTTTGAGTAGAGCCTGTTGTTCTTCGGTTATGTAAACGGTTGTCGCCAATTTGCGACCGGACTCACTTCGAGTTTCCGACCGAACCGATGGCGAAGACACAAAGCTCACTTCCCTCGGCTCACGAACGGGGTCGCTGACCGAGCCTCTATGACCCCCAAGCGGACCTGAACTTCTTGGATTGTTTCGATTCATGGTTCTCAAGGACTAGAGGATGTGACCGCACCTGGCAAACCCTATGTTGCCATAGGTCTATGGTAAAACAGGAATTCGACGCGGTCCATGATCGCCCTTCGAAATCCAGGCCTCACTTCTTTGATACTCATACTGAAAAAAAGACGCTCTCTTCGGAGCGTCTCTTCGATGCCGATCTTTGAATCATCTGCCACTGAGTCAGCCTCCACTGCATCAGAGGCCAGAACGGCTCAAGCGCGAGACAGCGTCTTCACGACATCGTTGAGTTGCTCAACCTTGTCGGTTCGCTCCCAAGTGAACTCCGGTTCGCTCCGGCCGAAATGCCCGTAGCTCGCCGTCTTTTTGTAACGAGGCTTAGTGAGATCAAACTGCTGAACGATCGCAGCCGGCTTGAGATTCCAAATCTCGCGAACGGCCTTCGACAACGTCTCGCCGCCCACTTTGCTGGTCCCGTAATCCTGAACCATCAAACTCACGGGTTCAGCCACGCCGATCGCGTAAGCGACCTGCACCAAACAGCGCTCAGCTAGGCCAGCGGCCACAATATTCTTGGCCACATGTCGGGCAGCATATGCGGCCGAGCGATCCACCTTAGATGGGTCCTTTCCTGAGAAAGCGCCGCCACCATGTGCACCATGGCCTCCGTAGGTATCGACGATAATCTTTCGGCCCGTCAGACCGCAGTCTCCATGGGGGCCGCCGATCACAAACTTGCCTGTCGGGTTAATGTGAAAGACCGTCTTCGAATCCAGCCATTCCGCCGGGATCACCTTCTTAATGATCTCCTCGCGAACAAACTGGGTGATCATCGGGAGCGTGGCGGACTCAAGGTGTTGCGTGGACAATACGACAGCCGACACGCGCTTCGGCTTTCCGTCCACGTACTCGATTGTCACCTGACTCTTGGAGTCTGGGCACAGCCAAGGAACGCGCTGTGTATGTCGAGCCTTTGAGAGCTCGAGCAAGAGCTTATGAGAAAGACTGATCGAGAGCGGCATGAACTCCGACGTCTCGTTGCTGGCATAACCAAACATCAGGCCTTGGTCGCCCGCGCCTTGCTCACCCGACATGGATGTCTGCTCGTTCACGCCTTGGAAGATGTCATCGCTTTGGCCATGCAAAGTGACCAAAACTCCGCAGGTCTTTCCATCAAAACCTTTAGCCGCATCGTCGTAGCCAATTTTTAAAATGGTATCGCGCGCGATCTGCTGAACATCAACTTTGCGAGGGTCCGCTTGCGTGCGGATTTCTCCGGCAACGACCGCTAAACCTGTTGTGACCAGAGTTTCGCAGGCCACTTTCGATTTGGGATCAAGTTCCAGGTAAGCATCCAAAACGGCATCGCTGATTTGATCCGCGACTTTATCGGGATGGCCTTCTGATACGGATTCACTGGTGAACAAATAGTTTTTCATGGCCAACAGTGATAGTGCCCGTCCACAGAGCCGTCAACGAGTGCCCCCAACGACAAAGGCGCCTTGCGGCGCCCTGTCAATGGATGCTGAGTGGTCTCCGATCTCCTGGCGACTGCCTCTTAAGCCGCTTCCTTACGGAATGGCTTGGTAAAGTCGCTTTCGAGTTGGGGCGTCAGTCGTTGCAATTTGCCGTACGAGCTCTTTTCGGGATTCTTGTGGTGGCGTACGCGACGCTTCTCTTTCGAGAGCTGACGCTGCAACTTGTTCACGCACATCTCACAGCTTCGGTAATAGTCGTCCGTTGTGGCGATCGCTTTGTACTTGCGACGTCCCTCGAGGATCGTCACTTCGACCTGACATTCATGCCTTTGACCGGAAACCACGACATGGACTTCCATGGGTTTAACCTCAAATCGGTCGAGCTTTTCCAGGCGATCTGTCATGTAGGCCATCAAGAGGTCGGACGAGTCCACGTTTCTAAAGGTGAAATCGACGGTCATCGAACTTCCTTTCTCTGTTATGGGGCGATCCTTCGATCGAAGGCGGGCCGGCGTTTGGCCCTACAGAGAACCTATCGGAAGAGTCGCCACAAAACTCGACTGAGGTACGAAAGACCTCGCGAAGGTGGCGCCAAGTGGCACAATTAAGTCTCAATTCGAGACAAAATCATGAAACGCTTTTATGGGCTTTGAAAGCGCCCTTTAGAGGGAGTCGAAGTTTAGCGGGCCGTCGTCTCAGCATGAGTCTCACGCACCAGCATCACCTTGATTTGCCCAGGGTAGGTGCATTCTTCTTCGATCTTATCTGCAATCTTGCGACAGAGTTCGAGGGCCTTTTTGTCGCTGACTCGTCGAGAGTCGACATGCACGCGAACCTCTCGACCCGCATTGAAAATCAAGGTCTTGGTGACGCCGGGAAAGTCTTCCGCAATGTGCGACAAGACTTCGATTTTCTGATTGTAAGCGCTCACTGTGGCACGGCGGGCGCCCGGGCGCGCCCCTGAAATGGCGTCGGCCGCGATCACCAAATAAGCGAGGTCCGTGGCCGGCTGCTCTTCGTAGTGGTGGGCACGGACGGCATGTACGATTTCAGGTCTTTCACCGTTTTCCGCAATGAACTCAGCGCCGATCACCGCATGGCCGCCCTCTTTGGCATGATCCATAGCCTTACCCACGTCGTGCAACAAGCCGGCCCGTTTCGCATCGTTCCGCGAATTTCCACCCAACTCGGAAGCCAAAAGCCCGCAAAGCCAACCCACTTCGGCGACGTGAAAATGCTGATTCTGTGAGAACGAGTAGCGGTAGCGCAATTCGCCCAGGCGACGCTTGATCGCTGGGTTGAGGTCGCGACAACCGAGCTCGGCCGCAATCTTGTTTCCATCGTTTTCAATTCGACGCAAAACTTCGCCCGAAGTCTTCTCATGCAAGCGACGAACAGTTTCCACGTTGGGCGACTTTTCATGCAGCAGCTTTTCAAGCGTACGTGTGGTGATCTCGCGGCCAACCGGATCAAAGCTCGCCAACTGAAAGGTCTGCTTTTCGGTCACGCTGAGACTCACTCCCGTGAGACGTTCCAATTCTCGAAGATTCTCCTCGTTCGGACCCAACATACGGGCCCGAACATCAGGATTGGGGATTTCGACAATACCGATGCCACGCTCCGTGGGGGCCGGGCGAGGAAAGCGCGACAAGGCCGACGTCAAGAGATGCTTAGCCCGCATTTCGGCATCGGCTTTGATCTCTTCCTCGTAGAGCGCTGCTTTCTTCTTAGCTTCCAAATCCGCGTCGCGAATTTCCTTTTGCACCATATCGCCGAGCAACTCTTCGGCTTTCAATTCCGACTTTTCTTCGAGTTGCTGCAGAAGACTTTCGCGAAGCTGCTTGATTCGCGTTCGTCGGTGCCGAAGGCGATCCTCACGGGAGCGAACTTGGGACTCTGACGTGCGAAGTTTGTCGACTCGTTCGTCGATCTCGCGCTTATCCTGATTGAACTCGCGATCGATGCGGCTTCGCGTCTTGCGAACTCGGTCATCGAGATCTCGAACTCGTGCCTCAAGCTCGAGAAGTTGGGGCTCGGCCTTGGCATAAACTTCGGATTGAGCCTCTTCCGCCGCGAGCTTGATCTCTTCGTCGAGGGCTTGCGCCTCTTCTTTGGCTTCATCGATGAGCAGGCGCGCCGTGGACTCGGCTTCCGCAAGCTGGCTGGCGCGCGAAAGTCGGCTGATGAGGATGACGATAAAAAGGCCCGCGAGTGAGCCACCCAGAAATGCGAAGATCACCCGTTTAGGAATACTGCTTTCGACGACTGGACGGGAGGATTTTCAGGGCCTCGCGATACTTGGCCACAGTGCGTCGGGCAATATTGATCCCATCTCGCTTGAGCAGGTCCACAATCTGCTGGTCGCTGAGCGGCTCCTTAGGATCTTCCGTGCCGATGAGACTTTTGATCTTCACCTTCACCGATTCGCTCGCCAAGGCATCACCATCGTCCGTACCGATCCCTGAGTTGAAGAAGTGCTTGAGCTCAAAAATTCCCTGAGGCGTATGCATGTACTTCGCAGTCGTCACGCGGCTGACCGTCGATTCGTGCATGCCGATGTCGTCGGCGATATTTCGAAGAATCATCGGTTTGAGAAACTGAGGCCCCCGATCGAAGAACTCACGCTGCCGTTTGACGATGGCCTCGGCCACTTTGAAGATCGTGCGCTGCCGCTGATGAATGGATTTGATCAACCAAACAGCGCTCTGCAGCTTGGCCTTTACGTAGTCTTGAGTATCGATCGGCGCCGGAGTGCCCTCCGGAGCATTTGCCGCAGCAACCGCCGCCGCTTCAGCCCGTTGAGCTCGGGTACCACCGATGGCTTTTTGCTGGGCGAGGAGATTCCGGTAGAATCCCGAGATTCTCAAGCGGGGCAAACCGTCCTCATTCAATGACACCATGTACTCATCGCCCACTTTGTAGACGAAAACATCCGGTGTCACATACTGGGTATCGGGCAGCACGAAGGCGCGCCCCGGTTTGGGATCCATGCCCTCGATGATTTTTGCCATATCCGCCACATCGGCCGGTGTAAGATTCATCGCCTTGGCAATTCCGGAGATGTTTCGCTTCTCGAGATCTTTGAGATGATTCTTCAGCAGGTGTACGAGATCTTTCGTATCTTCTTGCATCTGCTTGGCCTGGATCAACAAACACTCTTGCAAATCACGAGCGCCAATTCCGGGAGGATCAAATTCTTGAACGTAGGGCAAGACGGATTCAAGATCTTCTTTAGACAACTTTTCTTCTTCGGCAATCTGGTCAAGTGAAACTTCAACGTAACCGTCATCGTTGATAAAGCCGCAAATAACTCCCGCGAGCATCTTTTCTTCTTCAGAAAAGCCCGAGTTTCGCACTTGCCACATCAGATGATCGTAGAGCGTGGGAGTCGTGCTGATCATGTTCTCATAGTTCATGATCTCTTCGTTGCCGCCGGACATGTTCGGCATCGGCTTATAGGTGGCGTCGAAGTAGTCTTCCCAATTGATCTCATCTTGCTTTTTGGGGTCCTGAATCTCATTGAGCTGTTCGCTGCTCTCGGAAGACTCAGTCTGCAATCCAGGATTTGTCACGTCGCTGGGGTCGTCTTGAAACTCCTCGAGAACAGGATTCTCTTCCAGCTCTTTGCGAACTTCCGTCTCAAGCTCCATACGCGAAAGTTGAAGCAGTTTGATCGCCTGCTGAAGCTGCGGCGTCATGGTGATTCCCAGGCCCATGCCCAGTTTCATGCCCATCTTTTGACTCATCGCCATGGCGTTCGCTCCCTCATACCTTTATCGATGCCCCACTTTGAGCCGCGCGTTCTGTTACGATCTACGCCAAGGTCTCCGTCAAGATTTACGGCAACGCCCTTGGGGACGCCGAGGCTGATCCTGAAATGATCATCCTCAGAGTCTAAAGTTCTCGCCCAAATAAAACTTGCGGGCGAGTTCTGAAGTCGCAACTTCCTGCGCAGGCCCTTCCACCTGCACGCGACCATCTTTCATGATGTACGCGTAATCGCAAATTCCTAGCGTTTCGCGGACATTATGGTCCGTGATCAAAACGCCAATCCCTTTGCTCTTTAATTGTCGGATAATTTCCTGAATGTCGGCGACTGCAATCGGATCAATCCCGGCGAAAGGCTCGTCCAGGAGTATGAACTTGGGGTTTCCCGCGAGAGCGCGCGCAATCTCGACACGTCGACGCTCTCCGCCCGAGAGGGCATAGCCGAAGCTGTCACGAATATGGTCGACTCGAAACTCTTTAAGCAACTCTTCGATGCGCTCGTCCTTTGTCGAGCCGCTCACGCCTTGGGCTTCCAGCGCCACGGCCAGGTTTTCGCGAACGGTGAGTCGTCGAAAGATGGAGGCCTCTTGAGGCAAATAACTCAAACCGATTCGCGCACGCTGAAACATAGGTAGATGACCGATCCCACTCTCGCCCAAGGCTATTTCGCCTTCATCGGGCACAACCAAGCCGACGACCATATAAAAACTCGTCGTCTTGCCGGCTCCGTTTGGTCCAAGTAGACCCACAACGCGACCTGGCTCAACATCGAAGGAAACTCCATCCACCACTTTGCGCCCTTTGAAGCTCTTCGCGATTCCCCGAACGGCCAGCTTGCTCATAGGAACTTACCTCCACCCGACATTAGAAGCCCAAAAAACAACTCGGAAGTCGGTACGGAGGCAAGCCCCCAAACACCTTCTGAAGAACATCCTGAAGAAAAACTTTGCAGACATCGGCAACTCATGGTCGCTCCGGTGCTCGCTCAGGAGCACGCTCCGCAGGTCTCCCCTGAGCGCGCTCCGCGCTCTCTGGGTCCACTTGAGCTCTGGCATTGATGACTTGAACCTTCTTGCCGCCTTCGAGAAATACGATTTCATCGCCGATCAACTCGTCGGAAGCCTGCACGACACGAGGGGCTCCCTTGAAGACATAGCGATCTTCTTTAAAGTGCACGGCCAGCGAGCCGCTCGTGGCAAACTTATCGGAGTCGGTGACGCGAATGCCTCCTGCGATCAACACGGACTCCAAGATCGCCTGCGTACTATCGTAAAGAAATCTCGCCTCCGGGCCCGTGATTCGCATATTGTCGAGATCGATACTGACATTACCGAAGAACTCCGCCGAATTACTTTGTCCCGATAGAATCGCGCGCTGGCTTTGGATCTGCGCGAGTCGAGTGAGACCTTGCCCGGCCGCGACACGCTTTTTGGCACGGACTTTTTTGTTGATGAGAATCCGGTTGGAAGCAAATTCAGCCAAAAGATCCTCACCATTCAACTCGAGTCGACTGCCCTCCCCGTCTTGAGGTCCGAGAACTTCGACCGCATCTTTGGACATCAGCCGCTTCGTCTGTGAGTCGTAGAAGAGTGACTCCGTCTTGAAAACATATCCATTGGAAGACTTCGTTTCGACCTTGCCGCGAATCCATATGTCATTCCGATCCGGATGCACGCCACCTGTGCGACCCGTCACCACATAGGTCGCACCATTGCTCGCGAAAAACTTGACGCGAACAACCTCGATCGTCCACTCCGGCGAGTCTTTGGGTTTGACGGCCTTCTCGGCCCATAACTCCCATTCTTTACCCGTCGGCTTAGCCTCGATCAGATGCAGATCCCGCATCACCTGACCGCCGGAAGTATCCCGAGGCAATTTCTTAGCCTCAATTCGCTTGCGCGATCCCGATGGCGCCAGAGCCGCTCGCGTCACTTGACCTTCGTCGGGCAGGCCGAGATCGCGAGGCGACAGAATGAGCAGCTGCACGACGACGACCACGAACAAGAGCGCGCCAATCATGGCATTTCGGCGACTCAACCACTGAGCCGCGGTTCGTTGGCGTGATGAGGAAGGAGGCTTGCCACTTGCGTTCACAGGAAGAGGTTAACATGCGTCTTTCGGGCATGGAACCTCAGCTCGCAACCTCCTCCAAGGCGACGCGACGCGAGGCCCGACAAGCGTCGAGGAGACTTAGGTGACGCACGCAAAATGCCGATGAGCACCATATGCAAGATCACAATGGCCATCGAAACGGCGCCTCCAATCCACCAAAACCTTGGTTCGTCCACCGACAAGGTACGGTCATGGGACCTTACTCGACCCAAGAGGTCGAAAGTCGACTTCACGCCGGGCAATTCAATGCGGATTGCTGGGTGTGGGCCCGTGGAGCCAAAGAGTGGTCACCGATGGCCGAGTGGCAAATTCTCGTGGAGCGTCAGACGCAGGTTGAGCAATGGTCCAAAGAGGCGCATCAGCCAAATTGGTATGTGGATTTTGGACGCGGAGACAAGCCGACGGGTCCGATCAATCGCAACGAACTTGTCGCTCAATTGGTGAAGCTGAAGTTCGGCGCACAGCTCGAAGGCGTTAAGCTTTGGGGAAGCGGTTTAAAAACTTGGACCCCGCTCTTTGAAGTCACCGATATCTTGGATCTGGTTGGAATTTCTCGCCGGGAAGTGCCCCGCGCTCCGCTTATGGGAGAAGTGGCCGTCACACGCTCAGGAACAAAGAGTGAGGCTCACGTGGCCAAAGCGATGAGTGTGTCACTCAATGGTATGGGACTTAAACATTGCAGCTTCTTGCGAGCCGGCGATCACGTACAGATCTCCGTCAAAAGCTTCGAGCTCGCGCAGATCGTACATGCGCAAGCCGTTGTTCTCTATGTCGGTAAAAACGGCGACTGCGGACTAAGATTCACGGAGATCAGCGCCGAAGATCGCGCGATGATCGGCGATCATGTCCGTCACTTTCTCGAATCGGATCAGGCGGCCGCATAATCGAAAAGCGCCTCACCTAACCCATCGGACTTTAGAGATTGGTGCTAGGCTGACCTTCCACACGTAAAACCGCGAAGTTGATCTCGCTCGCGCCGGCTTCCGTGAGCGTCCACATGACCTTCTTCACGGCACCTGCACTCACAGCTTTATCGGCCTGCAAGGTGACTCGACGAAAATCCTCAGGCTTAGGCGCAGCGCCTCGCGACTCGGCCACCACATTCTTCACGGCTCCCAAGCCCGACTTCGCCTTCTGCTCCAGATCCCGGAATGCGTCCTCGACTCGATCCTTTAAATTTTGGATCACTGAGGAGTCTTCCAGAGCATTCACTTCGTCCAGCGTCGCGACTTGCAGCTTGTCGACCATCACTTTGCCGTTGGAGACGACGACAACAATGGCGGGCTTCAACTCGCGCACCGTCCTCGCGTTGGGCAGCACGACTTCATCGGAGAGCTCAATGACCTCACCTGTCGTCTGATAATTTTGCAGGAGGAACACGGCTAAGACCGTGAACATGTCGACCATCGCCGTGAGCGACAACATCGCCACGACGCTACGACGAGACTTATTCATGCGGTGATGACGGTCGCGCAAACCGGGTACTCGAATTGCCATAGCTTAAGATCCTCCTCAGACCACCACCGCACAGTTCAAAACCATAACCGCCATCGGGCGATCACGTGCCTCGGGCGAGGCCTCAATCTTCAGATTCGGTTGTCGCTACCGAGACCGCGACGAACCCTGCCCGCAACAACGTGTCCATACCCATGATCAATTTATCGTAAGGGACTTCATTATCGACCGTGATGGTCGCATCGCTTTTATCTTTGTAGTTGTTGCGAACCAGGGCCAAGCGTTTGTTGAGCTCGGTGACGTCCCAATCGCTACCCACCTTCGGGAAATCGAACTTCTCGGTTCCAACAATGAGACGAAACCCAGAGTTCTTTACGTCAAGTCGAAGTGCGATGTCAGCTGTGCTCGGGGGAGGAGGCACAACCTGATCCGTCGTCTTCTTGCCATAAATAGAACTTCCCAACTGAATCATGGACACCTGGGTCCAAACCGCGGTGATCAACAGAAACGTGATCAGAACGCTCATCAAATCGATGAACGGTATCAAGTTCACGTCGACATTCGTTGTACGCCCGCGGCCGCTTTCTTCGACCTGTGCCATGATCTAGACCTCTTAGTCTTTCATTTTGTCGCGATTGGCGACCACGAGGTTCATCAGCGACATGCTCGACTCCTGCATGTCATTGATCAGTCGACCGATTCGAACTTGGAAGTATCCGTAGAACAAGATCGCGATAAGCGCGACCATCAGTCCCATCGCCGTGCAATGCAGAGCTTCGGAAATACCTCGAGAGAGCAACATCGCTTTTTCCGCGGCTCCAGCTTTGGAAACACCCTCAAACGAGGTGATCATACCGAAGATTGTTCCGACCAGTCCCGCCAGTGTGGCCAGGTTACCAAAAACCGCAAGGAAGGATGTCCAACCTTCGAGACGTGGCGTTTCACGAAGAACAGCAGCGTCCATCGCCACTTGAACCTCTTCATCGGCGCGCCCGTTCATCACCTGCACCAAACCCGCTTTGAGCGTGTTGGTCAAAGGCGCGGGTTTCGAATCGCAGTACGTGACAGCTTGTCGCAAGTCGCCTCGCAGAATCATTCCGAAGACGTGCTCATTGAAGTCCGCCTTGTCCACACTCAGGGCTCGAAGCTGCAAGAAGCGCTCGAGAATCAAGACAAGTGTCAGAATGCCAATGAAGGCAATCACCCACATTGCGGGTCCACCCACTTTGAATGCGTTGACGAAGAAATTGTGCGACTCGGTCGCCATTGCGGCATCAAGCCCTGCTGCTGTTGTCGGTTCCACGGTTGCTCCCCCTATCAGTTGACGATCTCGTCACTTCTCTTAATTAGAAAACACGAACGGATAGGCCACAGTTACCACCTCGTTCGCTGGCGGCTCTGGGAACCGCCAAGTTTTGAGTCGCGCCATCAAACAATTGGCCACTTCGCGACTGCCTAATTCATTGCTGCGAACACCCGTCCGCAAAACGACGCCTTGTTCACCGATATCCCATTCAATGACCAACTTACCGACGAGATCAGGTGTGCGGTTGAGTTCGCGCTCGTAACACTTCTGAATCGCAGTCAGGTTCGCGCGAATCACTCGGCGAATCGCCTCTTTATCAATCGTTCCGCCGACCTCAGCGCCTTCCTGGCCAATCTGAACTTTAACGCCGAGCTTACCAATGCCACCTTGGCCTAATCCCGATGCTCCTGTGCCTGTTCCCAGTGAACCACGTCCGCCTCGCACACCGCGATCCAAAGCCGTTCCCGTTCCACCTTGGCCAGTGTCGCGAATCGAAGAACCGAGCCCGGTTCCGGGGCGATCTTCATTCATGCCCGACGCGCCCGTGTTCGCACCGGCGATTCCTGCGAGAGCTCCGGCACCTGTTGTTGAGCCCGCGAGACGATCATTCGCTCCTGCTCCGAATGTCGAGAAGATTCCTGACTTCGAAGCGTCTTTGGATTTCGACTGCATTTGCGCAGCGGGCTTATCCGTCGTCTTGATCGCGCCACCCTGTTTCACCGAAGTCTGAACTCGAGGCGCATTCTGATTTCGGTTCGGCGCCGGATTCGCGGCCTGCCCCGGCGGACGTGTGCTCTGCGCGACAGCCGTCGCCTGTTGCTGCCGAGGGGCTACGTTCTGCTTCACAGGCGCGGGTGTCGCACGCACCACGGGTTGCGGCGCAGGTGTGGGCTGGGGTTGCGGAGGAATCTCGACAACAGTCCGCACAGGCGTCGGCTCAGGCGGGGGCGGCGGCGGGGGCGGCGGCGTCGGCTTCACAATCACGACGGCCGTTCGCAAAGGCTCATCGAGTCCCGCCTCAGGCGGCAACGGCTGAGCAGGGATATAAAAATTCGCGTAAAGCCCCAAGACCGCCATCATCGCCAGCGAGAGGATGACGCCTGTAATCTCGGAGTTCGTGAGGTCAAAGAAAGGCGCCGCAAGTGGTTTCGGCGATTCGGCGACATAGCGAACGATGATCGAGATTCCATCGCCCACATCGATCTTCGCCAGCTCACCCTGCTCCAAAGATAAGCGGGTGTAGTTTCCTTCTCTCGTCAGTCGATTGATGCGTTGAAGTTCAGCCCAAACTTGAACGGACTGACCACGCATCACTTCGACTACCATATCCGGCATCATCGTGACGATGGCCGGAGAGCCGACCTTCACAACCGGGAGCTTACGGATCTTCGCACCCATAATGGGAACAGGCAGATCACAACTCGGATGACTCCCCACCGTGACCACATGCTGACCCGAAAAGCTTCGTGTCGCGATGATTCGCTCTTTCCAAGCGACCAACACTTCGATCACGGTGCCTTTCGTCGGTTTGACGATTTGTCGAATATCCGTATGCCGACTTGGCGCCGCAAAAGTCCGATGCGCCTTCTTACGCTTCTCGGCCCGCGGCAATCGACTCCGCGACGAGGGAACCGATTGACCATCGGTGCTCAACGTCCCCTCGAGCACATTCACGACGGGCGTGCCGATTGATATTTTGCTCGGAGGAATCGGGGGAGGCATGGGCTGCGAGGGTGCGGCGCTACGTGACGGTGCTTCAGGAGCCGCCTGCGGTGGTGCAGCTGCCTTCGCTGAGGACGACGGCGGAGGCTGAATCGACATTGAGGCCATGACCGGCGGCGGCGCCGTCTTGGGGCGTGGCACACCGATGAAGAACTCAATGCGATAATCCGCAACTTCAATGACGTCGCCGCTTTGCAGTTCGACGTCCAATACCACTTCGCTGTTTCGCTTGGTACCCGTCTCCGAGCCCAGATCCGCAAGGTACCAGCGCCGGTCTCGCTCTTCGATCGCCGCATGAATGAAGGCCACAGCCTCGCCTTCAAGAGGTAATTGTAAGTCGGGCTGCCGCCCCAAAACGATTTGCGGATCGAGAAATTGCTTTACGCCGACTAAAGTTCCGGCTTTGTGAACACGCAATACAATAGGCTGTCGAGAGGATGTCGCTGAGCTCAATTTCCACTCCCCCGGCCCGATTGGCGGCCTGCATCTTCAGCGGTCTTTCGCATCTCCGGCAAAAAGTTCTCCCGCAGCTTGAACAAGCGACGCGAGTTATTCATTCGGTTTTGCAACACCACAAAGAGATCCGGCTTAGATCGCTGACCTTCGATCAATTCATTCTCAAAACTAATTTGCGTGCGTCTAGATTTCTTCGAGTTGTCTTGAGTTTGAGCGTCAGCAGACGCCGAGGCTCCCACGGCCACGGCGATGCTCGCCCAGATCGTGATCAAACCCAAAATACGAAGAAACGTGAGCAGCTGTTTGCGCTTCAGCCGATTCGCTTTTGTCCCATTCGTGCTGTTGCTCTCATGCAGATCGCTTCGATGCCCAAACATGATGCCTTCATAACTCGCGAATATTCGCGGCTTAACTTCCTCGTTCCGCCCGACGTTCGAGTTCGTCGGCCCGATTCAAGATGTCCTTCTTTTGAGTCTCAAGGAACTTCACACGTATCACAAGCTGTAGCCCTTCTTTGGGCTTGTTGAGGTTTTCAATGAACAAGCCCGCATAGGCGAGAAGTAGTCCTGGATCCTTCGGGAAGCGCTTCTCTGCCGAACTGAACACGGCTTCCGCTTTGGAGAACTGCCCCTCGGCCTTCAGAGCTAGACCATAGTTGGTCGATGTCGACGCGTCTTGCACGCGACCGGCCCAAGCCTTCTCCAAATGCGGGAGAGCTTTTTTCCAATCACCGCCACGGGCATAGTACCAACCCATGTTGGCATTGACCTCAGCATGTCGAGGGTCGGCCTTGAGCGCTCGACGCCAAGCGAGGATCGCGCCGATCTCATCGCCCATACCTTTACGAATTATACCGAGATTGTTGAGCAGCGGGGCACTGCCTTCGTTGCGTTCTAGAGCTCGGGCAAGAAGCAACCCGGCCAAACCATGGCGGCCTTGCCGCCAATGCCACATCGCGAGAGCGTTGAGCGTTTTCTCATCGAGAGGGCTCTGCACGAGAATTTTAGCGGCCTCTTCTGGAACCGGGCCACCCGAACCCATTCGCAAGGCCTGTCCAAGGGCGGTGTACTGAGAGTTTTCAACTGGCTTCGAGACAATTGCTTCTTTGGGCGCAGCAGGCGCGTTGCTCACCTCGCTCGCTAGCTTGGCCGATGAATCCGGTTTCGTTGAACTGGGCGAACTGGCACAGCCACTCACCAAAAACAGCGTCATAACGGACTGGGCCAATCCGCAGCACAAGGCCCGAGAGAGACTTCTCGATTCGAGGGATGAGACCGCGTTCTTCATCATAACAAATCCATCCAATCGGCAACGTTGGACTCTACGACAACATCATGCAGGTATTGAAACTTCGGATCCGAACTGGCGAGAGCCTTTCGGGCCACAGACGACCACTCCGTATAGATTTCGAACTCTAACGAACGCTCAACAGCCGCTCGATAGGACGTCGTGGCTTCAGCTTTGTAGCGGTCGGATTCCACCTTAATCAGCTGACGGTACTTCTCGCCGTCTTCGGTCGACAAACCTGCCGGAGTGGGAATTCGCTCAAACTTTTGAGCGATCAGTTCATAGAGCTGCCCGGTGCTCGCCAAGGCCGCAATCGTCGACGGCGCATGGTCGAGTCGAATGATCTCTTTCATCGCATCGATGTACTTCTTTTCCAACGCTTTCACCTGTTTGGCAGCTGCCCCTTGCGAAGCATCCGTTGTTCCAAAGCGAACGGCATTGAGCTCCGACTTGATGGCTTGAGCGAGGTGAAACTGGCTTTCTCCGGCGAAGCGAACCGTTTCTTCACGAGTCTTGAGCGGGGCTCGTTTGAAAGCCTCAACAACCTCCAGAAATCCGCGTCGTGCCACCGGGCGACCCGCCAAACGATCCGCCTCAGCAACTTGGAAAGTGGCTTCGATTCTCCGTGACTGGGAGTTGCCACCCTGTTGAAGATAAGCCGAATAGAAGCTGATCGCCTGACGGCGGTTACCAAGACGACTGTACATCTCAGCAATTGCAAACAAGACTTCGTTACGATCCGCGCGACGCGAATATTGACGATAAGCTTCGTAATTCTTCGTCGCCTCGCCGGAGATCGCCAGCGCATCGTAAATGAGAGCGGCATTATAGAAGCCGTTGACAGCCGTCTGATTCGTTAGATTGCCTTGGGCGTAAGCTGCATATTGTCTCGCCGCAAGCTCCATCTGCCCACTTCGCTCGTACAATTTGGCCAATGAGTTACGAGCTCGCGTTTGCTCTTCTTTCATTTGAGCGTCGCCCGCCGGCATACTCAGGACCGCCAAGAAGTTACGAATAGCTCCGTTGGCATCTCCTGTCTTTTCGAGATTGGAGCCAGCCCGCATACGTGCCGCCATCTTCAGCTTGGCGTCTTTCGTCGAAGCCGCAAACTCTTCGAAAGCTTTCGCCGCCTCGGTCGACTTATTGGCTTTCTCCAAATCTTGCGCTGCCACATACTCGGTCTTCTCAAGACCATCGCGAATCGACTTACCAAACGGCGATGCCGCGATGGCGGGGATCGCAAGGAACTCTTCGGCTTTCGCGATCAGCTTGTTGTTGTCGCCGCGAGCTTTATAGATACTCAAAATCGCGTCGCCTGCCGCCTGGCCATTTTTAGAGGCTGGCGCCTCACGCAGAATCTTCTCGAAAATCGGTAGCGCCGCATCGAATTGATTGAAGCCATAGTACAAGACCGCCAACCTTCTTTCGATGTCTGCATTGCGCTTCGAATTCGGATAAGCGGCCATATATCTCTTGGCC
>CANHQR010000059.1 GCA_947462815.1 Pseudobdellovibrionaceae bacterium
ATGATGAGTGTTGTTCGATTCTGGGAAACCTCCCGAAGAGATCTGTTGATTTCCTGTTCGGTGGCTGTATCCAGTGCGCTGGTGGCTTCATCAAAAATCAAAATTTGCGGCCGTTTGAGGATCGTTCTCGCAATCGCCACCCGCTGTTTTTCGCCTCCTGAAAGCTTCAGCCCACGCTCCCCAACCAGTGACCGCAAGCCCTCGGGCAGGCGCTGGATCAGCGGTTCAAGCCGAGCTAAGCGCGCGGCTTCGCGGACCTCTTCGGAAGAGGCCCCAGGACGCCCGTAGACGATGTTGTATTCCATCGTGTCGTTAAACAGCACCGTATCCTGAGGAACGATGCCGATCGCGGCTCGCAGGCTCGATTGTGTGATCTCGGCAATGTTCTGGCCATCGATGAGGATCTGGCCCGCTTGGGGATCATAAAAGCGAAAGAGGAGGCGAGATACGGTCGATTTGCCGCCGCCGGATGGACCGACCAAGGCCACGGTTTTACCGGGGGGAATTGTAAAGCTGATTCTGCGTAAAATGGGCCGATCGAGATGATATTGAAAGCTGACGTTTCGAAACTCAACTTCACCGTTCGAGAGCTTGAGAGAGGTTGCTCCCGCAAGATCTTGAACATCGCGATCGACGTCGAGCAACTCGAACATCTTCTCCATTTCAACCAAGCTTTGCGTTGTCTCTCGGTAAGCAAAGCCTAAGATATTCAGTGGCATGTAAAGCTGAATGAGGAAGGTGTTGACCGCCACAAAATCGCCGACGGTCATCTCTCCCCAGCCGACTCGCCATGCGGCTAAACCCATGACCCCGACGAGGCCGAGGGCAATGATGAGTCCCTGGCCTAAATTCAGGATCGACAGCGACGTTTGCGACTGAAGCGCGGCGGCTTCGTATCCGGCGAGTGCTTGATCAAAACGACGGTGCTCATGTTTTTCGTTGCCGAAATATTTCACGGTTTCAAAATTGAGAAGGCTATCGATGGCTTTCGTGTTGGCCTCGGTATCCTTTTGCATCATGTCTTTTCGAAAGCGGACTCTCCAGTTGGTGATTTGGATGGTGTAAATCACGTAGGCCAAGATCGTCGCGGCGGTGATGAGCGTGAACTCAAAACCAAAAGTCAATGCGAGCACAACGCAGACGACGACCACTTCAACAATCGTCGGCAAAATGTTGAAGAGCATAAACTGCAGGACCGTTTGAATTCCCCTTGTTCCCCTTTCAATGACCCGCGAAAGGCCGCCGGTTTGACGCTCCAAATGGAAGCCTAAAGACAAGGAATGCAAGTGTTCGAAAGTCTTCAGTCCAATAGCCCGCTGGGTGTGTTGGGCAACTTTTGCAAAGATGAAGTCGCGAAACTCACTAAAAGCTTGGTGCCCTATTCGAGCGAGGGCGTAGGCCACGGTTAGTCCGAGCGCAACATAGAGCAGCCGAGAGTCCGCTGGGCCGCCGGCAGAGTGGGCTTGGGAGCCCAAGGTCTGAAGGGTGGTCAGCTGGTCGATGGCGGCTTTCAGCAAGAAAGGAACGCCCACATTAAAGCCCTTGGCGATCACGAGAGACACCAGGGCCAAAATGACTCGAATTTTTAGGTCGCGGCGATTGGCGGGCCAAATGTAGGGAAGTAGCGACCGGAGAGTCTTTCGAAATTGGGTTTCACCACTGGTCTTTGAAGCGTCGAATTTCATAGAAGCAAACTAGGAGGCTTTTGGAGGCTTGCCGACATTTACCGCCATGCGCAAAAAAGTGCTGCCAGCTGCTTTCTTGAGCAGCGAAACAACTTCTTCTTCAAGTTTCAGTTAGCGTTAACGGTCGCTTCGCGCTAAGAAAATCGGGGTGTCGACCCGCTGATTTAGGGCACAAGTCGGTGTCATTCTGACAAGATTCTGGCTTGCCGGGCTTGGCCTCAGCCTTGCTCACACAGCTTATGTTGATGCCGTTGAACTTGAGCTGATCAGGCCATACACACGGGTTGAGTCTGTTGGACCGAGGTTAGGTCAGATGGTTTTGGTCGCTATCGCCTCAGTGCTTCGAGTTTGGATGATCGAACTCTGAGACTTTTGGCGATCTGTTGAATTTTGGGATTGGGAAAACAAAACCGGTCACGAGAGAGTGATCGCTTAGAAGAGGGGTACTCAGAAATGTTGCAGCAAATGAATTGGCAGGTGAAGGTTCTCGCGGCGGTTGCCATGGTTGCGGCTGTTCAAGCTTCGGCTCACGCTGAAGAGCAAACAACGCCCGCAGCAGAATCAGCAACCACAGCTGAATCTGTGATGCCAAAAGGTCAGGTCGAAAAGAAAGAGGGCGAGTCCGACGTCGATGAGGTCATCACAAACCGGAAGCTTCGCGCTGAGACTGGAGCGAAGAGCAAGTATAGCTTCTCGGCGGCTTTGAGCTACAGCGGCGGCACAGTGAACAGCCCCGGAGCGGACACCCGCCCCAATATCGCCACTGGTACCGCAGTACCCACCGTTCCGGCTATGGGCGGATCTTTGGGCGCGAAATACCGTCTGAGTCAGCTGCAGTCGTTGGCACTCGATGTTGGAATCGTGTCGCGTAAGCCCTTCCATAATGACGCGAAGAAGAGCCTGCGTGAGCGCACGACAGTTTCAAACCCCAGCTTGACCTATCAGGTCGTCTATAAAACTGGCGGCATTCAGAACGTGTCGGCCGTCTCGGGAACAATCGTCACCGACGAATTCTACCGCGAACTTGGTTATCAGTATGGCGCGGACTTCAGCCAAACTGCGATCTATGACTTCGGTGGATCCCAGTTCTCGATGGGCTTGGCATTCACAGCGGGTATGAACACCTTCGATAAGAACGACGCGGCACTGCAGGCTCAACAGGGCGACTACTCTTTCGGATTCTATCCGTTTGCTGAGTATGTCTTCTCGGATCGTTTGAACTTGCGCACTGTGTTCCGTCCGTTTGTCTTCGAACACGTTCGTTCGGAGCCCTTCGGCAACGTGATCCGCAACGTCTACACTCAGTCGGTTGGCGTCGGCGTATCTGTGACTCGTGACATCTTCCTCTATCCGAACGTTCAGTTTGTTCCTCAGGATTTCCGTTCAGAGCTCACCAATGTGGGTCTCTCGGCCAACATCAACATCTGATTTGTTGATCATAAATTTGTCTTGAAAGAGCTGGGGAGACCCGGCTCTTTTTTTTCCGGTCTTTGCATTGCAATGTCCTAGGGTCGATAGAAACTTGATCGAGTTCGCGAACAATGAGAGGTTGCGCAGCGGTTTGCTCGAACGCCTTAAAGCAACCCATGAACCGACCTGAAAGCCCCTCGATGAGCAATTCGGAACGACTTGAATGGCTAAAATCGCTTGTACTGGGTGGCATCGCGACCTCGATCGCCCTGTTGGCCTTTCAATTTCCTGTAGGACCAGGTCCTTCCGTCGGCCAATTGCTTTCTCCGGCAAAGGGACTCTGGTCTCACGAAGTCGATCGGCAAAATCATTCTGCACAACTTCAGGCTGCACTTTTACGCTTCCATGCCTCCTCTGCGCGTTTAGCCGCAGCCTCTTCAGAGGAGTCGGTGCGACTCAGTATCGACGACAATCTTGTTGCGACCCTTGTTGCATCGAATGAAGCGGATCTCTACTTTGCCCAGGGCTATTGGGTTGCGACGCATCGTTTATGGCAAATGGAGTTTCTGAGTCGCGTCGCTTCGGGGCGTATCGCTGAAGTCGTCGGTGCACGCGCTCTTCCCATTGATCGCTTTATGCGCAAGTTGGAGCTCAAGCGAGCCGCGGTTCGGAGCCATGAATTGATATCGCAAGATCCGGAGACCCGCGTCGCACTTGAGGCATTTGCATCGGGCGTAAATGCCAGAGTTGAGGATGTTGAGTCGGGGCGTGCGCCGATGCCAACCGAATACTTCCTCCTCGGTCTCCGACCTGAAAGATGGGAATCCGTAAATTCGGCTCTCATGCAAAAGTTCATGTCTTGGTACTTATCGGGTCGACTTGATGATCTTCGATTCATGCAGAGTCTGCAGAGATTGGGACCAACGGGAGTCATGGATTTGTTTCCCCTCGAAGTGACCGAAGCGGGTACCATCCTCAAGCGAGATCCCCGAACTCAGGTTGCTCAGGCTTCGGGGGCAAGAGAGATGAAGCAGGGTTACCAAATCTCCACTTCGGGATTCTTGGCTGGTTCTCCCTCTCAGTTTGAGATTGAAGCGGATGATTTCTCATTGGAAGCCGATCCCGCGAGTGGAAGCAACAACTGGGTCGTGCCGTCAGGTAAAAGCCAGACATCCTCGCCCATCCTCTCCAACGATCTTCACCTGAACTATACCATTCCTGCGCTTTGGATTCCGATGCGCCTGCACCTGACGAATGGACCAAATGCTCATCGAGTGTTTGGTGCCGCTCTGGTTGGTGCTCCAGGAATCATCGTTGGACATAACGAGGATCTGGCATGGGCTGTAACGAATGGGACGGATGATGTTCTCGACTTTTATCGACTTCGTTTTCGCGATGAAAAGCGCACTGAGTACATTTTTGACGATGAATGGCGTCCGCTTATTTCTCGTGAAGAGAAGATTTTGGTGCGCGGCGGAGAACCGGAAGTTTTGATTCTTCGAGAGACGCACTTGGGGCCGCTTTGGATGGATAATCATCGGGAAGGGCCATCTGCGGAAATTCCCGAGGGCGTCGTCATGAAGTGGGTCGGTCACGAGGCCTCCAATGAGCTCAAGGCCTTTCTTCGATTGAATCGTGGTCAGAGTGTGTTGGCTTGTCCGGATGCCTTCGAGCACTACGTCTCGCCGGCGCAAAACTTCATCTGTGCCGATCGGGCGGGCCGAGTTGGGTATTGGAAGGCCGGCCTCTTTCCAAAACGACCTCCTGAACGACCTCTTGGTGATCATCCCATTCGAGGCGTCCACGAAGTCTCTACGAGTGCCGAGACCTGGCAGGGTTGGATCGATCGACGGGATAATCCGAGCCTCTATCCCGTGCTCGACTATTTTTCGACAGCCAATCAGTCGCCTTTTCCTGGCCTGAGAGTTACTGACTTCGGATGGTCATACGCTGCCCCTTTTCGCAATCTTCGAATTCAAGAGCTTCTTCGTGGCCAGAATCGTTGGAATGTGGATGAGATCATTCAGATGCAAGCCGATGATCGACACTGGCTAGCGAACCGACACAAGGACCTCTTGGTGAAGTTCGCACGAGGCGTCTGTTCGTCAGATCTCGTCAATGAAGTCGAGAGCTGGGACGGCCGGTATCGACAGGACTCTCGTGCAGCGAGCTTACACGATTTGTGGTGGTCAGAACTTCAGAAGTCCCTATGGACAAATAGGATCGGAGCCAAGGGTACTGTGCTCTGGCCATCAGCTTGGAGAATGCTTCAGCTTGTTGAAACTGAAACCGAGTCGCCTTGGTGGGATGACCCCAACTCCAGCGAGGTTGAAGATTTCGAGACTCGTGCTCAGCAGGCCATGAGATCCGTATGCAATCCGAGCAAGTCCTACTCAGGCATTCCGGTCTGGAATGAGCGAAGACCCACTCGCTTTCAACATGTCAGTCGCTTGCCTGGATTCGGTTTGCGAGTCGCTTCGGTACCGGGTGCGGAAGATACGGTATTTTCAAATCGCGGGGATCACGGACCAAGCTGGAAGATGGTGGTCACCTTTGTGGGCGCTCAGCCCAAAGCTTGGTTTAACTATCCTGGTGGAGTGTCAGGAGACCCAGCGAGTCGTGCCTACGACCAATATGTCTCGAATTGGGCAGAGGGAAACCTGATACCGGCAAAAGAGGTGGGTCGTCATGGCGAGTAAGTTCATACTGACAGTTGCCCGCTCCTCAGTTGATCTGGCCGGTCTAATGGGCTTGGGTCTTATCGCCTATGCTTTTGACTTCGTGAACTTTCTGATCGGCTTTTCAGTTTTGGTGTTTTGGTCCGCCAAGGAACTTCAAGTCCTGAAGCTTCCTTTCATCCTGCGAAATCAGTGGCCATGGAGTGTATCAGCGAGCATCGCGTGGGCGTTCGCGGCGCTAGGATCAGATTGGCAGACGGGGGGCGCGGGTTCCCGTGTCTTGGCTCGTCTGCTCGGCGTGTTGGATCTCGACTCGGGTCTGATCATTGTGCATCTGTTGCACCTGCTGCTCATAGGTCTACTGCTGGGCCTACTTGAATTTGGCTTGAAGCGCTTGGTGCGCGGTTTACTTGCGGCAAGAGTTCGCAAGATTCTTGTCGATCAATAGCCTTGCGGCAGATACATCAAGGGATTGACCGGCTGGCGATTGTAGCGAATTTCAAAATGCAAATGCACTCCGGTTGCGCGTCCAGTTCGACCCATTTCGCCGATTTTCTGACCTCGTTTCACGTGATCGCCCTCTTTGACGGAAAACTTGTTAAGATGAGCGTAAAGCGTGGCCCACTTTTCATCGTGTTCAATCACGATCAATTTACCGTAGCCTCGAAATCCTGACCCCGTGTAGATGACTGTACCTGACTCAGCCGCCAGGATCACGGTGCCTTTGGGGGCTGCCAAATCGATGCCATAATGCCATCGCCTCCCCAGCAAAAAACCACGCGAAAGTCGTGCATCATCGACGGGCCAATCAAAGTTGAGTCCACTGCGTTCTTCGCGTTGAAGTCGCTCGCCCGACCACTCGAGCGCGGGACCGCTCAGTGTTGGTCCAACAGGAGCTGCACCCGGAGCTCCTTCCTCCGGATCTTCGGGTGAGGCCGGAAGACCGAGCTGGAGTTCCCCCGGACCTCGGAAGGTCTGAAGACTGGTGCAGCCCGAAGTGAAACAACTCAGAATTCCGATCGCCAGGAGGGTGCCCAGCTTTAACGAAGTTTTCATGCGTAGATCGGGAAGGCCGCACAGAGTTCGCGCACTTGCTGTCGCAATTTTTCGCTCTTGCTCTGGTCCTGATGGTTGTGAATGACTTCGGCGATCCAGCCCGCGATGAGTTTCATCTCGGACTCACGCATGCCTCGAGTTGTGAGCGCGGGGGTGCCGATGCGCACACCACTGGTGACAAAGGGACTGCGTTTCTCGTTGGGAACAGTGTTTTTGTTCACTGTAATGCCCGCGCGATCTAAGGCGATCTCAGCGTCCTTACCGGTGACCTCGAGTCGCGAGAGATCCACGAGCACGAGGTGATTATCCGTGCCGCCCGTAACGAGATGGAGACCCGCTGCCATCAAGCCCTCCGCAAGAGCCGCAGCGTTTAATACAACTTGGCGCTGATATTCTTTAAAAGATGGTTGCAGCGCCTCTTTGAAAGCGACAGCTTTCGCTGCAATGACGTGTTCCAATGGGCCACCCTGGATGCCGGGGAAAATACGCGAATTCATCTTCTTCGCCATTTCTTCGGCCTTCGGGTCCATTCCGGTCATGATGACGCCACCTCGCGGGCCACGCAAAGTTTTGTGCGTGGTCGATGTGATGACATGAGCGTAGGGAATGGGAGACGGGTGAACGCCTCCTGCGACAAGACCAGCAAAGTGAGCCATATCCACGAGCAGTGTTGCTCCCACTTCATCGGCGATCTCTCGAAACGCTTTGAAGTCGAGCAGTCGAGGGTAGGCCGAGTATCCGGCGATGAGAAGCTTCGGGCGACAGCTCAAGGCCTTTTCGCGAATGCGATCATAATTAAGCCGTCCTGTCTCAGGATCCAATCCATAGCTCTCAGCCTTGAAAAGCAATCCACTGAAATTCACTGGGCTTCCATGCGTGAGGTGTCCGCCATGGGACAGGTCCATACCCAAAATACAGTCTCCGGCCTGAAGTGCGGCCAAGTACACCGCCATGTTAGCTTGTGATCCGGAGTGAGGCTGCACATTGGCGAAGCTCGCGCCAAAAAGCTTCTTAAGTCTTTCGATCGCGAGCGTTTCAATGGCATCCACATGTTCACAGCCGCCATAGTAACGTTTGCCCGGATATCCCTCGGCATACTTGTTCGTCAGGATCGAGCCCTGGGCTTCCATCACGGCGCGGGAGGCATAGTTTTCGCTGGCGATCATTTCGAGCCCGGTGACCTGTCGGCTGGTCTCGTGATCTAAGTGAGCCGCCAACTCGGGGTCGGTTTCGCGAAGATATTGCGTCGAAGTTGGAGCCATCACATCAGATTGGGCCTTAGAGCTAGCGCCGGCGGTGTTGTCTTGATTAGAGAGTTGCATCTGTGATTCGACCTTTGTTGATACGGTTAAGTTCAGCCAGCGTCTTCTCAGTTATGTCCTATGTTAATTCCTGATGAGACCTCGCGCGAACCGATCTCTTCAATTGATTTCGATTTATTAGACTTGATCAAGCTTTTGAATACGGCCGACATGCCGTTCGCCTTCAAAAGCAGTCGATAAAAAGATTTTAAGAATTTTTGTCGCGAGTTCGGAGTCAATCATTCGCGCCCCAAGGCAAAGCACATTGGCATCATTGTGGGCTCGAGCCAACTCTGCCGAAATCTCATTCCAGCATAGTGCGGCCCGGATTCGACGATTTCGGTTCGCCGCGATGGCCATACCTTGTCCCGAGCCGCAGATCAGGACGCCCAGAGAGTTCGGTTGGCCGAGGACCCGCTCACAAACAAGGCGAGCAAAGTCCGGATAATCCACTCGCTCGGTAGAGTTCGGTCCAAGATCGTTCAGATCAGTTTGGAAATCCTTTGGGTGCTGCTGGAGAGTCTCGATAAGTCGTGCTTTGAGTTCAAAGCCGGCATGGTCGCTGGCGATCCAGATTGTTCGCACCCGTTCTCCTAGATCTTTGAGAAAATCACACAAGAGTTGGTGCCGCCAAAGCCAAAGCTGTTATTCGCAACGGCGGTGAACTGACCTTCACGAGCGGCATGCGGGACGTAGTCGAGATCACAGTCACCACTCGGCTGATCAAGATTGATCGTCGGCGGCGCAATGTTTTTCGCGAGAGCGAGGATCGAAAACGCCGACTCAATGGCTCCAGCCGCACCCAGAGAGTGACCCATCATCGACTTTGTCGAAGAGACCCACAGTTTCTTAGCATGGTCGCCAAAAACCGAGCGAATTGCCGCCGTCTCCTGACCGTCGCCCGCCGGTGTCGATGTACCGTGTGCATTGATATACTGGATTTGATCTGCATTCATGTGCGCATCCCGAAGTGCGGCGCGCATGGCTTGTGCAGCACCCAATCCGCCCGGAGAGGGATTGGTCATGTGATGAGCATCTGAAGAAGATCCGTAGCCTGAGACTTCGGCGTAAATTTTTGCTCCACGGCGAGAAGCATGTTCAAAGTCCTCGAGAACTAAAACTGCGGAACCTTCAGCCAGAACAAAGCCGTCTCGATCTTGATCAAAAGGTCGGCTGGCCTGAGTCGGTGAGTCGTTTCGAGTCGAGAGTGCCTTCATTGCATTGAAACCACCGATAGCCATCGGGCAAACGGCGGCCTCTGTGCCTCCCGCGATCATCACGTCAGCTTCGCCTCGTCGAATATAATGAGCGGCTTCGCCAATGGAGTGAGCTCCCGAAGAGCAAGCTGAGGTCACGGAGTAGTTGACGCCCTTTAGACCATAGCGAATCGAAACATGCCCAGCTGCCATGTTGGCGATGACGACGGGAATGACGAAAGGACTCAGGCGGCCCGGACCTTTTTCAAGAAGAACACCTTCGGCGATTTCGAGTTCTGTTAAGCCACCGATCCCGACGCCGATCACACATCCAGTGCGTTCGCCGAGGGCCTCGTTTTGATTAAACTGAAGGCCTGAGTCGCGAACGGCCTCTTCCGCGGCCGCAATGGCTAAATGCGTGAAGCGGCCCATTTTTCGCTGTTCTTTTTTCTCGATAAAGGCCGAAGGGTCAAAGTTCTTCACCTCGCCCGCGAATTTGACGTCGTAAGACGAAGCGTCGAACTGAGTGATCGAAGCGATTCCAGACTTGCCAGCGACCGCCGCAGCCCAAGACTCAGATGTGCTGAGGCCAAGAGGCGTGATCATGCCAACACCGGTCACAACGACACGGCGTTCAGGACGAGAGCGGCGTTCGAATCGATTTTTGTCTGAAATCAGAGACATCTCTGCCTCAATTCAAGCCTTAGGCTTTGCCCTTGGCCGAAAGATAGTTGCAGAAATCGCCGACGGTTTTGAGCTTCTCAGCATCTTCGTCAGGAATTTCGATTCCAAATTCTTCTTCAACAGCCATAACGAGTTCAACGATATCCAAGCTGTCAGCACCCAAATCGTCGATGAAAGAAGCTTCCGTTTTTACGCGCTCCGGATCCACACCGAGTTGTTCAGCGATAACGTCACGAACTTTAGGTTGTACTGCGATCATTGATAACCTCCACATGTCTCGTTTTGTTTAAAATTTAAATCAACTCCGTCGCCTGTGATCAGGCGCTTGTGATCAAACTCGCGCTTCATCACCATTTCCAAGTCCCGCAAAACTTCCAAGTCCAGTCCAAGTCCAGTCCAAGTCCCGCACCAGTTTCAGGTCCAATTCGAGTCCTATCATCAAGCTCTGGCCGGGCTTGTGAGCAGGCTCAAATTCAGACTCAATTTCAGAGTCTACGTCAGACTATGATTCAGTCCCTTATTGTGCTCTCGGACGCAAGTCATAGCGGACTCTTTTAAGACCCGAAATCAAACCCATAATCACATGTAAAGTCCACCATTAACGCTCAGAGTGTGACCCGTGATATAACGCGCCTCATTGCTCAGCAAAAATGCCGTGGCCGAGGCCACATCTTCGACGCTGCCCACTTCGCCCATTGGAATTTGACCCACAATTTTTGCGCGTTGATCATCCGTGAGGGCGCCGGTCATCTCCGTCGCAATATATCCGGGAGCCACGCAGTTTACGCGGATCCCTCGCGATGCCACTTCTTTAGCTGCGGCCTTGGTCATACCTTCCAAACCGGCTTTCGCTGCTGAATAATTAGTCTGTCCAGGTGTTCCCATTTCTCCGGACACCGAGCTGATATTGACGATGCTCCCCGCGACCTTGGCTTTCAACATGGCCTTCACGGCTGCACGTAAGCACAAAAAAGCACCGCGGAGATTGGTATTCAGAACAGCGTCGAAATCGTCCGTCTTCATTCGCAAGAGGAGTTGATCGCGCGTGATTCCCGCATTGTTCACGAGGCCGTAGAGAGGGCCAGTTTCTGATATTTTTGCGAAAACGGCCTCAATGGAGGCCTCATGCGCCACATTCAGCGATAAGCAGAGATGGCCTTGGCCGGGGAGTGATTCGAGGACCTTCTGGGCCTGTGCTTCGTTCGAAGAATAAGTCACCACCAGGCGAGCTCCCTCTTTGGCGAGGCGCTGAGCGATGCCGGCCCCAATTCCACGGCTCGATCCCGTTACCAAAATGATTTTCTCTGCGAGTCCTAAGCTCATTGTGCTTCCTCCGTCTCGAGACGCTTGAGGCTTTGCTCCAAAGCCTTGAGGTCTTCCAGACTATTGAGATTATGGATCGGCTTTGTGGGATCGATCTTCTTACCGAGGCCGGCAAGGACTTTGCCCCCGCCCATTTCAACAAACTGCTGGCATGTTAAATTGAGATTCTGCTGGCACTGGGTCCATCGAACAGTGCCTGAAATCTGTCCCGTGAGCCACTCCCGAATCAATTGAGAATTCGAAGTGGCCTCGGCTTTTAAATTTTGAACGACGGGAAACCGGGGAGGCTGAAATTCTAAACTCCCCAAGAATTCTCGCATCACATCTTCAGCCGGCTTCATCAAAGAGCAATGAAAGGGTGCGCTTACATTGAGAGGAATCATCTTCAGTCGAGGCGCATTTGAGCCGAACACCTGCTCGAGCCAAGTCGGTGTTGCAATTTCCTTAAGGGTCGCGAGGGCGGAAGCCGATCCACTGACGACCACTTGACCTGGGCAATTGAAGTTGGCCGGTTCAAGGCAACCGGTTTGTCCGGTAGCCTGGAGATGCTCACCGAGTGCCGAGCAAAGTTTTTCCACTTGATCATCGCTCATGCCAAGGATCGCCGCCATGGCGCCTTCTCCGACTGGAACCGCGGCCTGCATCGCTTGACCCCGCCGACGAACAGCGACCAGAGCTTCGTTGAAGCGAAGAACTCCACTGGCGACAAGTGCGGCATACTCACCGACGGAGTGGCCGCTGGCCTTCTGAATCTGCAGCGGAAGCTCGTTGGTGACCACGCGATAGGTGACCGTGGAGACGAGGAGAAGTGCGGGCTGAGTGTTTTCGGTGAGTTGTAGGTCGGATTCGGGACCCTCAAAACAGAGTTTTCGAAAATCTTGTTTGAGTGTGTCAGAGGCCTCCTCAAAGAGTTGCCGAGCGGTCGAGAACTCGTCGTAGAGAAAGCGTCCCATGCCGACACTTTGACTGCCTTGTCCTGGAAAGATCGCTCCCCACATTTGTTGGCTCCTTGTTGTTTGAGGACCTTGGTCTTGAAGAGGGCCGAGATCCATCTCGCGAAATTCGAGAATTAGAACTTCAGCAGAACGCTGCCCGAAGTCAGACCCGCACCAAACGCGGTTAAGAGAACATGTTGTCCTCTGCGAATGCGGCCATCTCGCACCGCTTCGTCGAAGGCGATCGGGACTGTAGCGGCGCTCGTGTTGCCGGTTCTTTGCACGTTGATCACGACCTTCTCAGCAGGAATGCCAAAGTGCTTTCCAACGGCGTCGATAATGCGCAAATTGGCTTGATGAGGCACGAGCCAATCAATCTGGTCGATGCTCATGCCATTGATATCGAGAGCCTCTTGGCAAACATCGCTCATCGTTCGAACAGCATTCTTGAAAATTTCGCGGCCTTTCATTCTCACGTAGCCCAAACCGTCATCGAGGACTTGGTGGGTGAATGGAATGGCACTACCGCCAGCTGGAAGCACAAAAAGATCACCCAATGAACCGTCGGCTCGCAAGTGAGCCGAGTAGATCCGAGACTCTTCGTCGGGCTGAGCGGCCGTCAGGACTGCGGCCCCCGCGCCGTCTCCAAACAAAATGCAGGTCTCTCTGTCCTTGTAATTCACGAAGCGGTGCAAGACCTCAGCGCCAACAACTAGCACGGTTTTGAACATTCGCGTACGAATCAGAGAGTCGGCCACGCTGACTCCGTACACGAATCCTGAGCAAGCGGCCGACAGATCAAATGCCATGACATGCTTAGCTCCCAGCTTCGTCTGCAGCACGCAAGCCGAAGCGGGCATAGTCTGGTCGCCGCTGACCGTGCAGAACAAAATGGCGTCCAAATCTTGAGCCGTCAAACCTGCCATTTCGAGGGCGCGCTGCGAAGCGATTAAGGCCAAGTCAGACGTGACCTGATGATCCGCTGCTAAATGTCGTTGTTCGATGCCTGTGCGCTCACGAATCCATTGATCGTTTGTTTCGACCAATTTTTCGAGGTCGGCATTCGTCAGCAACTTCTCAGGAAGGTAGCTGCCTGTTCCGGCGATCTTTGTGCGAATGCCGGTGTCGATGGGCCGGCTGGGTCGCGGGCGAAAATCCTGCGATGACTTGCTGGCTGTTTCTGCGGGCTCTGTCGTCGGGTGGGGCGTCGAATTGGTCATTAGCCTCGTCCTTGAAATCTCACCACTGAAACATCTTCGATTGGCTTGGAGCCATCGCAAGACGCCCTATTCGGCGTGTATGTGTCAGTGCTGTCTTCGGTTGCGAGTCACTTGGCGCCACAAAGACGCCGTCCACTTCGACCGCGGATTAAACCGCGGCGAGATAGGGAGTGCGATTTCGCTTGTTGGAAGCTCACGCACTCGATCGATTCGCTGAACTCTAATCAGTCCTTGGAAGCCACTGTCTCCGTCACAACTTCCTCTCCTTTGTAGTAGCCGCAAGACGGGCACACAACGTGGGGAAGCTTATAGGAGCCGCAGTTGGAGCACTTCACCGAAGTGTTGGCTTCCAGAAAGTCATGAGAGCGACGCATGTCGCGACGCGAGCGAGTTGTACGTTTCTTGGGTGTTGGCATGGTCCACTCCCTTTAGGGGTCGAAATTGAGCTGTCGAAAATGCCGCGTTGGACCACCAAAATCAAGTCGGAACAGTGATTTACCCACCAGTTGTGTCAAAAGCTTAGGCGCGTGTCGGCGCGCTCGGGCACAGGCCACGACTTGGCTGGAGCCAGGGCGCGTCAAATACAACCAATTGCAGCTGAAGGTCGTAGAGGCGGCACAAGCCTTCCATTGAGGCTTGGTAACGTCCAATGGCTTTCGCATGGAGCGGGAGCCGTCGCATTCCTCAAGGGAGGTCTTTATGCGAAGTCTCCGAATGTCTCACCGAATCACCTTGCTGTGCTTTGGCGCCCTCGCTCTATTTGCAGGTATTCGCGAGGCCACAGCCGGAGCCTCGCCGGGGCACCTCAAGCGTGATTCGAAACTCAAGTGGGCAACGAGCGAATTGGCGGTGGAGCTTGAAGCCGATCGACGGCATCCCCCTTTGCAGCCCCGAGAAGCCTTGACTCAAAGGCGAGGTGAGCGAACTCAATCGATCAATCAACTTCTGGATCGAAGTTTTTCGGAAAAGGCTCAGGTTGTCGATTCCTATAAAGGAAACCCGTCGGCAGGGCGACCTGAGGAGCGCATGAAGCCTGAGGAGCGCGCGGCTAATGTTGAACCGGTGGTTCGCATCGAAATGGGAGACGAGTTAGGCGGCGGATGGTCGGAGCGTGGATCAGCGAATCGCGAATGGCGCGAAGAGCGACGGGCGCAATCGGGCGTGGACATTCAGAGTATCGAGAGCCGTTTGGATCGCGAGACTCGCGAAGTTCGTTCCGAAACACGTGATCGCCGAAATCGTCGGCAAAAGTCTGATCGAGAATTCTAATTCATTCGCGTTTTTTAGATGAGGTCAAAAGGGCGGCGCGAGCCGCCTTTTTCGCTTGAGCTGCGGAGTCGGCGGGCGTGGGAACACCGGCGTCGGCCAGAGCGGAATATTGAGCGAGTGCCACGGTGCTGAGTTTCTGGGTGCGATGATGTTTTTGGCGAAGTAACCATTGGGTCGCGCGCCCCAGGGGCTCACGAACCAAGGCGCCGAGGCTCGGGTCGGCGAGCGCCAAGCCAATCAAAACATCAATCGCTTCGCTTTGAGCTCGAGCGGCGGCGGCCGTCGTTTCGGGAAGACTATTCGGGAACCAACCATCCGTGCGTTGTCGAACCAGGGCCTCGCGAAGCCAAGTTTCCGCGGTTTGGCGAAGGGTTGGATTGGCTAGAAATTTTCCGATCCAAAACGCGGCCGCTGAGGCCTGCAAGCGCTGTGGTGTTTGCCAACGGCCTCGTTCCGCTTGATCCCAGCGCCGCTCGCCGAGCAGCGAGCGCGACGACTTGAGGCTCAATTCAAGTCGCGGCTTGAGTCGCTCGAGGCGTTGCGCTCGTTCCTCCTGTCCGCCGGCTCGCAATAGAAAAACGGCGCGTGCGAATAGACCCAAAAAATGTGTGATTTCTATTGTTTTGGATTCACCAAAAGTACCATCCGCTTTCATTTTGGCGAAGCTCCATTCGAAAGCCATAATGCCGCGATCCATAACGAAGCCATTCTTCGAGGCGAGTCCCGAGCGAATAAACTGAAAACCTTCAATTTGATGGGTCACCAACTGTTTGTGCGGAAACTTCACATTTAGGCCGAGAGCTCCATCGCCGGCTTTTCTTCCAAGCGGATTCATCCGCTCGGCAATTTGCCGAAGTTGAGGATTGGTGCTCCAGATTTTTCCCTCGCTGGGCCAGCTTCGCGATGGGCTTTTGCCGACGATCGTGGTGTTGCCCTCAGCCTTCGAGGCACTGACCGTCGCCGAGCAGATCATCATCCCTCCGGCGAGGATTCGCAGTGCCCAGCTTGAGAGTCTTCGCCCGAGGTTATGTCGAAGATGCGAGCTGGGCCAACGGCTCTCGGGCTGGCCAGAGTCGGCTGGGCGGATTAGTTTGTGGTGCTCGATTCGGTTCACAAAATTAACTTTCGTAACTCTTGCTGTGAGTAGACGTAATCGGCATAAATCATCGTATTTGTGATATTGCGATGACCGAGAGCGACTTGTACGAGGCGAAGGTCTTTAGTCTTGCGATAAAGACGGATCGCGAAGGTGTGACGAAGTGCATGAAACTTTTTAGGGCATGGGCGATACCAATCCCAGATTTGGCGAAGCCGATGATAACCGATCGGGAAAATCTCAGCACCTTCAGCCAGTTGCGATAAAGAGTGCAGGCGTTCAAAGAGCCGCGCGGGAAGTGGAAGTTCGCGGTCATTTGAGCCTTTAATGCCGTGAATGAAGATGGTGCGATCATAGGAATTGAGGTCGGCCACCCGCAAGCGAAGTAGCTCCTGAGCGCGCGCTCCGGTTCGAAGCGCCAGTTCAATCAGTACGGAATTGCGCTCCTCCTCGGGGTCGAGGGGCGCCAAGTTGCGGAGAAGATGATCGACTTCAGGGTCGAGCAGATACTTGTTTTTATTCAGCGCGTAGCGGGGAGACTTCGACATCGGGATGATTGAAGCGAACTCGTGGTCAAAGTTCAAACAAACTTCAGGTCCGATCTTTCATGCTACCCGCTGAAGAGAGCCCGCCCTTTGAGACTCAATCGACCAATTCAGAAAGGCTCAGTTCCTCAGGCTTTTGGAACTCAACTTCCATACAGATCGCGAGAGATCCGTCTCATTGAAATCCTGCTTGTCCACGACTGAAGAGGTCCATCCCTCCCGGATTGCCGTGGGTTCCGTTGGCGCCTTCGCTCGCTCGATGAGTTGATCGCTCCGAGAAAGTCTGGCCTCTAAGACGAGGGAAAGAAGTTGTGAGCTCAACCCTTTGCATAGAAGTTCCCGGCCCCGATTCGCCCTAGATCGGGCAATCAAAAAAAGGGGATATTCGGGATTATCTCGGCAACTGAGTGATGGGTCACTGTTCGTCGACTCTTGAAGTCTAATTATCAAAACATCAATTATATTCGATATTTAATACTCACACTTATAACTATAAGTGTGAGTCGTGCTGCGTTAGTTGATCGCGGCTGAAATCGAGTCGTCCAGGAATATCGAATTGGCCTGATATTTTAAGTACTTAACAATGCATCTCGGTCCGGCCGAATGCGCCTCTATTGTATTTCACAACGAGTAACATTGCGAAGCACGACAAAAAACTTGTGATACGCAACTGCCTTCGCCAGGCTGAGGCTATGGAAAGCATGGAAGGCACCGCTCTGGTCCGATCACCAAGTTCAGCCCCAGGCGTGATACCCCACCACACAGCACGGAATTCATCGGCTCATTTTCCATTGAAGTCTAGTTTGCGCCTCAAATATGAGGCGGAGGTGCTGGTTTTAAGGCGGAAAATCGGCGGTTTAGAGGAGATCCGGGGGAGATTGGGCTTATCTTCAAGGAAAATGGCCCAACTTCTCATGGTTGATCCATCAGCTTGGACTCGATGGATCCAGGGAGGGGACTCGGCTCCGCCTCATGTTTGGCGGGCTCTCGCTTGGTACCTCGCTCTCGAAGAAAAGTTTCCGGGTTTAGATCATCAGTTTTGGCTGAGTTCGGTGGCTCGCCCAATGGCTGAGGATCTGGGAGAGGTGGCCCAGCGCCGATTGCAAGCCGAGGTTCAGAACGTTCGCGAAGAACTGCAAGCCCAGCTGAGAAACTTCGAAACCGAACAAAGGCGCGTGCGGGAGTTCCAGCGCCAGCGCGAGCTGCGGAATATGATATGGGGCGGACTCGGGGGAATAGTACTGTTCATGGCGGGGTTTCTTCTGGCCAAATTTGGTGCATGAGTTTTGCCTCCCCCTGGGTCGATCTACTTCCAATCGATGTTTCTCATCGTTGGCCTTGGGCCTCGACTTCGAACTTCGCCCCGGAGTTCTCTGCAAGTTCAAATTCAAGCTTCAACGCGACGATTGCGTCCCAAACTCGAAGTCGGGGTCTTGCCGCTTGGGCGTTTCGATCTGCTCCCACGGACTTTGACTAGATCAATGAATTTCACGGCGACACCAGGAAACTTGCTGAGAGAAGTTTGATATGGCTCGTCCTCAGTCGGAGCTTGGAAGAGTTGTGGAAGTTGGCGGGCGTCAGCGCCGTCCGACTTATGCCGATGTAGAGATAAGCGCCCTCATTGATTCATATTGAGACTCGTTAACCCCTCGACGCCAAGGAGGATAATCTCAATTTGAGA
>CANHQR010000060.1 GCA_947462815.1 Pseudobdellovibrionaceae bacterium
CACATCGACGACGGAGTTTGGCACCTCGATGTCGGCTCATCACATCCTGGGGCTGGAGCAGGTCCCAAGGGTTTGGCTGTTCGCCAATTAAAGTGGTACGCGAGCTGGGTTCAGAACGTCGTGAGACAGTTTGGTCCTTATCTTCTGTGGGCGTAGGAAAATTGAGAAGACCTGTCCTTAGTACGAGAGGACCGGGATGGACGAACCTCTGGTGTTCCTGTTGTCGCGCCAGCGGCACTGCAGGGTAGCTACGTTCGGAATGGATAACCGCTGAAAGCATCTAAGCGGGAAGCCAACTTCAAGATTAGTTTTCCCTAGGCTTCGGCCTCTAAAGATTCCTCGGAGACTACGAGGTTGATAGGCGGAGGGTGTAAGCGGAGTAATCCGTTCAGCCGATCCGTACTAATAATCGTGCGGCTTTTTTATTTTCTCGATGAATTATCCCAGCTAAGAATCACCGAAGTCTGTCTGAAACAGATTCGGTGTAGTCTGAATATGTTTACAGATCGATCAGTTTTGCCGGTGTCAATAGCAGCGGGGCCACACCTGTTCCCATTCCGAACACAGAAGTTAAGTCCGCTTGCGGCGATGGTACTGTAGGGTTAACCCTGTGGGAGAGTAGCACGATGCCGGCTTTTATTTTAAACCCAGTAAGCGTTCGCTTATTGGGTTTTTTCTTTTATGCACCTTGGAGCCCAGGCCGATCGAGCACGTGGGTCGGCCTTTTGCATTACAGGGGTCAGTAGTACACACCGAGCTTGAGCGTCCTGGCGAATTCGTCAACCGTGTTACCCGACTCGAGGTCGACGAGAGTGTATTGGATCATCACACCATATCGATTTTCGTTAATCTGATGCAGGATCAGTAGTGCGAGCTTGAACTTGCCACTGGGCTGCTCAATGACCGGCGGCTTGACCTGACTGATCCACTCTTGAACGGGTGATGAGTCGGTTTTGATTTCGATCTGCTTGATCGATTTAAGCCGCTCTGCCTGTGGTGTTGACATGATAAGCTCGTAATCTCGCTTCCACGATTCCGCGAATTTCTCGTGGGGTGGCTTGAGCCAATACCTGTAGTTTAGGCCGATAAGGCCCCCCATAACGATCAGTGCGATCGCCGCGATTAAGAGAATCATAGCGGCAGACTTGTGTGACGATTTTGGGCTCTGGTTTTCATACGCGCTCATTCGAACTCCTGGAGTTCAGCCTAAGCCTTACGATATAGCGCGACTAGTCCAGCTTGCTTGGCCCAAATGTGGCGAGATATCTGGTGGGCGCGAAAATAGTCATAGTTTAAATATCTGAAAATACTAATTTTTATCGAATTGTCGGGAATTCACGTTGAGAAACGAGACGATTCAGGGCTAGGGGGCTCGATCCTGGAGATCGTAAGTAATTGAAATCACTTGTGAGATCTATTGGAGGGGGATGGCACGCGGATTGGAGTTTGCGTCACTCTAAGAAGGATTGTGAATGTTCGCAGTTCTGCTTCGGAGGGTCGAATATGAACCAACAGCTCGGACTTGCACTCGCGATCGGTGTGATTGGCTACTTCGGTGCGTGTGCTCCGGTGAAATTCGAAACGCTTCCGAAAGATGGGAAGGGTGTCGTCACTCGCTGCGAAAATCAGCTGTGTACCGATACATATACCGAAGAGCGCATGGTCGGCGAGGGGCTCGTCGATATCCTGATTGTGAACGACAACTCGGGCTCTATGTCTTTTGAGCAAGCCAAAATGGCCAATGCCTTCACGGGATTTATTGATTCTCTTGGAGCGTTGAATTGGCGATTGGCGATGACGACAACCGATATCTCTTCTCCCAGTGGAACTCGGCCTGACTCCTATCTGTACAATCCTCCGACTGCATTCAATGGCTATGGTGCTCTCCAAGACGGTAAATTGATCGATTTCGGAGGCGGCCAGAAGTACTTGGCGGGTTCGCCGGCTTCAACCTCGACAGAGAAGTCGAACAACAACGCCAAATTCAATGCGACGATCAAACGACAAGAGACGCTGACGTGCGAGTCGAGTGGCTTCACGCAGTGTCCATCTGGAGATGAGCGCGGGATCTACGCGGCGAATCTCACATTGCAAAATCAAGCGAGTCAGTTCGCACGGCCAACAGCGCACTTTGCCGTGGTGATTTTGTCGGATGAAGATGAGCGAGGAATTTCCTCTTACAATCCATCGACAGATTCAAATGATGTTCAGGTTAAGCAAATGTATCCAATGGACTCCTTGGATCATCCTCAGACTTTAGTCGATCGTTTTCGTAGTCTGTATCCTGAGAAAACGTTGAGTGTGCATTCGATTATAGTGCGGCCTGGTGATAGCTCGTGCTTCAATTCGCAAATCGGTCAGGTCGCGGGCAACCCATGGATTCGCGGATCATACGGATTTGCCTATCAGCAGTTGAGTCAGCTTACTGGCGGAGTCGTCGGAAACATTTGCGCAAGTAACTACACTTCTCAGCTTCAGCAAATTGGAGCGACGATTCAAAACCAAGTGACTTCGGTTCCGTTCCGATGCCGACCGATCAACGATGACTATGAGGTGACCTTTACGCCTCAGCCGGCCTCCGCCGTGAATGTCACGGCGGACTTCTCGCGGATGGTGTTGAAGATTGATTCGCCACTCCCGGCGATGACGAAAGTTAAGCTCACTTACACTTGCGTCTCCGAATGAGCGACTAAAGTCTAGTTTTGGCAAAGCCAAACAAACGCTGGGCTCTTGGGCATCAAGGGCCCTGTGAGTTTTCAACAACATACAAGATCGTGATTAATGATTCGGCATCTCAAAAAAACTGAATCATCATCAATTCTCAATGCGCAGAACTCAGGCGAATCGCTCTGCCGTAATTGTTTGGTCAAATTCTAATTAAAATCGCTGCTTAGAAGACGACGGCACGACATTCGCGCCATCGAGTTTAAATTGGTCGGGGAGACAGGATTCGAACCTGCGACCCTCTGCTCCCAAAGCAGATGCGCTACCAGGCTGCGCCACTCCCCGAGATTTCCAGTAAACAAGTCTGGATGAAGCTAAGAATACACACTGAATTCTGAAATTCATCTTCTTCCGCGGCGAATTAACCGCGCAGAAAAAGATTGCTTTAACAAAATGATGCTTCCTACCATGACCCTGAACAGAGGTTGAAGTCTAGGTCGGGGACTAAGGCGTGAAAACGTCCTCAATGCCGACGCAGAGGGAGATCTAGGTTCAAGCAGCGCAGGATGAGCTGCGAGGCCAGGAGGCCTTGGACTGAGCAAGTTTGGTGGGGCAAGCGTAGGGCTGGCTCGAAAAAAATTGCGGGTGCAACGCAGAGGAGCTGTACGAAAAGCCAGAAGGGCTTTTAGAGGGGAACGAAAGGCTGAACGGCTGAGAGGGAGGCGCCCTCAGGTAGTCGTCGGAGCAAGAGCGGTCGAGAGGACTTAAGATTTCGAAAGAAGGCTTGAGTCAAAGTGGCCGGTAAACTTGAGGCTGGCGATGTTGCTGAGAGCTCTGAGCTTGGAAGTGGTTCAACGCAAAGTTCGAAAAGATTTAGGGTTCAAGAGTCAGAGTTCTCGTTAGGTTTTCAACAGAAGGTTCATCTTAGGAAGTTCAACAATGACGTTTCAAAGGAGTAATCAGATGAAGCGTTTTGCTCTTATCGCGGGTGCGCTCGCGATCTCGTCGGTCGCTGCTGCTAGCGACACAGAAATCAAACACGATGGCGAATTCCGCGTTCGCTATTACAACGACATGACCCCCTCGGGCGTGAAAGAGAAGCCGCTTAACCGCGCTGACTCTGAAGGCCGTTTCAAGGTGGGCATGACAGCTCGCAAAGGCGAGAAGCTCCAAGCACGCTTGGGTCTCTTGCACGGCACGATCTTCGGTAACGACAAGCGCGCGTCGACTGGAGTGGCCGGCACGGGCTACAGCACGAACTCAACAGACAACATTCTGTTGGTTAACGAAGCTTACGGCTGGTGGAAAGCTTCGGACGCGTTGGCCGTGAAGGTCGGTCGTTTCCACGTGAACATCGCCGATGGCGCCGTGTTCTCTTCGGACGATTGGCTGGTTGTTCCCCACACGCACGAAGGTCTTCAGGCATCGTATGAAATGGATGCGATGAACTTGAACTTCTACGCGATCAAGTACCTCGACAACAACACGAACGCTGGTAACCCGGACTCTGACCCTGAGGTTAACAACTACATCCTGTCGCTCGACTTCAAAAACCTGCCGGAAGCTCTCAAAACAGCTAACCTGCATGTCTTGAATGTTAAGCGCCAAGAGACTGCTGCGTACGGTTTGTCGGACGCGATGCACGTTGGCCTGACAGTTGGTGGCGATGTTTCGAACGTGATGTACAACTTCACAATGGCAATGCAGTCGGGCTCGATCGCGAAGACTGCTGCTGCTGATCAGAAGTTGGCAGGCAACATGTTTGACTTGATGGTTGGCTACAGCATGCCGGAAACCATGGGTCTCAAAGTGTGGGCGAACTACCACATGGACTCTGGCGACGACAATGCAGCTGACGACAAGACAGAGACTTACCAGTCGCTGTACTACGACAGCCACAAGTACGCTGGTCTGATGGATATCATCGGTTGGGGCAACCTGACTCAGATCTCTGTCGGCGCTGACGTTATGCCTTCGGAAGACATGACTGCTGGTTTGGCTTTGCACATGTTCTCGAAAACAAAAGAGAACGGTGCTGCGACAACCACAACTCGTCCGAACGGTCAGGCGATCACTGGCGCGTTGGCGAACAAGAAAGACCTCGGTATGGAACTCGATGTTTATGCTTCGAAGAAGTATGACTCGAACTTCTCGATCGATGCTCACCTTGGCGCATTCATGCCTGGCGCTGCGTTCAAAGACGCAACTGTGAAAAAAGAAGCTACGATCATGCAAGCCATGGTCATGGGCAAAATGAGCTTCTAATCGAAGCTCGGCTCAGTACGACGAAAGTCGTGACGACGGGTCAGTCCTAGGACTGGCCCGTTTTCTTTTTGGGTTCGCGAGGTTCGCTCGACTCAATCTGGGACAGTGGAATGCCGATGCGATTTTGTGCAAAAGCATTGGCTGGTTGGTCTCATTTTTATGTTGGGAGTCCACGCGAGTGGCGCTGAATCAAGAGAGGCGCGTTTATCCTTGGCGCGTGAGATCCGCGATCCCCTACAGAATGTTTTGATTGTTAATGAGAGCATTCAAGTGGCCTTGATTAAGCAAGATGAAGAGGCCTTGGAGCTCGCTCTCAGGGACTTTGAGGTGGCTGTCCGTAATGCCATAGCTGTTTCGAAGCCGATTATGAAGCCTCACGACCGCTCGCATTTTGTGAAGCTGTTGTCGCCTTTGCTGGAAACCTGTGTGGGGGTTAGGTCGTCCGGACTCGCGGAGCGCCGGGAGCTGTTAGGGCAACTCTTAAATGGCGTATCCAACATCGTGAGGATTTATCGTGTCGATCCTCGGTTTCGAGTATATTTTTGTCCGAGGGATCGGCTGACATGGGTGCAGCTGCGGAGTCGCGGTGAGCACCCCCTGTCGACGTCAGAGCGCAGCTGCGCGCTTCGCGCGCCCTAACGGCACGCTGTCTTTATCCAAGATCCCCTAGGGGGAGCGAAGTGAATCTCGAAGAATTAATTCGGCGGTCGCCGAAGCCCTTGGTGGCTTTCATCGTGTTGACCCTCGGCTTAGTGTTTATGGTTCTATTCAACCCGCCGCGCACCGCTTGTGATAAGCAGTTTGATTACTTCGTGGAGTCTCAGGTTGGCTTTTTGACTCCTGAAAAAGGCAGCAAGAAGGTGAAGCCCATATTTGGGCAAGTCTTCGCAAACTGTAAAGAAGGTAACAGTCCGGGTGCATGTTTTGATCTATTTCTTGGTGTAGGAAAGATGCTCGATGAGCTGGAGCGATTTCCGAGAGATTGCTCTTCGGTGGTCGCTGGACAGTCATTGGTGCGACAGCATTTGGTTGCGAGTTTGGACTTGATGGTCAAACTCGCGTGGGGTGCGGAGGCCGTACCCACGGGATTCGCGGGTAAACACTCATGGTTTGATGCTTCGGACTTTCGCTTGTTTTGTCGAACGAAGGCCATGTTCACGAGACTCTATGGCGAGGACTCTTTGAAGGCCTTTCGTGAAAAGCTGTACACGGAGCTACCGGGTGCGAGCGATATGTCGCGCGAGGCGATTTGGTCGCGAAGCATCCTTTCCTCCAACTGCCAGCCTGGATCAATTTGAGTAAGCGAAAGTCTCGCTTTAAAACGGCATGATTGTCACGGCGGAAAGACGTGGGCCCCATGCTGTCTGGATCCATGTGAGTTTGAGGCGCAGCCAAGGCTCTTCGCGGTTTTGAACGCATGCGGGTTGGGCTGAAGGCGTTGAGACTGGGCTCTCGGGTCGCCACTGTTTAGGGTTGAGGCCGAAGCTCTCCAATTGTTTGAGCTGGGATGCCTTTGGGGTAAGAGCCGTGATTGTCATGTGTCCTCCTTGGGATGGGTTCGAGGAGGGGTGTTGCAAGAGCGGAAGTCTTGATGGGCCGATGTGCTTCTGGGCACTTAGCCTTGTTGGGCGTGCTCCCAGTCCGGAGCTTGGGTTTGTTGTCCGAGACTCGGTACGAGTCGGCGGAGCTTTCTAGGAGGCCTATGTTGCAGCGGAGGCTTAGTTATCGGGCCGCATTTTTGTTGCAGGTTGCGGCCGCTCTCATGGCGGCAATTATCTTTCCAAGCGGCCTGGTCGAACGGCGCTGGGCGGGGGTGATTGCGGGCTCAGGTTTCGTCCTAACATCCTTGGCACTGGCCTGGGTGGCCTTGAGAGGCCATCTGGGGAGAATGGGCCGACCGGATCTTTGGGTGGGAGGTGGGGCCGTCGCCGTATTGCTGGGGGTCTCTGTACCCATGCTCGGGGCCAGGTTGTGGAGCTGGTCGGACGGTTTTGCCGAGATCAAGATCTGGGGTCTTAGCGGGCCGCAGTTTCATCGCTTGGCCACTTGGAGTTACTTGGCCTGGATGGGATTGGTGGGATTTCGCTGGGCGCTCGAGAGGTTCGCAGGCGGACCCACTTCGGGAAAATCAGGATCCTCAGAATGAGTAAAGCCAGCCCTTTTAGGCTGGCTTTACTTTCGCTTCACGGGAGTTCGTGAGGATTACAAGCTGAAGGGCTTGGGGGAGATGGCTTCAGGGCGCTCTTGGAAATCGTAAGCCTCATTGCCGAGCGGAAGAAGGCCAAGATTACGGGCCTTTTTTACGGCAGCAGCGACGCGTTTTTGTTGAGCCAGCGACAGCTTGCTGATTCGTGCCGGAGTAATCTTTCCGCCTTCTGAAATAAAGCGACCCAAAGTTTGTGCGTCTTTGTAGTCGAAGAAGTAGTCGCCAGGGAACTCGGGGCGGTATTTTGAGCGAACAGTCTTTTTCATAAACTTCTCTTTCCGGTCGTCGTTTTAGTTTCCGTTTTCAATTCTTCAACATCCGGCAAATGCCCCAGGCGCTTTTCTAGAGCGCGCTCTTCGGGCCCTTTCCTCGGATCTCTTCCTAGGATCTCTTCCTAGAAGATCCTCCTAGGGCCTCTTCCTAGGACTTCTTCAGACGACTGAGAATCGCTACCGTGATCTTCGTTCGTCCGCTCGTCCATTCGTCCTTTGGGGTTCCCTTTGGGGGGGGAATCCATCGGCCAGGCTTCCTGTCCTGTATCTCACTTTCCTGGTGCTTTCCTATAACTCCGAAGCTGAGCCTCAGGCCAAAGCCTTTGGGGGCGCCCCTTTGAGTGGAAAAGAGGCGACAACATACCTGAGATTGAGGTTGCCAACAAGGCCGAAATTTCATATTCCTACCCCTTCTCGGAAGCTGGAGGGTTGAAACCATGGCCATGTGTGAATTAACGGGAAAGCGCCCGGTTGTGAAAAACCTGGTCAGCCACTCGAACATTAAAACCAAGCGTGTTGTGCAGCCGAATGTGCAAAAGCGTCGCCTCTTCAGTCAGGCACTGGGTGAGCTGGTGACTTTGCGTGTGGCGACGAGCGCGATTCGCTCGATGGAGCATGTAGGCGGTTTGGATCGCTTCATCCTCCGTCAAGATGAGACCTTGTTGTCTCCTCGTGCGAAGACAGTTCGCAAAAATATCGTGAAAAAACTCACGCAGGCGAAGAAGGGCTGAGCCATGAAACTCAAGATTAAAAAAGGCTCGACGGTGGAAGTCATCACCGGTTCGGATAAAGGGAAGCGCGGTACGGTTTTGGAAGTGAAGCCGGAGACGATGCAAATCAAAGTGCAAGGCGTGCGCGTGCAGACTCGTCATTCGAAAAAGGATGGCCGCACGACAGGTGAAGGCTTTTTGCATTACTCGAATGTAAAGTTGGTCGAAGCTGCGGCGAAGGCCAAGGCCACCAAAAAAACGACCTCCAAGTCGAAGACCGCATAAGGTTTTTGATCCAAGACCGACAAAGGTCGATTGGGAGCGAGCGCGAGAGTTTGAAAGGGAGGCCTGAGCCTCCCTTTTCTTTTGCTTATGCGGTGAAGCGCAGATTGAAAGGGCTTTGCTCGAATTGGACCTCCTGCGTTAATTGTTTGAGACCAAGAAGTGTCGCTGTCGGATATGCGCCCAACCTCGAAGGGTTTTTGGGCTTTAGAATGCCTCGGGAGGTGATCGTGATGCGAATTCTAGCTTTGTGTTTGATGGGGATGGCGATGGGGGGAGTTCGAGAAGCTTCAGCCGCTGTTGAAAAGAAAGTTTCCGACCTTTCGGCCTCTCCGGTTTCACGCACGACGGATGTTCAAGGCGAAACAAGGAGCGATGCCAAGACGGCGACGATGAAGGATGTAGGTCTGCTCAAGACGGTCACGATTTGCCGACCACCCACGGGAAAGGGCGCTCGCACTTTAAAAGTTTATCGACGTGATGCTCAGGGTTGTCGAGCGACCTATACGAAGTTGGGTCAAGAGGAGAGCGTGGGAGAAAATCGCTCGGTCGAGCAGTGCGAGTCGGTGCTGGTGGGAATTCGCAAAAATTTAGAAGCGGCCAATTGGAGCTGTCGTGGTCCGAATGAAGTGGCCACGATTCAAAGCTCGGAAAGCCAAGTTCAGTGAGTGAATCCCAACTGGAAGCACGCCTGCGCGTGGCCCTCGTGCAGCTGACATCGAGCAACCAAACTTCTGAGAATGAAGGCTTGATTCTCACGGCCTTAGAGGCAGCCGAGAATGCATTCGCCGGAGCGGGAGCAGAGCTGGTCGTTTTCCCTGAGAACGTATGGTTCATGCGACTTGGCGATGACGAGAAAATACCCCATTTTGATTTGAACTCAAATTTTGCTCGAGAATTGGGTGCGTGGTCGAAGCGGACGGGGGCGGCCATTGTCCTCGGCTCGGTGCCGATCCTCGCGTCTGTGGTCGCGCCGCGTCCGCAGAGTGCGCAGGTTGCGATTGAACCGGGCGTACCGCCTCGAGTGATATACACGAAAATTCACCTATTTGATGTGGATGTAGCGGGAAGTCGCCCTGTGCGAGAAAGCGATCACTTGGCCTCAGGTGGTCCTCCATTTATTTGGGCATGGAAGACTTGGAAGTTTGGATGTGCGATTTGTTACGATGTGCGATTTGCCGAACTGTTTTCGGTTTATGCTCGCGCCGAAGTGGATGCTCTGTTTTTGCCTTCAGCATTCTTGGTGCCGACAGGGCGCGCTCACTGGGAGATTTTAGTGAGAGCTCGGGCTATTGAATCCCAGTGTTACATGCTAGCGCCGGCGCAGTCCGGTGAGCATGGTGCCGGTCAGAGGAAGACCTATGGCCGATCTCTGGCGGTAGATCCTTGGGGCCGAGTTCTGTCTGCGGGTGCCGCAGAAAAGACAGGTATGGAAATCTTGGAAGTTGAATTGGTACGTGACGAAGTTCGTCGAGTGCGTTCGCAGATTCCGATGCGCTCGCATCGGCGATTGGGAGTGAACTAAAGATGTCGATCTTGAGGATGGGGCGGTTCATAGTTTTGTGCGGAATCTTCACGTCGATGCTGGTCGCGATGATGGCTTCGAGCGAGAATGAAAGTTCAGAGGTGCGTGAGATCATTCCGCATGGCGAGGGTGAGACTCCGGCACCGAAACCGGTTGCGACTCGGAAACCGGCTCAGTCTAAGCCTGTTGTTTCACAAGGACACGCGAGCTCCAAGCGGGCTATGGAGTATCCCGGTGGACGCGATGAAGATGATTTGCGAGTTCAAGAAAAAATCGCGGTGAGTCCCAGGAGTTTGGACTCACGAGCTGCCGAGACTGTAACTTCGGAAAGCGAAGCTTCGGCCGAGCCTTCAGGGCAAGATTAAGGAGAGCGGATGTCGAGCGAAGGAAATCAGATTCAGCGCGAAGAGATGGAGTTTGATGTCGTCATCGTCGGAGGTGGCGCGGCAGGCTTGTCGGCAGCCCTTCGATTGAAACAGAAGGCGCGCGAACATGATGAAGCTGTGTCCTCGGGCCGTATTGCGGGTGAGCCTCTTGGTGAATTGATGATCGCAGTGATCGATAAGGGGACTGAGATTGGTACTCACTCCCTGTCGGGAGCGGTGATGGATCCCGCCTCACTTGTGGAGCTCTTGCCCGACTATCAGGAGCGCGGTTGTCCCATCGAATGTGTGGTGACCCATGATGAAGTTCACTACCTTGGACGCAAGTATAACATCAAAGCGCCGATCACGCCGCCGCCCTTTCAGAACGAAGGCAATTTGCTGATCTCCTTATCCAAGTTCAATCGCTGGCTGGCTCAACAGGCCGAAGCTGAAGGTGTGAATGTCTTTACAGGCTTCGCAGCGGTTGAGGCCTTGTACGAGGGAGATCGCGTCGTTGGTGTGCGAACTGGTGATAAGGGTCTGGATAAGCACGGCGAAATGAAGCCTAACTTTGAGCCTGGGCTTTTGCTCAAGGCAAAAGTGACCATCTTTGCTGAGGGCACTCGAGGCTCACTGTTCAAGCAAGTGGCCAAGCGCCTGGACTTGTTCGCGGGAAAAAATCCGGATGTCTATGAAGAGGGAGTTAAGGAAGTCATCCAGTGTCCTCCCGGCACGGTGAAGCCCGGACAAGTCATTCACACGTTGGGTTTCCCTCTCGAGAAGACGATTGGCGGAACTTTCATTTACACACTTCCCAATGATCAGATCGCGATCGGACTGGTTGGTTATCTGGACACGCATGATCCGTTGTTCGATCCGCATCGTGAGTTGCAGCGCTTGAAGACGCATCCCTTCGTTTACAATATGATCAAAGGCGGAAAGGTGATCGCCTATGGAGGCAAGACCCTTCCTGCGGGTGGCTGGTTCTCCATGCCGAAGCTTTATCATGACGGCATGATGGTGATCGGCGACTCGGCGATGATGGTCGACGTTAAGCGACTCAAAGGTATTCACCTTGCGATGAAGTCGGGAATGCTCGCGGGCGAAACGGCTTGCGAAGCTCTTATCGAAAAGGACGCTTCGGCGCGAGTTTTGAAACGTTATGAGGATCGGGTGGAGTCAAGCTTCGTCAAAAAGGAGCTTTGGGCGACCCGAAACTTCCACCAGACCTTGGCAATGGGTGTGTTTAAATCGATGCCTTTGATCGCTTTACAAGAGATCACCGGTGGTCGCGGCTTGATTGAGCGAATGAGTTCTCCTGCGGATTGGGAAACTACAGAAACCTTGGTGGAAAGCTGGGGCGCAAAGGGCTGGGAGCATGAGGATGTGAAGCTTCCGACTCCGGATGGTGAGCTCTTTTTCGATAAGCTTTCCAGCGTCTATCTGACCGGTACCATGCACGATGAAGATTCGCCTAACCACTTGAAGGTGGCGAATACGGATTTCTGCCGCGAAGTTTGTTACGAGAAGTACAAATCGCCTTGTAATCACTTTTGTCCGGCTTCGGTATATGAAATGGTTCCGGCAGAGGGTGAGCACGCAGGAAAAATGCGTCTGCAGGTGAATTACACAAACTGCATCCACTGTAAGACGTGCGACATCAAGTGCCCTGCGGACAACATCACATGGACGGTGCCCGAAGGTGGCGGCGGTCCGCGATACAAGGAGACTTGATGGCCCAGTATTTTGCGCTGACCTCACGAGGGTTAGTGGATGCAGTTCGCGATGAATTGGCGGAAATGGGCGCCAAGCGACTCGAGAAGCAGCCGGGCGGAGTTTATTTCGAAGGCAATCGTGCGATGCTTTATCGGGCGAATTTGCGCTTGCGAACTGCCACGCGCGTCGTACGTCCGATTTCCTATTTTCCCGCCTATAAGAACGAAGACTTGTATCACAACGTACGCAAATTCGACTTTACGACGCTCATTCGTCCGAATCAGACCGTTGCCGTGGAAGCCTCGGTACGCGAATGTGCCCAGAAGGATCAGCGCTTTGTTGCGATGAAGGTGAAGGATGCGATCGTCGATCAGTTTCGCGAAAAGTTTGGCGAGCGCCCTTCGGTGGACTCCAAAGTGCCCGACTTGTTGGTGGTGATTCGCGGTTTTAAGAATACCTACTGGATGAGTTTGGATACTTCGGGTGAAGCGCTGTTCAAAAGAGGATATCGAAAAGACGCCGTTGAAGCGCCCATCAAAGAACATGTGGGTGCGGGGCTTTTGCGCTTGGCGGAATGGGATGGAGAGATGCCCATCGTCGATCCCATGTGCGGGTCCGGAACGATCTTGATTGAGGCCGCTCTCCGCGCGAAAGGAGTGGCGCCGGGACTTTTGCGTAAGCGCTTTGGGTTTATGAATTGGGATGATTTTGATTCGGAGACTTGGCAGCGCGAGGTGGATGCAGCTGTTGAGATCGAGGAGTCGACGGGGGCGGCCTTGGCAAAACGCCGAGGTGAAGAGGCGGGGCCGATGTTTTTTGGCTTCGACTTGGATCGAGATGCCATCAAGGCAGCTCAGCGGAATGCGCGTGAGGCCGGAGTTGAAGACCTGGTGAGCTTCAAGACACATGCTATGGAGACCCTGGAGCCGCCCGTCGAAAAGGGTTGGATCATCACCAATCCGCCTTACGGTGAGCGGCTCGGGAATCGAGAGTCTGCGAAAGACATCTATCGGGACTTGGCGTTCACGCTGAAGAATCGCTTTAAGGGCTGGTCGGCGTTTGTGTTGAGCGCGGACTCGGAGTTATCGGCGGCGATGAAGCTCAAGGCCACGCGCAAGTCGCCTGTTTGGAACGGCAACATTGAATGCCGCTTGCTCCGTTACGATCTTTATTAAGCTAGCGGCAATTCGATAGGAGAGAGGGAAATATTCACGGTCCAGCACGTGCTGCACGTAAGGCGCCGAATTGAGCTTACGGTTGGCACTGACAGAGCGCTCGGCCAGCTCGCACTTGTTGCACTTACGGCTGCATTTACGGTTGCATTTACGGTTGCATTTACGGTTGCATTTACGGCGCCGGAGTGGGAGTGGCCTCGGGGGCCGAAACGTCTGCGGGCGTCGCGGCTTCCGCACTGGCGCTTTGCTCGGTTGCGGACTCTGTTGATTGGCTAAAGGGTTTGTTCACAGCGACATAGGAGCCCGCGGCGCCCAAGAGGACACTCACCAGCAACAAGGGGAGTGCCAGGTGATTCGCTTTTCTAAGGATGAAGGGCATCACACCGAGGGCCAGCCAGATCACAAGCTTGACGTGGACCCAGCCGGGCAAGCCTTTCATGAGGCCCAGGCGCGCGAGCAATCCGAAGCCGGCCACAAGCGCGATTACGGTCGCGACTCCATGAAGCGCGACCCATGGCTTACGTTTGTCCTGTGGTGCAAAGGCCGCAGCGGCAAGAGATGTGAAGAGCAAAAACAAAGAAACGACATGCAAGACTTTATAGAATTGATACGACATGAGGCGGTGATAGCCGAGAATGGGCTTTCGGTCAGGTGAATTTCAATCTTAGACTGGGCGAGTAGGAGAATTTTAAATGTGTAAGACGGCGAGGGCCCAATGAAATTTGTCAGAGTTAAAGCCGTAAAGTCGTCCGCCAAATCCACTCGAAATGGCAAGGTGACAGGTCGCCTGTCTGGTAAAAGTCAGGTGCAACTCAGTCCGGTAATCCGACGGGCCTGGAAAGCCGCGGTCAAGGTGAGGGAAAAAGCCTACGCGCCCTATTCGGAGTTCCAAGTCGGCGCAAGCGTGTTGGGCGCTCGAGGGCAAATCTTCTCGGGCTGCAATGTTGAGAACGCCTCATTTGGTGCGACGGTATGTGCTGAGCGAAACGCTATGTTGCATGCGGTTGCCGAGGGCTTAAGTGAATGGACGGATGTCGTGGTGGTGACGGATATGCAGCCACCGGCCTGTCCCTGTGCGCTTTGTTTGCAAGTGTTGAGCGAATTCGCTGCTCCAGGGGCCCGCGTGTGGTTAGCCGATCTAAAGGGAGTACGCGAAGTCTTGTCTCTTCGAGAACTCTTGCCACGACATTTTGGTCCGCGTGAATTGTCCGAGGGGACTCGTACTTAAGCTTCGCTCTCCGGTTCTTTGATTTTGAGGCGTTTGAAGATCTCAGGCAGTCGCATAAGGGCGCTCTTCATTCGCAAGTGATCTTTGAGAGGCAGGAGCGGATTTCCGGCATAGGCTCCGACTTGGTCAATGCTCCGATAGATCGCACTGAGTGCGCCGATTTGAACTCCGTCAACAACCTCGACTTGGTTGGATAAAGCGACGCCTCCGCCGACGAGGCAGTTCGAGCCGATTTTAGAGCTTCCCGACATGCCGAAGCCTTTGGCGGCGACGGTGTTTTTTCCAACTGTACAGTTGTGGCCGATATGAGCTTGGTTGTCGAAGATCACGCCGTCGTTGATGACGGTGTCTTCGAAAGTTCCTCGATCGACCGTCGTGCCTGCGCCGAGGTGCACTTTGTTCCCGATGATGACGCGGCCTTGGTGAGGAATTCGGTAGTGATTGAACTGTGAGTCGTGAGCGTAGCCGAATCCTTCTTTGCCGATGATGTTGGTGCAGTGAATTTCACAATCTGAGCCAATTTGTGTGTGATGGCCGATGAAGGTGAAGGGGAAAATCACCGTGTGGGCGCCGATCGAGGTCCCGAGTTCGACGTGCACATGTGATCGAAGCGTTGCGCCTTCCCCAATTTTGGCGTGGGCCTCGATCACACAAAAGGGGCCGATCTCGGCTGTGGGATGAATTTCGGCGCTGGGGTCGACCACGGCTGTGGGATGGATGCCGGGCCGACGCGGGGGCAAGGGTGGGGTCGATTGAATGAAGTGGTGAATGCTGATCGCCATGGCGCGTTCGGGTTCGGACGACACGATGAAGCTCGCATCGGGGCGCTCGGTTTTCAGCCGATCTGCCAATTTGCGGTGTACGACAAAACTTCTTGCCTGGCTGTTGAGCCCCTCTTTCAGAGCTTTGGGTGTGGAGAGGAAGGCGAGGTCGTTGATTGATGCGCGGGAGGGGCTTTGGATCCCGGTGAAGGTGGAATTGCCCTGCGTTTCCAGAGCGAGAGTTGGCGCTTGGGTTTTGAGCCAGGTCGCGAGTTCAATGAGTTGGATCGGGCGTGCGGAGAGTGTTGTGGTTTGAGCCATGGCTAGGGCCTCCTCGACTTCCGGCTTGTTTTATGGCAGGGGCTAATCTAGTTTGAAGCGCATAAAAAGGGGCGTGCTGTGTTCAAACGCCTGCGTCAGATTTCGCAACGCGTAACGAATCGCTTGGCCAAATTGTCGACTTGGCCTCAGCGCGAACGCGAAGGCGTGTCTGAAGCGACTCGTCAGCGATCGAAGGTTCGGGCTCAGGCTCGGAATACCTTGCCTGGTAAGTCGGGAGTTGAGCCTGATGATCGAGCTCGCAAGATGCCACAGCGGGCCCGGACCGAAGCGATTCCGACCGAGCAAATACGGTCCGAACGAACACGGGTGGAACGAACACGGTCCGAACGAACTCGGGCCGGACGTTCCCGGCCTGAACGAACAGGGCTCGAACGAACAGGGCCCGAACGAGCGGGGCCCGAACTAGAAGAAAACGATTTTAGGGAACGTAAAGAGTTAGAAGTCGCGAGCGAAACAAACGGCAAGAAACGGATGGCGAAGCTTCGCCGATCCGCGGGACAAGGGGTGAAGACTTTGTCAGCAAAAAAGTCAGCTAAAAAAGACCTAGCAAAAGCGAGCTCAGCCAAGCCCGCAGCCAAGAATGCCGCAGCCAAAAAAACGGCAGCGAAGAAGGCGGTCCCAGCGAAGTCGAAGACGACTGGAGCTGTGAAGGCCAAGTCATCAGCTGATGGGAAGTCGTCGGCCGCCAAGTCTGTGGACAAGGCACCGGCCGCCAAGCCTGAGGCATGGAAAACGGCCGCTGTGAAGGCGAGTCGATCTGACGAAAGCAATTCGAAGCTCAAGAGTGCCGTGAAGCCGGCGGCTGCAAAGGGCGCCGCCGCTCCAATCGCCGCCTCACCCGTATCTCAAAAATTGGGCAAGGCCGATGTGCCGACACCGGCTCCTCGTCCGTCAATGAAGTCACCTGCCGCTGGTTCAAATCCGACTCGCGGCAAGGCGATGCCGCCCAATGCGGAAAAGTTCAACAAGGCGAGCGAAGCCTCAATCGTGGAAACGATGACGGCCCCGGAAAGCGAGGCGGCGCCGGTCAAGTTGCGACAAGATCCTGATCCGGACCGCGTTGCGGAAAAGAAAAAGAAGAAAGATGACTTCAAGATTGACCGAAATGGGGATCTGGTGGCGCAGTGGGAAGCTCTGCGCGAGAAGACGAAGTTGATCAAGCCTCTGAACTATAAGATGTCGGAGTCGTTTGAAGCGCGTATTCCGATCATGCATAAGGTTCTTGGCTGGGGGTTTGTCATCTCCAACCAGAACGACCGACTTGAGGTTTTGTTTAAAGACGGAATCCGAAATTTGATTTCGAACTACAAGGGTTAACGAGAGGGCGGATGGCGAAAGACGATTTGGCGCAATTGGAAGGTAAGATTACTGACGTCAGTGCGGGTGGGCTGTATCGAGTCATGTTGGAAAACAACGTAGAAATCGTGGCTCGCCTGTGCGGAAAAATGCGTCGTTTCAATATCCGCGTCGTCGTGGGTGATAAGGTCACGGTCGGCGTATCACCTTATGATCCAACGAACGGTTTGATCCTGTACCGCCACAAATAATCATCACCATGAGCGAGGATCTGAAGCCGGTCTTGCGGCTTCGGAATGACTTATGTCGATCACTCCCATCAATTTTTCGGCTTACAAAGATAAGTTTCTTCCACAAGTCTCCCTGAAGTCCGCTGAAGCTGTGTTGCAGCTGGCCGCCGAGGGAGGAACGGTTCCTTTCATCGCCCGCTACCGTAAAGAGAAAACGGGCGGTTTGGATGAAGTGGAAATCCGCAAGGTCATTGAGGCCAATGAAACCTTGGGGGAGCTCAATAAGCGGCGTGCTTTCATTGCCGAGGAGATCTCCGGACAGGGCAATATGACCGACGAGCTGAAGGCTCGTATTGAAACCTGTTGGGAGTTGGGCGATCTCGAGGAGATCTATCGTCCCTTCAAGAAAAAGAAGAAGACCAAAGCGACTCTGGCTCGCGAAGCCGGCTTGGAACCCTTGGCTGACTGGATTTGGAAGATTGGCCGAGGCGAAGCGGAGCCTGATGTCGGCATGGAGATCAAGGCCAAGGACTTCCTCAATGTCGCGGCTGGATTTGCGTCCTACGATTTGGCGCTCAAGGGAGCCCAAGACATCATCGTCGATCGATTGTCCAACGATCCGAGCCTACGCGAACGAATCCGCGCCAACTTCTTTGAGCGCGGCAAAGTGGCCTCGAAGAAGGCCAAAGGCTTTAAGGCTCACTCGAAGTTTGAAATGTACGCGGAGTTTGCTGAAGCCGTGAAGAGCCTCATG
>CANHQR010000061.1 GCA_947462815.1 Pseudobdellovibrionaceae bacterium
CACCCTGCGCGGCTGCGTGTGGGATCAGATTTGGGGTCGAAACATCGACGAGGGCTGGCTCCGGGTCGACCAAGTCAGCTACGCAGACGACGAAACGGTGCGACCTGCGGGCTCGACAGAGCCAGAGCCCCAAATGGCAGCCGCACCTCGCCCGGCCGCAACACCTTGTCCAGAAACGGGACGGCCGCTGGGACATCAGCCCGGCATCGATCAGATGGGCCAGTTCATCGACTCACTTCGCGAACAACATGCCGGCATGAAAAGCACAGCGGAGATCGAGCAGTACATGCGCTGCTATCCACTCGGTGAGAATCACTACACACAGTATCGTTTTGTTCTCCGCCAGCTCCCTGGACTTTTTAATCTTGAGTCTGGCGGTCAAAGTTTCGTCGTCAGCCAACATCTGATGACCTGCTTGTTCCGACGTGAGAGCGGCTTCGACACCCGACAAGTTTCACGAACGGGCGCTGTGGGCCTAGGTCAGCACACCTCGGTCAACATTCGCCACATTCACGAGCGATTGCAGGTCCGCGGCAGCTGGGAACGCCAACTTTGGGATCGCTTCTTTGCCCGCATGCGCGAAACACCAGAGGGACGCCGCATGCTGGAGGCTTGCCCGCGCACCGCCCGAGGCCAAGCGCCCCGATTTGAATCTCGCGAAGATGCGGTGTGTCCGCTCAACTCGATCGCAGCGGCTTCCATCTACAATCTGCAGGTGCAGCGAGCGCTTCGACGCCGATCACGACTGCGAGATTTGGATTGGCGCGACGAAATGACCTATCAACTGGCGATCGGCGCCTCCTATAATTTGGGCGATGGCTTGGCCTCCCGGGCTGTGGATGATCTGTCGATCGATGGGTGGCTGGACTCCATTCGGCGGCGCTCACCCAATCCCGGCAAGCGCGAAGAGGTCGCCGCCCACATTCGCGCGCTCCGCAACTGCATGCAACACGGCAACTGGCAGCCGCCCAGCCCGGGCGATCCGCCCCGCTGCGAACTCCCGCGCACATCCGCCGAACCCGAGGTAGCCCGAGCCGCACGAGCCACACCGCGCCCCTCTTCCGCGCGAGCGACACCGCGACCAACACCCGCGGCCGCAGCTCAATCCCGCCCAACCCCCTCACGCCCAGCGAGCACGCCGCGGGCAACGCCTCGTCCTCCGGGCCAACGCAACTCACGATAAATTGCTCGACTCGGCCGAAGCCGAAACGACGGGTACGACGATTGGCCTTGTGAAAGGCTTGCATCTCGATCACGAATCTCCGCACGGATCGGCGCCGTTCTTTAACGGACTTTCAAAACTCGTCCAGATCTTGTCAGAAATCGCGAGGCCTGTCGGAGGGCTTTGCACTCCGCCCGACCCCTCATCTACAACGCCTGGGAATTCGTCCAATTCCCTTGCGAAGGAGATCCCATGTCAGGACTTCAGGTTGTGATTCGTCTGGCGATCGCCGGCCTTATGGCGACGACCGCATTCTCGAGTGGTGGAGCTGAGGCTCGCACTCCCATGCACCCCATGCTGCAAATTCGCGGCACGTATCAGCTGCAAAACTGTGACGGCGATTTGGCGCAGGAACAAAAAGCTCTGCTGCGTTTTCGCGATGGCCAACAGGGCCGTCAGCTGGAGGTCTTCGCGTTTGATCTCGATTCGCGCGAAGAGCTGAGCTTTGCGATGCACAAGGGCCAAGAACCTGGACAGGCCGACGGCACACGTTCTTGGGACTATCAGATGAATTGGCGCGACTTCGTATTCACCGAGCGCTTTGAGCGTCGCGGCAGCAACACGTGGCCGGATCTCGGCTATGAAACTGTGACGACGATTGCTCTCACCGACACCGGCGTCAGCCTGAAGCAGGAAACGCGAGGCCTCTGGGGCTACGCCGCCGAGACGGCTTGGAGCTGCGAACTGCAGCGCTTGCCGACATCTTGGACTGCAGAACCCGTGGCGGCAGCTGATCAGGCGACGGTGCTCGCGGATTCTGAGCTTCTGAAGCTCGCCAGTATGCCCCTCGATTCTCGTATGGATCTGGATCAAGCGCAGGTGGATGAGACGCTCTTGACCGTCAGCACGGCGCAACTCAATCGCGAACAGATCAAAGAAATTCTCCTGACCGAAGTTTTGCCTTACGGGCCGGTTCTCGAAGGCATCAAAGTGCAAGCTGTTGGCCCCCGTTCGAGCCCAGCCAATACAGCTCGTCGTGCGATGACAACGGCTCTTGGAATTGCCAACGACCGCATCAATGAGGACGCGTCCGTGCGCCCCGAATACAAATCGCTCTTTGATTTGGTCGATGCGATGGCTGAACTTCTCGCCAACAAACCGGCGCATCTCAAGTTCTACTTGATCGAGTGGAGCGAGAGCGATGCCGATGGCGAAGGTCTCTTGATCATCGATGAGACTCGCCAGCAAATCTACTTTGTGGGTTCGAGCTACTTCTCGTGAGATGGTGCGGGCCGATGCCACGGCCCGATTGAAAACAACGGGGCCTCAAAATGAGGAGATCTGCTCGACGGATCTCCTCTTCATTTTAAGCTTAGCTATTGAGCGGCATGGTCTCGGGACGCCCCTGATACAAGGAGGTCAGCTGGCCGCAAGCGGCAAAGATGTCGCGACCCATCGTCTTTCGAAGCAGAACGTGTGCGCCCAGACGAATCAACTCGGCTTGAAAGCGAGCCACCTGCTCGTCATCAGGTCGCAAGAATCCGGAGCCCGGGTGCTCATTGAATGCGATGATATTGATTTTGCAAGGCACACGACGCGTGAGTTCATAAAGCTCGCGCGCTTGCTCGATCCGATCCGTCACACCCTTGAGCAACACATACTCGAGCGTGACGCGATCGCCGGACTCACGCGCATGCTGCACACAAGCATCGAGCAATTCTTTAATGTTCCATCGCTTGTTGATCGGCATCACCTGATCGCGAATCGCATCGTTCGGAGCATTGAGGCTCACGGCAAGACGAACACCCGCCTCTGTGACCAAAGGAATCTTCGGCACAATTCCCGACGTCGAAACGGTGATCTTCTTTTTCGAAAGACCGATGCCGTTGGGATCTGTCAAAATCTCGATCGCCTTGAACACGGCCTCGGGGTTGTCCAGCGGTTCGCCCATTCCCATGAAGACGATGTTGCTGACGCGTAGACCGTCGCGTTTCAGGGAGTCGTTGGCGATCAAAAACTGCGCGACAATGTCGCCCGCACCCAAACGCCGCTTCATTTTTTGCTTTCCCGTGTAGCAAAATCGGCAGGCCATGTTGCAGCCGACTTCGCTCGACACACAAAGCGTCAGACGGTCTTTGGACGGAATGAGAACGGTCTCCACGCTCAGACCATCGCCCACATCGTGCAACCATTTACGAGTCCCATCGACACTCTTGAGTTCTTGCATGACGCGTGGACGTCGAAACTCAAAGCGCTCGGGAAGCTCGGCGCGGAACTCTTTGGCCAGGTTGGTCATCTCCGCAAAGTCTTCCACACGCTTTTGGTAAACCCACTGATACACCTGACCGGCACGGAACCGCTCCTTCCCCAACCCCTTCAGCAGCACTTGCAGGTCCGCGTAACTCAGATCGAAAAAATTGCGTCGCTCCACCTGCAGCGCAGGCTGCACTTCCGGCAGTTCAGGCTGGGCCTCAAGGGCGGCCGCGACCGGCCCCTCGGTGATCGAGAGATGCTGAAGCTTCGCCTCCGAAGAGAGGTCAAGAGAAGGTGTGGATGAGGAGTGGCGATTGAGTTCCATGAAGCGCGGAGCTTAGCATGTCAGTTCACCTGTGTCTCCCCTCTTCCAAGGGTTTAGTCTCGATCCAACCCGAGACCCGATCGGGGGGCAAAGGGAACACCCCCGCCTGAATCTGACCGGCGTTTTTTTCAGACTTGTCGAAACGCCCGACGATCTCACAGAGGTCAGACCCTCGATGCGCGCCTTTCGCCCCATCGTCGCCCTTCGCCTCAATCGATCGGCTCAAGCTCAAAAGAAGGTTCGGTAGCGAATGAGCTCGAGAACTTGCCGGACATTGGCGTCACGGTAACCGCCCAAAGCGAGATCCGCCAAAGGCACGAGGTTCTGGTTAAGCTCCACTTCACGATGATGTCCGTAGTGGGCGCGGGCAATGAAGGAGACATAGCGAGTTTGCAGAATCCAGCGCATCAGCGGCGACGCGCTCGCGAGCGCTTGCTCGCGCGGCATGTGCAAGTAAGGGTGAATGAACTTGCTCACGGGAATGAACATCAACGAGGTAGCGACTGACGTGGCGACAAATTCGGGACCGAGGTCTACACCTGCCATACGCGCGGCTTGCACAGAGAATAGACTCAGCACAGTGGTGAAAGGCATGACGAACAAAGCATTGCGCAAAGCCCAGCCGACACTGACGCCATACTGGGTTCGAAACGCCGATTCGACGTCGCTCTCGCCGCGAGATCGAATGAGCTGATCCATGCGCTGATGTCGCAATTGAGTCTGTTCTCGTCTCTGCTCGAGGCTTTGCCCCGCTTCTTCGCGTGGAGCAAACCGCTCCACGTAGTGAGCCGCGTAGCTACCGTGATGGACCGTGCCGTGCAAAAAAGCAATGCCTCGAAAGTCCTCGGCCACCATTCGTCCAAGAGCGCCAAAGCGCGAAGCCAAAGCCTGAAGCTGCTCCACCACCTCCCGTCGCGCATGACCAACATAGCGGTGAATGGCATGTTCCACGAAGCTGCACAGCACATAGCCATGCAAAGCACCGGCGATCGCGTCTTGGCCGGACTTGTGAAACAGACCCGCCAGCAACAAGGTTCCGCCGACAAGGTCGCCCAATCCGGGTCGATAACTTCGCAACTGATGCCAAGCTTGGCCCAACAACTGCGGCGAGTTGGGTGCGAACATCGCATCGTGGATCGCCTGAACTTCCCGCGACTGGGAGCGAAGCACAGCGCGCGGAAAGCGCTGGATCGCTTGCGACATGACCCGGACATCCTCGCCGGTTAAGAGACGCCGAAGCTCCAAATACTTTTCTTCGGCGGGCGCTCGCAAATCCGCGAACTCACCTCGGAGAAAGTCCATGCGGAGAGTTTGCAAGAGCACCAAGGCATCGATCAGCTCGGCGGGACGACGGAGGTTGATGCCACTCTCAAACCACTGCCGAAACTGCGGCGAGGGATCACCTTTGCGAGGCGAAATCAGTTGGGTCAGGATCTCGATACTTCGATTTTCAAGTTGGACACGAGTTGCGCCGGCCTCGGGCTCACGCCCCCGGCCACGGCCTCGAGAAAAGAACAGCTCATCGAACAGCGCCTGGGCCTGGGCAGCCTCCGGCACAGCTGGGGCAGATGGCGCAAATAGGGAATCGCATTGAGGTCCGGCCTGTGCCGCAAAGGGAACGAAGAGGGATGAGCTCAGCAGCTGAAAAATGAGTGACCAAACGACCAGTGGCCGAAGGCATCGCTTCCAGCGAGCGCCAAGAAAAGAGATCCCTTTGAGCTTCAACACGCCCGACTCCTCGTCGCCAAAACCAGAAAGGGGGGCGGGACCCTTGCGGTAGGCGCAATCTAGGTTCATCCGCCTTTGCAATCTCAAGCCCTGACGTTCGATCCGCCAACGGGGCCTCGGTGACGGTTAAAATGCAGAGCCTCACCGATGACGATCAGAATCAGATTCGGCCGATGACGAATCTGGGCAGCCTCTTTGTAATTCGTAGAGATTCGTAAAGAGAGGTTGCGGAGTTCGAGCTGAGCGATGGCTCACGATCTCGTGCCGAGACTTTTAAGGAAAGCATCAAGCGCGAAGTACGGCTTCGAGCTCCAAGCGAGGGCAGGGCACGCAGCCGACTTTTCCCACGACGATGCCGGCAGCGAAGTTGGCGAGCGCACAGGACTCTTCGAGTGAGAAACCCGAGCCCCAAGCGAGCGCGAGCGCCGCAATCACCGTGTCCCCGGCGCCCGTCACATCAAACACCTGGCGAGCATTCGTGGGCAGATCCGTCACGCGACCCGCCTCGAAAATTCGCATGCCGTCTTTTCCACGTGTGATCACCATCTGCGAAGTCCCGACCACCTGCATGAGCTTTTCGCCGATTTGTGTGAGCGTGTCGTCGGAGGCCCGCAGTTCATCGCCGCCCAGGCCGGTCAGGGCCACCGATTCATCGTGATTGGGCGTCATCAGCTCCACACCCTTATACGTCGCGAGAGGCGTAGATCGGTAGGGATCGGCCAGCACTCGCACACCCTGCGCGCGCGCCATGGAAGTTAGTTCGCGAACCAGTCCCTCGCTGATGACGCCTTTGGCGTAGTCTTGAATGATCAGCGCGACGGAGCCCGGAAGCTCGCGCTTCACGCGCTCCAACACGTCTTTCTCAAGCGCAGACGATAGAAACTTTTTTTGCTCATAGTCCACGCGCACAAGGTGATGCGACTGGGCCATCACACGGAGTTTGCGTGTCGTCGGTCGTGTCGCATCCACAACGAGTCCATCGACCGCCACCTTCGCCTCGCGCAAGAGACCGCGCAGTTGATCCGCACCGGAATCGGCTCCGCAAACTGCGATCAAACGGCAGTCGCCCCCCAGGCTGGCGATATTTTGAGCGACGTTGGCCGCCAGACCCAAGCGCGCTTCTTCGCGCTCAACTTCCAACACGGGCACGGGAGCCTCGGGGCTGATGCGGCGCACCTGCCCCCATGTGTATTCGTCGACGCCCACGTCGCCGACGACGATCACTCGCTTCCCGTCCATCCGCGTCAACCCCTGCAAGAGGCTTGGGCGGTACTCCGACATGCTCATTTTAGCGACTTTCGACATGCCGGCTACTTCATCACATCCCACATCGACCGACAAGCTCCGACCCCCGACCTGAAGCACCTGTCCAGAAACACTCCAGCCGCCCCATAAAACCCAACAATCAAACCCCAAAATCAAAACCCCAAAATCAAAACCAGACGCTCCCGACCAACATTCACGGACTCTGCTTTGGGGCCAAAGGCCAAAGGTTGCCAAGGCCCGAGCCCAGCGTTCTAATCGGGACTCGTTTTTTTGGCTTTCGTTTTTTGGCTTTCCTTCTGGCTGGCACCCAAATGACCGGCCAGAGACTTAAAGGGGAACACTATGTCGACCGCGACGACTTCACATTCTTCAACGTCCAACGCATCTGGCGGCGCCCACGCCCATCAAGCCGATCTGTTTCAAGGCGAGATGTTTGATAACACGATCAAGATTTTGGAAGACGCCGCAAACATCGTGAACTGCGATCCGAACGTTCTGGAGCGCATGAAGCGTCCCAAAAAAGCCGTGATCATTTCCGTGCCGGTCCGCATGGATGATTACCGCGTGAAAGTTTTCACGGGCTATCGCGTGCAACACTCCTCCACGCTGGGTCCTTACAAGGGCGGTATTCGCTACCATCAAGATGTCACGCTCTCCGAAGTCGCCGCTTTGGCCACTTTGATGACGTTCAAGTGCTCGCTGCTGAACCTTCCTTTAGGCGGTGGCAAGGGCGGCATCGCCGTCGACCCCACCAAGCTCTCGCGAACTGAGAAGCAAAACATGACTCGTCGATACACTTCAGAGTTGGGCACGCTGATTGGGCCCGACGTCGACATTCCGGCCCCCGATATGGGAACCGACGCGCAAACGATGGCGTGGATCATGGACACCTACTCCCAAGAATTGGGCTTTGCTCAGCCGGGCGTGGTCACCGGAAAACCCGTGGAGATAGGTGGCTCGCTGGGTCGCGCCGGTGCGACGGGCCTAGGCGTGGTGTTCATCGCCGAAAAGGCACTGGAAAAGCTGAACATGAAGATCGCAGGCTCGACCTTTGTGATTCAAGGTTTTGGTAACGTCGGGACGCACGCAGCGATCAACGCCTTCAATCGCGGCGCCAAGATTCTCGCGGTCAGCGATGTATCGGGCGGCGTGCATAATCCCAACGGCTTGGACATTCCAGATCTGCTCCGCTACGTCGCAGAAAATAAGGTCGTCAAAGGCTACAGCAAAGCCGAGCCGATTTCGAATGACGAACTCTTGCAGCTCAAATGCGATGTGCTGGCTCCCTGCGCGATGGAAAATCAGATCACTGAGGCCAACGCCGCGAAGATCTCTTGCAAAGTCATCGTCGAAGGCGCCAACGGGCCGACGAACAACGCGGCCACCAAAATTCTCCACGAGCGCGACATCATGATTTGTCCCGATATTCTCGCCAACGGCGGAGGCGTGATCGTGTCCTACTTCGAGTGGGTGCAAGGAATCGCACACTTCTTCTGGTCAGAAGAGGAAGTGAACAATCGCATGAAGGGCATCATCACCAATGCCTTCGATAAGGTTTGGGATCTCAAGACGGAGAAGAAACTCGACATGCGAACAGCCGCTATGGGTCAATCGGTTCGCCGTCTTGAGCGCGCGATGCTCCTGCGTGGATTGTATCCTCGATGAGCGCTCAGCTCCCTTCGATAGAGCGCGACTCGAAGCTGCCCTATGCCGGAGCTTCGAGCGCGCTTCCCGGCCCAATGTGGTCCTGCCGTCCCTGGCTCTGGCTGCCGGCGGCTTGGTCGCACGCCTTAGCTCCCTCGCTTTTGCCTCTGGCGACTTTTTTCTCTCCTGATCTCGAAGAGCTGCGTTGGCGCGAGTTCACCTGGCGAGGCATAAAGTTCCGCAGTCCGCTCGGCACAGCCGGTGGCTTAGATAAAGACGCCGAATCGCTAGATGAGTGGGCCGCACTCGGCTCCGGCTTCATGGAGATCGGCACCATCACCCCTCGGCCCCAAGGCCCCAATCCGGGCCGCATCGTGGATCGCGATGTGCAAGCCGGCGCACTTTGGAATCGTATGGGATTTCCCAGTCAAGGAGCGCAGATCGCCCATCGCAACCTCCAAGATTGGTCTGCGGCGGCCGGCGGACCCGGCGAGCGGACAACACCGGTGTTCGTGAATGCCGGCAAGAACCGCGAAACCAGCTTGGATCAGGCTTCGGAAGATTACGTGAACGTCCTTCGCAGCTTTGATGATCTGGCCGACGTGTTCACGGTCAACATTTCCTCACCCAACACCCAAGGTCTTCGCGACTTGTTTCAACCTCGCCGCCTCTACGACTTCCTGTCGCCTCTTCGCGAGGCCTCGCGCCGGCCGATGTTGCTCAAACTCAGTCCAGATCTCGATGGGGAAAGTTTGGCCTCGGCCGTCGAGTCCATCGTGAAAGTCGGTTTCGATGGCGTGGTGGCCACCAACACCACCTTGGCCCGTCCCCCGGAGGTGAACTTTCCGACTGAAGGAGGCCTCAGCGGTGCCCCTTTGGCTAAAAGATCTGAGGCAACTCTGCGCGACGTGCTCCGACTTTTGGGACCCGCACGTGAGGGTCGGCTGGTCGTCTCGGCGGGCGGCGTGATGAGTGTCGATGATGTCTTCCAACGTCTCGATCTCGGGGCGGACCTCGTACAGGTCTACTCGACTCTGGTGCTCAATGGGCCTTGGCTGTTTTCGCAGACGGCACGACGCGCCCGACAACTGGCTGAGTCATCAGCCAAATGAGTCTGCCCAAATAACTCGACATTGAAATGGCCTAATAACTCGCCTTCACCTTGCTGGCTTTACGTCGGGCTTTGAAATAACCTGTGCGGCATGACCCATCGACCCAGCACAACTCACAACGCTGAATCGCCGTCGCGAGCCCCGCGCCCCACTTGGATTCCTGTAGTGACGGCCTTGCTCCGCCGTGGCGATCGCGTGCTCTTGGGACAACGCCCTCCGGGACATAGTCTTGCCGGCCAATGGGAGTTTCCGGGCGGCAAAATTGAAAAAGGCGAGTCGCCGGAAACCGCGCTCGCGCGCGAACTGCGCGAAGAGCTCGGCATCGAAGCGGAAGTCGGCGAGTTGCGCTTGGCCGCCAGCCACACCTACGGTGAAACTTCGATTTTGATTTTGTTTTACGACGTGCGCTTTTGGCGCGGCGAAGTGAAAACTCAACACCATACAGAGCTGCGTTGGACCACACCTGAGGAATTGAGCCGACTCAAAATTCCCGACGCGAATCGCAGAATTCTGCCTCGCTTGATGGAGGTGCTACAACATGCGCATCGCGATCCTCACCCGAGTACGCCCTGATCCCCGAGGCGACGCGGACGAGCGTCGCTGCCATACCGCACTCAGCGAAGTTGCGGCCCTCGGCCACGACTTGTTGGTGCTCTCACACTGGACAGGTCGCCCCATCGATGATCCCCAACTCGGTCGTCGTACCCGCGTGATTTACCCCTTTCGCCGCTTCGCCGCGTGGGAATGGCCGCGAGCCTGGGCGGCTCTTTACGAGTTCGATCCTGAAGTTTTACATTGTTTGATGGATCGAGAGACGTCTTGGTGGTCAGCTGAGTGGATTGCGCCCACGAGCGCCGATTTCGTCAATTTGGTGCGCGAGCAAGTTCGCTCGGTGCAAACTCGCGAAGGGCGCGAGCAGCGAGAGAGCCCCTTGAGCCTTTCACGCACGAGGGTACCGGCACTGCTTTCGGTGGGGCCAACGGTTGCCGAATCGACAGCTTCTGCCACGACCAGAATACCTCGTCGCATGTCGTTGTGGCCAATTGCCAAGCGGCGAGATCGCCGCGAAGTTTGGATTTCACTGGGCTATCAAGGCGTCGAAACAGATTGGTTGGCCGGTTCACATTTGGCCCCTACCTACCGCTCCGCTGCTCCTGAAAGCCCTCAGCATAACCACGCTTCGGGCGCCCCCGTCTCGCCAGAAGCCAGCGAAATAATATCGCCAGGCTCCGCGCCACGAGCCACACTGCATTTTTTGACGAATCCGGGTGAAATGCGGGTCCTCGCCGAGAAGCGAGAGTTGGATCATTGGCTAGGACCCCTCGCTTTGCACACCGAAGTTCACTTTGCCTGCTCCCTGCACCGACGCGAATTGCCAAAATCGGCTCGAGACCGCTGGGTGTTTTGGGAGGCGCATCATGATACCCACTCGCAAGCCCTCGGAGCGCGCATGAAGCTCTCGCAGCTAGAGGACCATGATGGGCATCGATTGTTCGTGCTGGCATCCAGCACGGCTCTCACCGCGTCGCCTGAACTTCGCTCTCGTCACCTGCAGCTTTTGCGACAAGCTTCGATCGTCTGGACGACCCAATCGGCGGCCGAGAGCGTGCGCCGTGAACTTCGCCGCGCGGGTCTCCTCGCGCGGGTGCGCCCGATTCAAGATCTAGATTGGCCACACGCTCTCTACCGGGAAGCCCTGAGCCCTTCACTCCATCCCGAGTTCGATTCAAGTTCAATTCGGTCCGAGGACTCCGACCTGGGCGGCAATCGAATTTCCCGACTCTACGCCTGGCTGGCGCATCCTCAAGCCCATCGCCCAAGCTCAAACTTGGGCCAATGATTTCCTTTGAGCGGCTCCTCGGCCGCTTCAATTTGGGAACGACAAAACGAGATGACGAAGACGGTTTTGTCACACTAACCTGAAGCTCGATGTTCAGACGCGCACGCCATTCACTTCCGAAAAGTCTCAATATTGCGCTGATCTCTCGTCGTTTACCGACAGCGGGAACGGCGACGGGTCCTGGTTTTTTGCGGCTGATCGCCCGTGGACTTGCACTTCGCGGCCATCGCGTCACGATCATCACCAGCGATTTGGGTCCCGGCGGCTCCACCTCACTTTCAGACGGTGTTCGCGTGGTTCCGATCACTGCGGGACGCAGCGCCCGAGCCCGCGTCGCACTTTCACCCTCGCAGCTTCGCAACTTGTCGCGTTCCGCGCGCTCCGCTCGCTACCAGGAATTGGTGCGGGCTCGTTTTCTGGAGCTGCATCGCGAATCACCTTTTCACGTGGTCCACTCACTCGACGCCTCAGCCCTAAAGCTGGGGCCGCTCAAACGCGATTTAGGTTTCGCACTGGCCTACGACGTTCAGGCCACGCAGATGGCGGATCTGTTTGCATTGGTGGGCATGGGCCAAGAGACTTTGGGTAGCATTCTCAGCACGAGCTTCAATGTCGGAGTTAAATTTCTTTCCACGTACTTTGGCGGCGATCGCGAACTCCTCGCTCATGCCGACGGCATTTTTGTCGCGAGCCCTCGCGAACGCCTCACCCTCGAGCGCTATTACATGTACCCGGACGCAAAAATCCACACCGTCCCTTACGGAATCGATATCGCGGCGACCTCGGGGGCTGAGACCACAGCCGCGGAAAACTCAGACGGGCCGACGCCTCTCACAGCTGAAAATGCCTCGTCGCGAGCAGCCTGGACACGCACGGATGAATCGCATCACGTCGTCGTGACGGTCTCCGACATGAGCGAAGTCGGCGAAATGCAGAACTTACTCTACGCCTTTGAGCAGGTCGCGATTCGCAAGCCGAATGCGCGACTGATCGTCATTGGCGATGGACCTCGCTTCAAACAAATTGAGTATCTGACTTTGCAATTGGCACTGGGGAGTAAAGTGATCTTTGCGGGTGATTTGGAAGCGGCGGACGTTGTCCGCTGCATTCAGCGCGCCGATGTCTTCGTGAACCTTTCCGCTCGGACCTCCGGCTTTGAACCTTCTTTGCTCGAGGCGATGGCGCGCCGAAAGCTCGTCATTGGCAGCGAAGTCTCGTCGATCTCGGCGATGATCGAGCACGGCATCGAAGGCTTTCTCGTACGACCTGCCGACATTCTGGAGATCACCGATTTGATGTTGGCTGTGTTCGAAGGCCGCATCGACACTGCCGGTGTGGGCGAGGCCGCGCGCGCCAAAGTGAGCTCTCTCTTTGATCCTGAAAAAATGGTGGCGGACACCCTTCGCGCTTACATCACCGTCCTCCAGGCGACCGGTCGTTATGGAGCCTATTTCGCGGCGCCCGCTCCGGCAACCGGCGCCCCACCTCCTGGAGCTTCACATGCGACGACCTAACTCTGACCCACGCACCGGGTCGCCCTCGGCGCGACGTCGAGAAGAAATCGCGGGACTATGGAACTATGAAGTCGACATGAACTCGACGCGCGAAGTGCTGCTGCATTGGCTGAAGCAATTCGTCGGCTCACCCGTGGTTTTGTTGATGAGCCTACTCCCCATCGCCTTCACCTGGTCGCGAGCCGTCAGCGAAATCGCCACGTGGACGCTCGCGCTTTTGATTTGCATCTATGTCGGCTTGGATCGCGGGATGAAGAATCGTGAGTTCAATTTCTTTCGTGCGGGCCTTGAGTGGAGTTTGTTGGCGATCTTCGCACTGCAGATCCTATCCTTGCTGCTGCTGCCGCTGGGCTCACCTTTGGGGGGCAACGACGCATCCGCGTCGACCTCCGCAGGTTTCGCTCGCCTCGAGGATTGGCTGGCGGGCCTCGGCGCCATGCGCTGGGTGCCTCTCGTGCTGATTTTCACCTATGCGTGGGATTTGTTCCCAGGTCTGAATCGCGTGCTGCAGATTTTCATCGGCGCGGGTTTGTCATTGGTCCTCGTCGCCGTGGTGCAAAGCTTGATCGGCTGGGACCCTTTCTCGATGGGAGCGATCGAAAGCGCTTGGTCCGCGGGTGCAAATGAGGCGTCGCGAGTCTTCGTCGCACGCGGCCCGCTGGGCTCACCCGAAATTCTGGGTACGATGTTCGCGATTCTTTTGGCCCTCACGACGGCCGCGGCTTGCCTGAAGGGCCCGCGGGATGAGCGTCCTTGGCTCACGTGGGTGGGTTTCGTCTTAAGCCTTCTGTTTCTACTAGGACTCTTTCTGACTTTCCGAATCGGACTCTGGTGGGCCGGCTTGACGGGCACCCTCAGCATTTTGCTCTTTCCCGCTGAGCGCAGATTCAAACTTTGGACGGCCAGTGTCGCGCTTCTGGTGGGACTCTGGGGCAGTCTCACTTGGCTGGCCCCACCTTCGGCGCCGCCGAATTCCACGGAGACGGCCGCCGCAAGCGAGGAGAGCCTACCGAGCTTCACACGCAATCTCCAGTTCCTGCTTCTTCGCGACGCCAGTGAGCGCGAGGCCCAGCGCGAGCAGATGTTGAAGCTTGAAAAAATCTGGGAATCCTCGCCTTTCATCGGTCGCGCTGGAGATCTGCACGCGATGTTCGCACAACTGGAGCCCACCGAAGTGGGACCTCGGCGCGAAAGCTCCAATGCGTATTTTGTTTTACTCTCGAGCACGGGGCTCTTGGGGCTGTTCGCTTATCTCACCTTGATCGCCCACTTGCTGCTGAAAACACTTCGTCTCTTCCAGGAGATTCCCGCGTCTCACCATGCGCATCGGGTGATGGTCGCCGGTCTCTTCGGCGCACAGTCCAGCTTTCACGTGGCGGGGCTTTTCTGGTCCACGCTTCACGAGGCCACGGTGATGTACATGTTCGCACTCTTAGTGTCGGTGCTGATTTATATGACTCAGCACTACGAGCAAAGCCTCGTCTCCGACGACGCTTCGCTTTAAGGCCAAGCCCCCCGCGGGGCGCTTTGCGAGACTTGCCGGCCGGCCTCGATCATGGGTCGAGAGCAAATGAATTCGGCGTGAACTCGACCATTCATTGGCCAAATGTGGAGGCCGATGAGGTCACGGAGAGCCGGCGGCAGTTTTTCGCCCGTCCTGAGGGCTAACGCGACGCAATCTTTAGGTTTTTTGGAGCAAGACACTTGCCGCCATCCGCCGAATCTCCCTATCCTCAAAGCATTCCAGTCCGCAGTTCTTCACGATTGTTCTGAGGAGCCCATGACGAAAGCCGACCTCATCAATTTGATCTCTGAGCGCGCCGGCATCACTCGCGTGAAAGCCGAAACCGTCGTCAACACCATTTTCGATTCAATGGTTGAGGCCTTGATGCGCGACGATCGCATCGAGATCCGCGGCTTTGGCTCGTTTGTGAACCGCTATTATGAGCCTTACAAAGGCCGCAACCCCCGCACCGGCGAAGTCATCAACGTGTCGGAAAAGAAGCTGCCCTTTTTCAAAGTCGGCAAAGAACTCAAAGAAGAAATTAATCGCGGCTAAACGGGAACGGTTCGTCGTGCACGGCGGCTCCGACAGGGCCCGTCGCGTGCGGATTTTCGACTTCGTCTCATTTAATCGGCCGAATGGCGTTTTTTCCGGGGCACAATGCTCGGTTGATCGCCGAAACCTGAACTGCGCCAGCGCGGATTCCCTCTGCGGCCGCCCACTCCCCGCTCTTCTCATCTGCGAGATATAACGAAGTTGCTTCAACTTTGAATTACCGACTTAGGCTCGTTGGATCCAACACAGACTCAGTATCTCAATACACAAAGGGTCGAACCTCGTTGATCTTCTCCACGCGCCAAAGCGCCATCGCCAGGCGCTCCACGCCCAGCGCGATGCCGCCCGCTGGTGGCACACCTTGCGCGAAGGCCTCGGACAATTCGTCATCCAAAGGAACTTCAGGCCGGCCCGAGCGTCGCTTCTCCTCCAAATCCCGCGCCCAGCGCCGCTGGTTCTCTTCGGGATCATTGAGCTCATGAAAGGCATTGGCGATTTCCAAACCTCGCCAATAAAGCTCAAAGCGCTCCGCCCAACCCTCCGTCCCAACCCGCGCCAACGCCGACAGCGCGGGCGGGAAGTTCTCGACGATGCAAGGCACATCAGCGGATGCCGCGAGCAAATTCTCTAAGCGCTCCAACCAAAGTCTCTGCAACAAATCATTCACGCCGTCGTTCGCACTCGAAGAGACATTCAGAGCCTGAAGCAAGGACTCGAGCGGCTGCCGAGCCACCGGCCCCCGTTCGCTGATGTCTCGCTCTTGAATTTGCAGGGCCTGACGCAAAAACTCGGATCGCTCCGTAGCTGAAGTGAGTTTCGTGAGCGTCGGATGTTTCCAAGCCGAACGCTGATCCATCACCTCTTCGACCAAACTCACCCAGGTTCGCGTACGAGGCCGAGGCCCGCCGAGACTCACCAGCAAATCCACAAGGTCCGCGGCGATCTCGCGATGTGAAGCGAAGCTTCGGTACCATTCGAGCATGTGGAACTCGAGCGCGTGCTGTTCGCCACCTTCAAGGTTTCGCACACAGCGCGCGATCTCAAAGATCTTCGTACAACCCGCCGCCAAAAGTTTTTTGAGGTGAAACTCCGGGCTGGTGATCGCGTAGCGTGTGAACTCGTCTCCATCCCATCGACGCAGGCGCACGGAGACGGAGTCCAAATACGCCTCCGTGCCGGGTGAAGGTGCCAAGATCGGCGTGCTCGCTTCCAGAAAGCCGCGCTCCAGAAAAAACTGGCGCAAGCTTGTGAGCAACTTCGACCATCTCTCGGTTGCGAGCTGACTCTGCGCCAGGAAAGCCTGCTCATTGAGCTTCGGCGCCCAAAGGATGACTTCGCCATCGGCCTCATGAACACTCACCCAGTCGCCTTCTCGCAACACGTCCATGGGATACGGTGCTACGGGTTGAGACGTCTGCGGCCCAAGCGACAGCGTGTGCCAGCGGAGTTTCGCACCCGAAGTGAACTCACTCCCGAGACTCAAGGGCCAACGTCCCGACTTCCACGCCGAGAAAGCCTCAGCGACCGCCGAGGGCCAAGCCGGATAACGCGACCAGTGCGTGAGTAAAAAGTCGTTTCGCCGTGAGCTGGCGTGGGACTCGAGCATATCTGATTCTCCCGCTTGACGAAATAGCGTGGCAGTTCTTGGCACCTCTGGTGGCCGGGCAATGTGGCGCCAAGCTCGAGCGCGACGACTAGAACCTAAAGATCAAAGTTCCGCCGACGGTGTTTTGTCGCTCCTGCACGCCACTCAGTCCTTCGACAGGACGACGGAAATAGCGCGATCTCCCCGACACTTCAACAGCCAATCGCGGCGTGAGGCTCAGTTGCGCACCGGCGCCCGCCCCTCCACCAAAAGCAAAGCTTAAGCCTGAGCCGGAACCACCGCTTGAAATCAGCGGATAAAAGGCTTCGCCCAACACAAAGAGGCGAATCAAACCGCGCGATACGGAGTTGTAACGAAGCTCCAGCATTGGCGAGATCACGCTGCCGGATTCAAGACTGGTGATGGCACCCACGCGCGGCACAACTTGCAATGAGAAATATCGAAGACCGAGGGAAAGCAGAAGAGCTGAATTGTCTCCGCCCCAAGTCTTCCAGTTGTGCAGAGCCCACACCTCAAAGAGATTCAGGGTCTCCGTGTCGGAACGCACGCTTCCGAAATGGCCTCGCGCCAGACTATCTCGATAAGCCAAGCCCAACACGCCAAAGGGCGTGGCATTGAAGCGGAAAACTTTGGGTTGAAACCGGGCCTCGGCCGCATCGCCAGCAAAGCCCACAAGTTCGCCGCCGACTGTGAGTGCCCAATCTGTTCCGGTCCCTAAAGTCTGCGCCGCTAAATTCACCTGCGTCGGCGCTTGGAAGCCCACTTTTGCATAGACGGGCACCTCATACCGACCGTCAATAATGGCCTCACTCTGCGAATTTCCCATCAGCCTTTCAACTTCCACCACACCCAAGCGCTTCAGTGGCGAATCGAAGCGACGTCCCGAATACGTCAGCAACTGCAATCGATCGCCGACGCGAACGCCA
>CANHQR010000062.1 GCA_947462815.1 Pseudobdellovibrionaceae bacterium
ATAAGCGGCCATATATCTCTTGGCCGACTTTTCGAATTTCTCAACTTCGGGCTCAAGTGGGATCTGCTGCGTCGCAGTGCCTTTACGTTGATCGAGCGCCGCCGTCGACGGAAGCAGCTTTTCTCTCGCCACAACGGCGTTGAGCATCGCCTCTTCACGATACTTCATACTATCCGCGGAGCCACTTCGTTCGGCCACCATGTCGTAGAGCCGAGCCGCCTCCGCATACTTGGCCATATCGAACATGAGTTCTGCATGGAAGAACTGCATCTCGGAAATCTTCTCTGAGCTCGCAAAGTACTTTTGATACTGCTCATAGGCCTCGGCGGCGACCTTCTGGCTAAACGCCGCTCTCGAGTTCTGAGCCGTCTGATGCAACTGAAGCACGTGATTGCGCATCGTCGTTTCTTGAAGACGATTCATATCGCTCACGAGCTTTTGGTTCTTTTCATTCTCACGATACCATGGCGAACCGGGCCCAAAACCCTCTAGCCACGCGTCCAGCTGCTCGCGAAACTTTCGTGCGTCGAGGGTTTGATAGGCGATCACAATCCGATATTGGTACTCCGCCGCTCTTTCACTCACAGGATTAAAGCCGATGAGCTGACGAAATAGCGTTGTCGCCGCATCGGCGATGCCTTGATCGCTCTTGATGAAGGCCAGCTGTTCCAACATTCGAATAGCGACCTTTTCGTCACCTGCTACACGTTGAAAATCATTGAGGGCCTGAGAAACTTCGCCAGCCTCGGCGTAGAAAGGGACATAGTCTTTCAACGCTTCTACTCCTAAGCGAATCCGGTTAATGGCTCGACGTCCACCTGCCGACGAGGACTCTTCTCCCGACTTCGCCATTCGAATGACTCTCTCGAGATACTTGAGTGCATCCGCCGTCCGGCGAATTCGGAATAGACACCATGCGGCCTTGTAATACGCAAAACTCGCGAGGCGAGCACGCTTGGCCTGAATAACCTTCTGATAGTTGTTGAAGCCATTCTCCCAGTCTTCGTTCTCGAAATAGAACTCACCCAATGCGAAGTGAGATTCTGCCACATAGACGGAGTCCGGATAGTTGCGTACGAGTTGCTGATAGTACTGTTCACCTTTGGTGGTGTTACCAAGCTCAAAGTGGTTGTAACCCAGAAAGAACAAAGCCTGATCAACCTTCGGATCTCGGGGAAAGTCGCGGAGGAACCATTCGTAGAGCTGGACGGCCTTGCGGTTGTACTCTCGAGTTTTCGTCGTATCGAGCCGTGGCTTCAATCTGGTACGGCCATCGAGATAGTCTTTCACGCGACGATCATAAGCACTTTGCTCGCGATACTCGACCAAGCGAGACTTTTCGACATAACGCTCAGCTAATCGCAACCACATTTCACCTCGAGTTGGACTCGCCTTAGATTTTTGTACCAGATTGAACAGTGCGGCGATCTCCTGATCGAGCAACCTTTCGTACTCCGCTTCTTTGCCCCCCCCTTCATAAAAATCATTGGTCCGTGGTGGCTTAATATCGCTGAGATTGCGCTGTATTTTTGGCTCCTCGATGCGGCGCGATTGGGGCAATGCTCGGCGCTGAATACTTTTCGGTGAATCAGACGCCGATCCAGCTCGTGCCTTTGACGAGCTTGTCGACTTTGCGGCAACCGCTTTAGCTCGATTGGCAGGCTTCTTAGGCTTAGCTCCACGCGATGACTTATTGTTTTGAGATGTCCTCTCTGCCTCTGCTTCCAGGGGTACCGCGCCAATCACTGTGAAGGTCATCGTTGTCACAAGAAGCAGGGCAAAAGGCGCACGCCAGCCTCCACGGCCTTTGCTCAGCTCAAACGAAATGAATGACTTGACCTTCATCGCTCCACCTTCCGCCCCATGCTCATTCGCAAGCTTTCACGCCGACGTAGTGATAGTTGCCAATCTCATCCAGCCAGTACTCGCCTTTAAACGGCCAGTAGTCGTAACCGTTTTGAATATAGAAGGCGCGATCTTGTCTCTGATCGACCTGGTCCGCATCCCGCTCAATGCCCTTGCCAGCGATCTCACTTTTGACCTGCTCCTTTTTACTGGACAACATGTCTAAGCGAATCAAGTTCGCCTGCTCGAAATGACCGACCAATTCGCCGCGTAAGCGCGCCATGTGCTTCTTGGCCAGCTTACCCACCGCGACCTCTGTGGACTCGATTCGGCGCTCCACCACTCGCTTCGCGTAGCGCCCCACGCGCGCCTCTCTCCACTGCGGCGGCAAGGATTCAATCTTCTTTTTTTCTCTTTCAAGATTGCGGACGTACTCGAAGCCTCGGCGAACATCGCCTTCTTTGAGAACTTGTCGGGCAACAATGAAGGGAATCTGTAGGTTTCTACGCCGCTGACGCTTGTATTCGTCGAATCGCTCTTCGATGCGGCGCAATTCGCGAAAAACGTTAACCGGATTGCGATTACCCGAGATCACCCCACCCAGATCTCTCTGCACCGGACCATAGACGCGCTCGAAGAGACCCAAAGTCTTTTCCATTTCGTCGTAGCGACAAATGTAGTGATAGACGATCGCACGCAAGAGAAGTGATTCAGGCTGGAAGAAATCCTCGTAGTACGGGGAGTGCAAAGAATGAAAGTTTGAAAGCGCAGAGCGGAATCGACCATCCTGCAGATTCGCCCACGTGGTTTCAAACAAAGCCTCGTGCCATTGTTCTGTATCGCGCGGCACTTCGCGATAGGCCTCGATTGAAGACTCGAACATCTTGCGCTGATAAAGCACCCGCGCGCGGCCCAGCAGGGCATTCACGCGATTTCGGTCCGTGACACCTCCGCGAACAGAGGATTCAGCGAGCCCTTCGAAAACCTCTTGGGCTCGTTCAAGCTGGCCAGCTTCAGTCAAAGCCAAGGCCAAGCGATATCGAGCACGGGGATAAAGTAGAGACGTAGGACGCACCCGATTGAACTCTCTCGCAGCTTCCACGTGGTTGCGCTCGGCAGCTCGGAGCTCACCCCGTCGATACCAAAGCATGTCGCGGTTTTCCGCTGGAAAATCTTCCTCTTCAATCTGCTTAACTGCATAACGAAGCAGAATATCGCTTTCCAAGGCATCGGCTGCCACCGTGAGACGTTCGAGCGCTTGCCGAACATATTTGTTTTTTGCATTCACCTTTCCCTGTGAACGAATGATCTCGTAAAAGGGAAAAGCCGCAACCTGATGTAAGCCAAGCTCTTGCAGGGTTCTTCCCAACAAGAATCTCAGCTGTAAGAGACGCTCCGGATCCTTCTCTCGCTCCGCCAGCGTGTAAAAGATTCGAGCAGCACCCGCGAAGTCGCCGCGAGCCACCGCTTCCCGACCCCGAGCTTCATCAAAAGCCGAGCGTCGATCGACTACCGTGGAGCGCGAAGCCGTTGACGATCCCGAGGTTTGCCCTGTTTGACGCCTCAGTGTGGCACTGCGACTTGTGGCCCGAGACGTCCCGGGCTTCGTGGCTTTGGCTGACTTTGCTTTGGACGTCGTTTTGCCTTTCGGCTTGGTCGAAGGCCGTTTTTTTGCCCCGCTCGCCTGAGCGAACTGCTCCTCCTGCAACTCAGTGTTGCCCTCGGCTCCGGCCCAAAGCTCATCGTTAATTTCTTCAGCTGCGGCTTCAACCCACTCTCCGTGCTCAGACCTAGGCGCGGGGAGCTCGTCGATGAGGCGCAAGATCTCTAAACGCGAAGCGATCTCGGTATCCGCAAGCTGAGCCGTCCCAACCTTATCCTGAGATGCGATAACTTCAGGAATCAGAATCTCTGCCGCGGGAATAACAGCGGCTTCAATGAGACCGGTACCCGGTTTCACTGAAGCTTTCGCCACAGGTACACCCTGCAGGAGAAGCGCGATCGAAACAGATACGACCAGGTATTTCGCTCCAAGCTTGGAACCCATCCAAACAGAATCCAATCGACGCGACTTCAAATTCTCTGGAGTCAATGAAGTGACGGGCATCTTGATCATCGGTAAGTCGCCTCCGGAAAGAAGAAGCTCGCGCCCAGCGTGATGAGGAGATTGTTATAGCTACCTGACTGTGTGGCACCGGTCACACCCGAGGTCGCCGAGTAGAAGTTCCAGCTGAAATCCCATCGAAATGCTGAGGACTTCGTGATCGCAAAGATTTGCCCGGTTCCGAGATGGAAGGTCGGCTCACTTCGGCCTTGGTTCGTGTTGGTCATACCCATTCCGCCTGAAAAATAGAGATCGAAGGGCGTGATCCGTTTGTTGAGCCAGGTCATTTTGCCGTAGACCGGTGTCCACTTAAAATCTAAGCCGTAATAGCTTTTTGGCGTAACGAAGTTCGTGGTGGTCACGCCCCGACGATCGCGAAGATCCGACGTGACCTGCCGTTCGGTCGTCGTCAGCAAGAAGGTGACAAGCTCAATTCCATATCGCTCGGAGAACGAATAACCAAGTCGCGCATTTAAACCAAAGCTCGAGAAAAACTTATCGTTGAGGATGCCATTCACGCCGCCGTAGGCTTCGAAACGCTTCGTCTTCGGCAAGAATCGTTTTTGAATGATGGCGACGTCTTTAAACTCAGAGAGTGTCGCAAGGTCCGCGACTCCTTTAATTTCTTTCTCGTCTTTCGGCGGAGCGCTCTTCGAATCATCGATGACCAGGGTTTCTTCTTCTTTTGTGAAGAGCTGCTCGATCGCATCCATGTTTTGTTCTTCACCCGCAGGTGGAGGCGGCGGCTCGTCGTCTTGCGCCAAAGCCGGCGAGGCTGACAGCCATAGGCCTATAGCCAGAATCCCGGCAAGAAGCTGAGCGCTCAAGCCTCCAACTGAAACGACTGCCCAAGACGCGAGCCTACTCAAAGTCGATTGATCTAAATTCCAACGCAGCATGCGTCACGCACCTTTCGAGCTGAAGTTCCACGATGAGCGAAGTGCGGCTCGTTTCAATATGATAACGAATTGGTTGCGATAGTGTAGCTTCAGGGGTCAGTTCGAGGCGTAAGCCTGGACTCGACGTTTGTCTGTGGGAGAGTTGGGAAAAGTGAGCGACATCGAGAAAGTGGACGAACGTGTCGGGACCGCGGATCGCGTGCGATGACGTGCGATGAATTGATAAAATCTTGAGTCGCGCTCAAAAAAGCGAGCAAAGGATGTCTGCGACAACTCTTCGCAAGAAGCTACGGAGCGCCACTTTGTGAGATTGCATTTCAGAACGCAGGGAGAGCGTAGCTCAGACCCGCGGTGAGAAAGCCCTCAATGAACACTCGATTGCTGAACGCGCTGGAAGGCTGCGGTTCAAACTTGTTGTCGAGACGAATCGACGTGGGATCTGGACCTTGGTAAGCGAGAAGACGAAGGTCAAAACGGAAAGACATTTTATCATTGAAGTAGAACTTCTGACCGAGACCAACTGTCACCAGGGGCTTTTGCACATCGCCCAAGGTGATCATTCCCGCACCTGCCAGTCCGAACAGGTGCAAGTTCATCACCATTTCCTTGGAAAGTGAGATTTTACCGTAGTAGGCGGAGTACTGAACGTTGGCGATCGCGATGGCCTTCGGCGCAGGGGCATACTGCAGATTCGCATTGACCGGCGGACTCGTGTTGGGAATGGGATTGAGCTGACTGGCCTCGCTGGAAAGCCCCTGCATCTGCGTGTTGTACATCACCTGAGCGCCCCACTCTTCATTAAAGTGGTAAGCGAGAGACAATCCGAAACTCAGTGGGTTGAAGAACGGCTCCGTCATGGCGTATCCGCCCTGCAACCCAAGCTCCAAGCGAGAAGCCAATTCAACATTTCGGGACTTCACACTGACCGGTTGGTCGAACACCGGGAGAACCGACTCCGTCGCGAGCTCCTCTTCGGGAAATCGAATTCGCTCGGCCTCTTGCGCCAAGGCCGGTGCCGTAATGAGAAATCCGCTCAAAACAATTCCCATGATCCAGGCTGCAAAGCCCTTTGCCATCAGCGCCGAGGAAGAGCGACGGACTCGGATCGGCAAGAGCAAATGACAAAGTTCAAGAAGTGCCCCGTGCCCAGACTTCGCTTGGAGCTTCAATTGAACACTTGCGGCAAGTGACTCTGAACTCTGCGAGTGCGAGGGAGATGTTACAGATCGTTTTGCTGATGACGTGCTCACGACGGCCCCCAATGATAATTCAATCTCGTTGGGCTGGTTCTCGGGTTCTTTTGTCAAGCCTTGGTCTGACTCTCGGTCGAGCCTTCGATCTGTGACCAAAATGACTTGACCCAAATCGAGTGAGCGACGCCCGGCCCCTTCTCGAATCTCAGTCCAGATCTCGCCCCAATTTTCGACTTGATTCTCAACACCATCGTCCGCAGTTCCGATTTCCCCCGAGGACATCGAGCGACTGACCCACAAGTCACAACTCAGCTCTTCGGCGTGCGATCGCGATTCGGCGTCTGCAATGGAAGTTAAAAACACAACGTCATATCCAGCTCTTCGCAATGCGCGAATGCCCATATTGTCCCGGACACTCCAGCCAAAATTATCCGTCATTCCCGAGGCTGAGCGTCGGTCTGAGCTTCGCAAATCGGCATCTCTCAACACAGTCTTCGCGTCGATCAGAATCAATTGGATCTGCTGCAATTGGGCGGCACGAACGAAGCTCGCCGTATCGTCAAAGGAGCAATCGTTCATGGAATGGCCTGACGAACTCAGGTCTTCTTTTGTCGTACAATCTTCTTCATCGGTTGGCGACAACGGCGAGGACCTTAACTGAGAAAGTTCCGAGTTCATGTCCTCAGTGTGAACAGGCGGAGTCGAGTGAGCAATGAAGGATGAGAACTCGACCCAACCTAGGTCGAGGCCCTTCGCTCGAAGTCAGCAACAACACCGAGAATGACCAAACTGACGACCTCAATAATAGCTACCTCAATAATAGCTACCGCAATTTCGATGCGAGCAAATCCTGCAAATGCAAGAGCCCGACGGGTTGATGTGGGTCAGCCGAGTCTCGCTGCACGACAAACAAAGTTTGAATCTTGAACTGCTCCATCATGAACAAGGCTTTCTCGGCAAGTTCAGAGCAGTCGACCGTCTTCGGAGCCCGCGACATCAGATCGCGAGCACGATCGTCTAAAGGATTCTGACTCTTCTCGAGCCGACGTCGCAAGTCGCCGTCGGTGACAACACCCACGAGATGCCCCTGCTCATCGACCACACCAGCCACGCCGCGCACTTCTTTTTGTGTCATCACAGAGATCACTTCGCGCATAGGCGTATCGGCTTTCACCAGAGGCAAAGCTTCTCCCGCATGCATGACGTCCGCCACTCGGGTGAGCAAGCGTCGGCCCAGCGAACCACCAGGATGGAGCTCGGCAAAATCTTCGGACTTGAATCCACGTCGCTGCAGAGCTGCGACGGCCAGGGCATCACCCATGGCCAAAGTCGCTGTCGTCGAGGCCGTCGGCGCAAGCCCCATCGGACAAGCCTCTTCATCGACGTGGACGTCTAAAGTTGCAGTTCCCGCGCGACCTAGCGTTGAATTCACTTTGCCTGTGATCGCGATCAAGGGCACACCCTTGCGCGAGCAATAGCGCAACAGTGCTTCCAACTCCGGCTGCTCGCCTCCGTAGGAGATCGCCAAAACGACGTCGCCCGTGCCAATGACGCCGAGATCGCCATGCAGACCTTCTGCGGGGTGCAAAAACACGCTCGGAGCTCCGGTGGAGGACAGAGTCGCGGCGATCTTGCGTCCGACGAGCCCCGACTTACCCATCCCGGTCACGACAATTTTGCCGCGACACTGAGTGATCAACTCGACGGCCTGCGTGAATGTCGGATGGATCCGATCACGAAGCGCCAAGACCGCCCGAGCTTCTATCTCAAACACTCGACGCGCCTCTTCGGCATCCCGGGTTTCGTTGGCGTTGCGCAGTTCATTTCCCATCTTGCCGGCCGAACTCGATTCCATAGTCTTCATATTCTTCATTTCTCAAATCAGCAAATCAATGGCGGCTTCAACCATTTCATCAAACGTTCGCTCGTCCACGAGCTTCACGTCGTGGCGCAGTTCGACGACCCGTTTGGCGATCTCGAGATCGCGAGGAGTGCCGCTGCTTGCGGTGTGCGAGAGCCGCGCCTACGAAGCTCGAAAACAACGGGTGCGGCGAAGTGGGGCGCGATTTGAACTCGGGATGGAATTGCACGCCCACAAACCAGGGATGCGTTCCCAACTCAATGATTTCAACGAGGTCGCGGTCTTCGCAAACTCCCGAGAGGGTCATACCGTTCTTTTTGAATAGCGGGCGGTATTTGTTATTGAACTCATAACGATGGCGATGGCGCTCATAGATCAAGGGCTTGCCGTAGATCTTGCGTGCCAAACTCGACTCCTCGAGAGCACACGCATAGGAACCCAAACGCATGGTTCCACCCTTGTCTTGAATGGCTCGCTGCTCATCCATGATATCGATGACGAAATTGCGAGACGACTTTTTACTGCCCGGGCCACCAAGAGCAAATTCCCTTGATGTTGCATCGGGTAGACCACAAACATTGCGAGCAAACTCTATGGCCGCGAGCTGCATGCCAAAGCAAATTCCGAGGTAGGGAATCCGATTCACACGCGCATAGCGGATGGCAACCATTTTGCCTTCCGCTCCACGTTCGCCGAATCCACCGGGAACGAGCACCGCATCAACGTCCGCTAAAGCTGTCCCGACATTTTCGTCCGTCAAAGTTTCCGAATCCACCCAGGAAAGTTCAACCCGTGAGTTGTTGGCGATCCCGCCGTGAACCAGTGCTTCATTCAAAGACTTGTAGCTCTCCTTGAGGTCCACGTACTTCCCGACCACACCGATGTTCACAGTTTTCTCAGGGTTTTTCAGCGTGCGGACAATCTTGACCCATTGTTCGATATTGGGCTCTTCGGAGCCCAGACCCAGGCGGTTCACAACCAACTCATCAAAGCCCTGCTCATGCAGCATCAGGGGGACCTCGTAAATGGTCGAACAATCGTGTGCTCCAATGACGTTGTCGGGGCGCACCGAGCAAAACAAGCCGATCTTCGCTTTGACATCATTTGGAATAACTCGCTCGGAGCGACAAACTAAGAAGTCAGGCTGAATACCGATCTCGCGGAGCTCCTTCACCGAGTGCTGCGTGGGCTTCGACTTGAGCTCACCGGCCGCCGCAATGTACGGCACATAAGTCACATGAATGAAGATCGAGTTCTCATGCCCCAGATCCGTACGCATTTGGCGAATGGACTCTAAAAACGGCAAGCTCTCGATATCACCTACGGTGCCCCCGATCTCCACGATGGCAACTTCAGCTCCCTGGGCCGCCTCAAACATACGAGCTTTGATTTCGTCGGTAATGTGCGGAATCACTTGGACCGTGCCGCCGAGGTAGTCGCCACGGCGCTCTTTGGCGATAACGGATTCGTACACTTGGCCCGTGGTGACGGAATTGCTTCGTTGAACCGTGATCGAGGTGAAGCGCTCGTAGTGCCCCAAGTCCAAATCGGTCTCGGCACCGTCATCGGTGACAAAGACTTCGCCGTGCTGAAGTGGCGACATCGTGCCCGGATCCACGTTGAGGTAGGGATCGAACTTCATCAGCGTGACTTTCAGGCCACGCGCTTCGAGCAAGGTGCCGAGACTCGCCGCCGTCAGACCCTTGCCAATCGACGAAACCACGCCGCCCGTCACAAACACGAACTTCTGCTCAAGCGGCGCCACCGACTTCGCCGTTGTTCGTCGAATCAACTTTCGCAACTCAGGAGTGCCGCGAGGCTGGTTTTTTTTGGACGTAGATTTTTTTGCGGGCGACAGGCGCTTGGATTGCGGGCGAGATTTCACCATGTGTTCACCTTGTGCCGAGAGGCGTGCGAGCATTCAATAATGCCTCAATCTTTTCAACATCTTGAGGGGTGTCAACACCCCAACTCTCCTGCGTCGTTTCGATCACTTGTATTCGCGCCCCGAGCCACAAGGCACGCAGCTGCTCCAGCCCCTCAAATTGCTCCATAAAGCAGGGGGGCGCCGCACAGAACTCCTGCAAAAAGCGGCGTCGGTACGCATAGATACCCACGTGCTTGTAGACGCCGCGACGATGTTCGCCGTTCGCCAACTCTGGCGCCTGACGGGAAAACGGCAGAGGAAAACGGCTGAAATAAATCGCCTCCCCTTTCACATTGACAAGGATTTTTGCAGTCGTTGCAGCCGTCAGCGCCCGGCGATCGGCTTCAAGACTCACATCCAGCCGACGCCCCAGGGTCGCCATAGATAACTCCGGTCGATGATCAAAAGCGGCAATCAAGGCGTCCAGAGTTTCGCCTAAAATCAGCGGCTCATCACCCTGCACATTCACAACAATGTCATCCACCGCCACGTCCACATCGTTTTGAATTGCCGCCCAAATGCGATCCGTGCCTGTGGCCAATTCACTCGCAGTCATAGCCACCGCGACGCCTTCACGCCGCGCCAACTCCGCGATCCGATCATCGTCGGTCGCGACGATCAATCGGCTCACGCGTCTCGAGGTGCGCGCACCATCAATGACACGGGCCAAAAGCTCACGTCCTTGCAGTTTGATCAGAGGCTTACCTGGAAATCTCGTGGATCCCCATCGAGATGGAATCACCGCGACCGAAGCCATACGCCTCCTTGTCCAAACCGCTGATCGCGACGAACAGCAATTCGGAATTCAAATCAAAATATATGTCCCAGAGGCCAGCCTTCGCCGCGCAAACGAGACAAGCTGTACCAAATACCGAGCGCGAAGCAGGCCGCGAACAACAAAATTGCCAGCGCCGAGCCCATGAGAGCTGCCATGAAACCGTTGGGCACTTTGCCATCTGCTAATCTTCGCCAATACCAAACGTTGGCAAATGTAATAACAAAAATGAGCAGCGAGACCACAATCATGTCGAGGCGACCCAGTTGCGGTAAATCCACGCTTCTAATTCCACGATGCCTAAGCGCTGAGGGCTTGAAACCAAGAAGATGGGCAAACCCTTCGTGCTCGCTTTCAAACGCGCTTCGGCTCGCTGCAATTCCGCACGATTGAGCTTGTCAATTTTGGTCAGCACAACCGCCAACGGCCGACCGATTCGAGCGAGAAACTGACCCAACATTTTTTCGTCGTCTTCCCAATCTCGACGAACATCCATGACGAGAATGGCCCCGCGAACTTGCCCTCGACCAGAAAGAAAACTCTCGATCATACCGGACCAAGTCGCCTGCTCGTCGCCGCTTCGTTTTGAAAATCCGTAACCTGGGAAGTCGACCACGCGATACTGACGACCCTGATAGAAATTGATCAGGTTGGTTTTGCCTGGCGTGGAACTGATGCGCGCGACTTGAGCCCCGGCCCAAGCATTAATCAAAGAGCTCTTGCCGGCATTGGAGCGGCCCAAAATGGCGATCTCTGCCATCAAATCCGGAGGACATTGGCCCAACTCTTTGGCCGAGGTCAAAAAGGTCAAACGCTGCATGGGCCTTAGCCTAACACGTGAACCCCCCGTCCGGAATCTCGGATTCAGGTTCCGACTCACGGAGTGAAGCCGATCCCCCTGACGCCAAACCCGATTGAATTCGCTGCCGCGATCCAAAGCCCCCCTCTCTCCTTGGTGCCCCATTTGCCTTGAGCACCCTCCCGCGAGGCAAACGCCGCTTCGCTGATCCCACAACAACTCGCCTTGCAATCCCGCAAGGCCCATGACCCAAGGAGACCTCAATGCTTGCCACGCCCACGCCTTCAAAATCGGAGATTCGACTTCCCCACGATCCCATCGAAGGTCGACTGCCTCGCCCGGAACACCAACGCGGACTCATGATGCGTGAAGCGCCCACCGAGCGCTGGCCCCGCCTGACGGAAGTGCCGGAACGGGCTTACCTCACTTCGCCGACGCCCAACTCGGCAATGGGCGTGAATTCCCTGGAAATCAGCGGCTTTCTCTCGATGGGACGCGACCCCGACATGGGCCTTCGCCTCGATTCTGATTCCGTGAGCCTCCGCCACTGCCGAATTGAACGACGGGATTCCTCCGGCTGGTTTCTTCGCGACTTACAATCCACCAACGGCACCTATTTGAACGGCTCGAGGGTCAGCGAAGCTCGCCTGAAAGACCATGACTTCATTCAAGTGGGCGAGTTCAGCTTCTACTTCACCGAACAGCCCTGGCGAGCACTCGAACTGAGCTCGAAGTCTCCCATCTGGGAGGCCGAGCTACGGCGACTCCCACAATTCGCCAAGACGGATTTCTCGGTGCTGCTCGTCGGACCCTCAGGCTCAGGCAAAGAGATCCTCGCGGAAGCCATTCACCGGCACTCGACGCGCGCTAAAATGCCTTTTGTGGCCATCAACTGCAGCGCGCTCTCCGAGAGTCTCATTGAAAGCGAGCTCTTTGGTCATTTGCGTGGTTCCTACACGGGCGCGACTCATGATCGCAAGGGAGCTTTTGAGGCGGCTCGCGGTGGTACGCTGTTCTTGGATGAAATCGGCGACTTACCGCTTTCCCTTCAACCCAAACTCCTGCGAGCGCTGGAAGCCAAAGAGATTCGACCTGTCGGAAGCGATCGCTGTATCAAGACCGACGTGCGCATCATTGCGGCGACTCATAAAAACCTGATTCATTTGGTGAAGCTCGGCCACTTCCGCGAAGACTTATATTGGCGACTCAACGTTTGTTCCATGAGCCCTCCGGCACTGCGCGATCGAATGGAGGACTTCACGGATCTCGTTTATCAGCTTTGCCGCAGTTACCGAGTTCGACTCTCGCACAACGCCATTGAACGCCTGCGCGAGCATTCGTGGCCCGGGAACATTCGCGAACTGCGCAGCGTGATTCAACGTGCCGCGGCCTACTACCCGGGGCAGAACATTCAACCCGAAGACCTTGCCAATATCATGGAGCCGCGACTCTATCCGGAGGTCATGCCGCTCGCGGATTCCGTCAATCCACATGCACAGTATCTCTCGGGAAGCTCTTCAACTCCGCCGGGTGTTGGGCAGAACGTGATTCGCGAAATCGAGCGAGAAATGATCATCAGAAGGCTCACGGCCAATCGCGGGAACCAACGTAAGACCGCTCAAGACTTGGGCCTTCCCAAATCCACTCTTCACGATCGACTTCGAACCTACGGAATAGATCCCAATCAATTCAAAATCTGATCGGGTCAAAATCTGATCGGGTCAAAATCTGATCGGGTCAAAATCTGATGGCGCTGTAACTCACCCACCACTTCGCGTCGACCTTGCGACATGGACGTCCAAGGCCAATAGCCCAGAGTTACCGAAACCGAGTTTTGAATTACATCTCATCGGGGTTGAGAACAATGGTCTTGATGTAAACCCGACGAACCTTACCTTGGCTCAAAATGTTATTGAGGTCGCGGCGAACGAGCAGCTTCATTTTTGTTTTGCCAGCCTCTTCAGCCAACTCAGGATAACTTAGGCCCTCAATCGCTCGCGCGACGGCATCGCGGACTTCAATTTCTCGATCCTTCAGCTCAACAGCTGTTTCGCGTCGATCGGACTGAAGAAAGAGATCGACCATTGCCATCGGCACACCTCGACTTTCCGGTGTCCGTGCCAGGTTCACGATCACTCTTTCAAGGAGGACAATGAACTCCGGGTGCAAGAGCGGATCATTGAAATCTTCGAAGTTCGCTCCGGCTTCAATCGAGAACTTTTGATCGGCAATATCAGACATAGCTCCTATCCAAGGGCGTTGGGACGGGGGCAGAAGATGGCCCTCGAGCATCCTGAGGACAATCCACATCGCGAGCAGCGTTGCAACCAGAGCACCCATGACCGCGAGTTTTTGCTGCATCGTCAAAGCGCTGAACCCTCGGAGTACGAGACTCATCCGCTCAAGCGATACAACCAGGGCCTTCTTTAAAGCTTGAAGTGTCCTCTTGAGTCCGGCGATCAGCGCGGCCCGACCTTCGGTCTTCGCATAGACAATCGCTTTGGAGACCTTCTCTCGAGACCACTGTCCTGCATCCGCGAGACGATGCTGAAGCCGCTGACGCAAAAACTTTAATCGATCTTTAATCGTCAATCCGCGAAGATTGGCGACGACCAAATCGCGAACCTCGGCATCTGACTCGAGCGGGGCGATCTCGGCTTCAGCAGAGAGACCTTGTTGGGATTCTTGCAGCTCCTTAAGACCTGCGGCGAACTCGGGAGACCCTTCGCTCAAAAGCGAATCCAATTGATCGTCGTCGAGAGGGCGCGAGTTTCGACCCGAAGTCTCGCCCGAGGTCACGCCCGAGGTCTGGGACGATGTCCCTTTCGGCTTCGCTGAGGGCTCCGGCTTTTGATCAAGGGTCAGATGACTCGCTGAAGGTCCTGAGCTATCAGCCGCTGACGCCGGCTGGGGCGAGGTCGGCGGCGCAACTGCCCCGAGATCTCGAACAATGTCCTCGAGATTGATGAGATCTCCGCCATTTTGATCATTCGACATCGAACACCGAACCTCTAGCTACAAAATCATCGCGGTGGTTTGGACTTCGAACTCCAGCTCTGTCTTCAACATGTTGCCATGCCAAAGGACGGGGCGACAGCGGATTTCGAACTTCGAGTGAATCAGCGACCGAAGCCTCGCGCAAAGTCTCGACTCAAATTGAGATGGGATCTCGCCGATAGAGGATCGGGCCGTCATTGGAAGATGGAGAAACCCATGCGTACAACAGGTCAAAAGTCAGCGCGACCTTCGACGAAGGTCTTGTTCATGCGATCCATGATGGTCCTCGCTCTGCTGGGACTCAATGCCTGTGCCTTCGTGCAGAGATCACCTGGTTCCGGGTATGCGTTCAAGGAAGACGAAGAGTCTTTTGCAACTCAATCCGTGCAAAAGGACCGCGATCGAGAGTTTGCAGCCAAAGCCCAACTCGAGTTGGGAGGGCGGCCCGACTCGAGAAGCCTCGAGAAACGCCAGTTATTATTGAAGGCCGAGCGTCGCCTCCAGGGGAAACAAGAACGTGAACGCTATTTTGAGGCGAAGCCCTACTTGCGATCCGATGATGAACGCCTGAACTATTTGAATCTGGAGTCGAGTGTCGCCCGCGAGGGTTTTTTGGCCGCTCGCAAGATCGGCGGAGAAAAAATTGATCATCCGCCCGAAGTTCAGATGGTGATTGGTCAAAATGATATCATGCTCGGAATGACTCGTGCGGCTGTGCGCGATTCTTGGGGGCCTCCGGATGAAGTCGAAGTGGCCGGCCAGCCCATGTATGGGAACGAGCGCTGGCATTACACGGAACAAGTGACCTCGAGCGAAGGCTACGCGACCGAACGAAGAATTGTCATCTTCGAGGCAGGCCGAGTCGTGGGCTGGGAAACTAACTAGGTAGCTCTGTCGATCGAGCTCGGCGCTCAAATCTAAGAGTGAGCCGCGTACCAGTCCCCACCACTGCCCGTGTTGACCACAAGTGGGACCTTCAGTACAGAGGCTTTCGTCATCGCCTCGACCGCCGCGGCTTGTAGGTCCGCGAGTTGATTCTCATCCACCTCGAAGACAAGTTCATCATGCACCTGTAGGAGCATGTGAGCCGTCGCCAAACTCTTTTCGCTGAGGAGAGCATCGACATCGATCATGGCCTTTTTGACGAGATCACTGGCTGCGCCCTGGATGGGCGCATTGATCGCCGCACGTTCACCAAACTTTTTCACCGCAGGAACTTTGGCGGAGAGTTCCGGCAGAAATCGTCTTCGACCAAAGATAGTCTCCACGTAACCATGTTTCTGTGCGAACTCGACAGTCTCCGTCATGTAATCTCGAACCCGAGAAAACTTTTGGAAATAGCGATCGATGATCTTTTGAGCTTCGCCCCTGGGAATTCCCAGATTTTCAGCTAAGCCAAATGCGCCTTGGCCATAGGCCAAGCCAAAATTAACGGCTTTGGCACGCCGACGATGCTCGGACGTGACCTCTTGGAGGGAAATTCCGAAGACTTCAGCGGCGGTGGCAGCGTGAATGTCGTGTCCCGCTTCGAAAGCGCGAATCAAACCGGGATCGCCGCTGACATGCGCGAGAATGCGCAACTCGATCTGCGAGTAATCCGCACTCAGAAGCTGAGCACCTGCAGGAGCGACAAAAGCGTGACGAACTCGATTGCCCCGCTCGGTTCGAATCGGGATGTTCTGCAAATTGGGATTGGTGCTCGAAAGCCGACCCGTCGCCGTCAAAGCCTGATTGAAAGTCGTGTGAATCCGACCATCTTCCGCGCGAAGAAGGGGGATCGCATCGACATAGGTGGACTTCAACTTGGCTGCCTCACGCCACTCCAAAACCTGTCGGGCGATGGGGTGCTCGAGGGCCTCGAGAACTTCATTGTCGGTTGAGAATCCGGTCTTCGTCTTTTTTCCTGGGGGAAGTCCGAGCTTCACAAACAAAATCTGCGCGAGCTGCTTCGGACTGCCGACATTGAAGGTTTCACCTGCGGCCTCGTGAATCTGCCGTTCAAGTCGCTGAAGATCGTCGGCGAGCTCCGCTGACTGGCCGGCCAGAATTTCTGGGTTGATCAAGATGCCGTGCCTTTCCATCCGATACAAGATGGGCACCAAGGGCAGCTCAAACTGCTGAAGTATTCGCAGACCATCCCACTTTTTGAGACGCGCTTCGAGAACTCGTCGAAGCGCAAAGTGATAGCCGAGGAGCTGCGAAGGCGTTGCAAAATCGGGAAGCGCCTGACCAATCTGCTTAACGAAGAGCTCGCGCTCTGGCTCCACCTCGCGCGCACGATCGACGTAGCTGGCGAGTTGTCCATCCCAAGCGACGCTGAAACTCTGCAGCCGCAACTGATGCGCAACGGACTTAACGTCAAAACCTGCAAGTTTTCTTCGTCGCAGAGCCTCAGCGAGATGGAGAGGATCACCCTCGAGTGTGAAAACGGTAGGTCCGTCTCCAAGCGAAGTACTCGACTCGACCCCGAGGTAGACTCCGCGCTCGTTTCGCATCAGCCAGATCTCTTGATCAGGATGTACAATGGCAAGCTTTTTCGCGACATCCTCGGTGCGAAGCCTGGCCTCGCTCCAGAAAGGCCCGGGATCAAAATCCGAAGTTCGAATCGACTGCAAAGTCCCATCATCTGAGCCAAGAGTTGAGCTCGATGCTGAAGTGAGCGTTGCGGAATCCTCGGGAACGCTTGAGTTCTTTTGCTGCGTCGTCAAGATCGCACTCGGAGGAGCGGGCTTCACAAAGGGTCGCGCGGATTCGGGAACGGGAGCTGGAGCAGGTTTGGACAATGAAGTCGGAGCGCTGACTTCCGAGGAAATGCCAAGCAATTGACGCGAAATACTCTTGAAACCCAGTTCATCGAGTAAGGACTGAAGCTCGGGTCGATGAATTTCTCGAAGTCGCA
>CANHQR010000063.1 GCA_947462815.1 Pseudobdellovibrionaceae bacterium
CGCCGATCTACCTGCAACTTGATTCGCGCTTTCCCTCAGGTCAGCGCTCGCGGCGTGAACTCGAGACGCGCACGAACTCGTCACAAATCCAGCGCTGGTTTCGGGTCCGAACCCAGCATGATCGTCGAAGCATTCTCGGCTGGATTCCGGAGGACCATGTCCTCACCACCCTCAAATTCTCGACTATGGTGCGATTGAAGTCGTCCGTACCAGATCGGTTCGCTCCTCACCTCGATTCGATTCGCCAAACACGACTTCCGATCGACACTCCTCTTGTCGTCCTCGATTTGCTCGGCTCATGGATGCGAGTTCGACCGCTGACGGATACCGCTTTGGGCGCGGACTCTTGGGTGCCAACCTCGGCGCTTCGCCGGGATCCACTTGAGCAAAGCCGCAAGGCCTACGTCTTTCGACGAAGCGACCTCCGCCTTCAGCCCGACAAAAAATCGACTGTGCTCTCGCAAGTCCATGCCGGTGAAATGGTCTTGATCACTGCGGAACGAAAAATCGGCTCAGGACTCTGGATCGAGATGCGCACCGACAACAACACGCCCATGTGGTTTCATCGCGAAAATGCGTGGATGGCCAGCGACGTCGATGAGAAATGGCTTCGCCCTCAAGGGATCAATCTCGAGCTTCGATCAGCGCCCCACCCGTCGGCGGATGTGATCACGCGGCTCAAAGCCGACGCACGCTTGGAGATCATCGGGCAACGCAATTTGCGCTGGGGACGAGTGACACTCGACAAACAGAACTACTGGTGGCCGATGTCGGACGAAGATCGCCAGCTTGAAAACCTGCGGACGACAATGACCCTCAGTTTCGCAGACCTGCGCCAGCGCAAAATCTTTGACCAGGTTAAAAGCGAAGATCTCGGTCTCCACATTGTCTCAGCGCAGGGTATTTTCATCTCGACAGACGGCGAAAACTATCGACGCATCGATCGATTTGAAAACAAAAATTTTCCTTTGAGCCTGACCGCCACGGGCGTGGTCATTGCCGGCCCTTATCGTTCAAATGATCAGGGGCAGAACTGGGAGCAATGGATTCGCTGGGACCGACTCGCGGAAACTCTCGCCGAAACCGAAGACTCCGAAGCCTTCTCCCGAATGCGCATCTCGGCAATCCACGCCTTGGATCAAGAAGCTCGACATGTCCAAGCTGTGCTGGATATCGGTCAAGGTCGGAAGATTCGTGTCGAGACACCTGATCAGGGACAAAGCTGGGTCGAACTTTAACAACCCCAACTGGGGTTCACCCGCAGGGCCTCATAGGCCGCTAACATTTTTTGGCGAACCTCCTCGGTCAACGCCACGACTTTGTCATGTGGCGCGTCCTCCCCCGCTGGCGGCGGCTGCACATGGGGCAGGACAGGATCCAAAACACGAACTTCAATACTCGAGATCCACTGTTTCGTGTTGACCATTAGCCCACCCTTTTCAAGTACCGCATGTGCACCAAAAATCACGACGGGCAATACCGGAACGCCAAAATTAGATGAAAACAGAAAGGGACCCTTCTTGAAGGGACCAATTTCCGCGTTCTTTTGCCGAGTTCCCTCAGGCGCGAGCGCAAACATGAAACCCTCGGCAAACAAACGGCTCGCATGTCGATAGACTTCCAACACTTCGGCTCGGTTATGTCGAGCGATCGGCAAATTCGATCCAGCACGCATGGCCGCTCCGAACATGGGAATACGAAAGAGTTCAATCTTGGCCCCCCAGCGGATCCGACGACCTCCGCACTTGGCTAAGACCGCTGGAATATCGAAAAGGCTTTGATGATTGAAAGCCACGATCGCTCCTCCTTGAGGCGGAAGCTTTTCAAATCCACGCGCACGGATTCGGATACCGTAGACCCACAAGACACCTCGCGCCCAAAAGATCATCGCGCGAGTGAGGCGATCGGGCTGACCGAGGAAACCCATTAGGATCACGGGGATGGTCATGAGGCCCGTCCACAACGGAATGAAGAGGATTCCGAAGAGGGCTCGCGGATAAGTGATAAGTCGAATCATCCGCTCTCCTTGTCGTCAAAGAACTTCGTGGTGCAAGCCGAAGACACGCTCTCGAGCCGCTCGCTTCTGCCGCTCTTTGTAGGCGTCGTGAGCTGTAGGCCCCTGACTTTGCCGTTCAAACGTGCCTCGATCCATGATCTGAACCTCAAAGGGGTAGAAAAACCGGAAAGGTTTGGACTCCGGATCGCGTGCATTGGGGACGGTGACCAAGCGACGCGCGATGAACTTGATGAAGCGATGATCGGGACCTGAAAAGTCATTTCGCCGCGCTTGAAACTCCGCACGTCCCGCATGTTGGTCATAATGACGCTCCAGCCACTTCTCGACAAACTCATCGGAGATGGACCCATGACCCGCTTGAGAATGCTCAAGCTCATCCATGGCTTCAATAAACACGTTCAATGGAAAGAGCGTGTTCGTGCTCTGATCCGGAATAATGTGAGGGAAGCTCACAATATTCTGATCGATGAGCATCCGCACCAATCGGTAGGAGTCAAAGTACCCTCGGGTTACAAAGCGAACGCCAATTTTGTCGAGTAAGGTGAGTGCAACACGTTCCGGACGCGCCAGCAACTTGATCACCGCGCTCGCTGTTGTCTTAAACGGTTTCACATCAAAACGCTCGAGCTGAATACGCTCCAACGTCGACGGAGTGGTGGCTTCACGAAAAATCAAGAAACCACTTCCCTCTTGATCTGGGGATACGGCGGATTCAATGGGCGAGAGAATCTGTTGTTGAATTTCATCTCGAAACGCCGAGAACAAATCGTTTCGCAAGTGCACGTACACGTGCATCACGCGTAAGATGGCGCAAGCCCAGCGCTGCAAATGCGCCTTCCCCGGCTCTCGCTGCGAGGCCAACAACAAGAGATCCGCCAGATCTTCAAGTTGCGTCGGGTCCGTCAGCTCGGGAGGGATGGCTTCTCCCTCCTCCATGAGCTGCTCGCGGATCATGGCCAAGGCCCGACGATAGGTCGAAGACATTTCCTCGCGGTCCTGAGTTGCGGACAAATCATAGCCATAGGACAACAAGAACTCTCGGGCTTCGTTCTTGTCTCGCAAATCGAGACGAGGAATATCCAAGACCGAACGTCCGCCCACCACGCACTCCAAACTTTGGTGCGAAAAATGAAACGGCGATCTCTTCGGACCAACGCCTTCCATCCGTTCAGTAGCCGAATCATTTGGCAAATGATTGGGCGAATCAGTGGACCGCTCAGTGGGCCGATCCGGAGGTGAAGAAGTCGCGGGTGTGGTGGGTGGGACAGCTCGATTTTCGCTCGAAGCCTTACCCGAAGAGTTCGACGGCTTGGACATGACGGCAGTTTGACGTCTCCGTGCCGGAGCCGCAAGCGCACAACGCCCGAGGTTGCCGCGCCGCTCCCTCAAGTGACGACTTGGAGTCAGCTCAGCGCCCCCGCTCGGCAAACTCGTGTTGCTGAGGAAATCAAGATCGAGGGATCTGAGACTTATTGGCAGCGAAAGAACTGACAAGTCGGGACTCTAAACCAACCCACCGTGCCTGCAGCGCCCGGCGTAGAGCCATCGAAGCGGCGAGCATTATCGTAGCTGAACGTGCCCTCGAAGACGGAGTTGTTAAAGGTCCCATACATCTCGATGAAGCCGTGCTGATCTTGGAAGCGAAGGATCGCCTGATTACCCGCGACCTCACCCGAGGCGCTTTGCAGGAGAATCGTCACAGGCCCGACGACTTTGCCGCCCACGTTTTGCGACGAGTATTCGTCGTAGACCGCGACCAGTAATCGCGAATCGCTTCGCACATTCACACGCTGACCGTTCGCCGTTTGCAAAGCTCCACTCGAAAGTTCAACGCGTCCACCGATATAAACTCCCGTGTTGTTGGCGCCGGTGGCCGAAACATAGCCAACGGCATCGGGGCTCATCGTCGACTCCAGCAGGCCGACGACAGCTTCTTGAAACGACTCTTGGTCTTGAGCATCTGCAATCACTTGTCCATTTAAAGTGATTCCAGCGGCTGTCGGCTGCCCCGACGGACCTATGCCGCGAGTATCACGACCGACTGTGACGGGAGTGGCAGAATCTTGTTTGGAGCAGGCGCTCAACTGCACCGCCAGCACCGACAACGCCAGAACCAAGGCTGAACGGAATTTTCTTTGCGCGACCATGAGGACCTCCTCCAATAGGATTCAATACATTGGTAACGCAAGCTTCGGACCAAAGTTCAGGCCCGCGAACGCTGCTTTAAACGCATTCCAGGACACTCCCCAGCGGGAGTGACCATAGCGAACTACAGCTGTCGACAAGCTCGACACCTCAAGACCTGGCCTCGCCCTGCCGTTCGAAGTCTATTAGTTTAAGGGAATGAGAAGCATCGTCGCGCCGACGCTCGGCGCACTCCTTTCGCTCGGCTTCATCTCGCAGCTCAGCGCAACGACGACGAAAGAGCTGACATCATCCCAGCCGACGACTCCCGCCAACGCCTCCAGCCTGAGTGTTCCCAAGCCTCCGACGGGTTGGATCGAGCTCAAAGCGGTCGAACCTGTCGAACTCCTATGGATTCACCAGATCACACCGAAGCCTGTTTCGGAGTCTTCACTCTTCTCAATTCAAGTCCACAGCACCCAAGATGCAAAGATCCGAAAACTTAGAACTGATCTCGAGGCATGGCAATCCACAAAGAGAGCTCCGGACTTGGCGCCGCTGCAAGTTGTGCGAGAGTCGCTCGAGTCATTTGAGCTTCGTGAATCCGGGCTTCGTGAATCCGGGCTTCTTGATTCCATGCCTCAAGGCTCAATGCCGCTTCGCTGCTTGAGTTTTCGTGCCACGGGGAAAACGAACACTGGCGGCGAGCAGCCTTGGCGACAAACCTGGTGCTTCACATCTCAGCAGAGTGCGATCGTCGCCGTTGAACGAGGCCAAGATCGGATCTCAACACGCGAACGGCTGCAGATGCTCGAGCATCAAGCCGCTCTCCTTCAAACTCAAGCTCAAGGTTCAAAATGAAGCTCACCTCTACGCGCACGGGTCATCCCTTCATACTGAGCCTCGGAATTCTGCTCATCACCTTCCTGATGACTCTCTCTTTCGTGCCGTCCGAGTTCGCCCACGCCAATGCCGTTACACCTGTCTGTACGCCGACACCGCCCCCTGGGACAGCCATTCTGCAAGCCCCCGTCTTTGAACCTCTGCTCAACAGCGTCAGCGAAGTGAGCTGTTCGGTGACCGCCAATCGGGTTCAGATCGACGAATCTCTTCTCATGGGATTGATTCGAGGCGGAGGAAGTTGCGCAATGGGTGTTGGAGGCGGGGTGATCAACCTCGCCGAAGGCGTAGGGGCCTTCATTAAGCTTTTGGTGGTCGAGGCACCCGCCGCTTTATGGCGTGCAGCGCGCGATAAGTTGCGCGAGCTTTGGTCCAGCTCTCCCAACGCGGCAACCGGGGCCGCCGTGCTCGCCTCGGAAAATGCGGAGGCCCAAGCGAGCCTGCTCGAGAGAGCACAAGCCTACTACGTGACCTTCAAAAAGTTTTTAAGCCAGGCCGGCGATAGCATCCGACGTGAATATCGTGACTTCCAATGCCTACCCGCCCACGAACAAACTCGCATCCTCTGTCGGCTGATCACCGAAGTCTTTCTGGTGGTCGTCAGTCCTGAGAAGATCATTCAAGGGGCCAAATGGTCCTACGATTTTGCACAAGCGAGTACGACCTTGCTTCGTCAGTTACGCACTAATCCAGCTCTGCGGGAAATGAGCGCTGCTGAGAGATTGCGATCCGCTTCGCAGACACTTGCCATTGTTGAGACTCGCGGACGAGAACTTCGCCGTTTCCGTGACTCGAACCTCGTCGAATACACGAATGCACGCGGTGATCGCGTCTTGAAGCTTGAAGAGCCAGTGACTCTCGCCAATGGGCAACGGGGCGTCATCGCTCGAGAGGTTCTGGTCGATTCCAAAACCGGTGCGATCGATGCCAATACCCAAGTGGGTCGTGCCCTCATGGAGCGCATGGTGAGCGAAGGCAGCCGAACAAGTTCGCTCATTTTTGTCGACGTCAATAACCTCGGTAAAGTGAACTACTTTCGTGAAGGCACCACCGCTGGCGATCGCTACCTCACAGGTGTCGGTGAAGCGATTCGCGGATCGCTGCGGCCGGGTGACCTCTTATTCAAGGCTGGGGGCGATGAACTGGTCATGATCCTGAACACGTCCGATCCCGCCGTCGTTCAGCGAGTCTCCGAGCGAATCGTTCAACAGGTTGGTCAACACCGAGAACTGCGTCGTATGTTTTCCGCTGAGGTCGCAGGTCAGTCCGAGGTATATCGGCAAATCGCCCGAGCCCGAAGCGTCGATGATCTTCCTCAAGCCGTCCGCGCACGCCTCTCCCCGGATGAGTTGGCTCGAGCCCGACGAGACTTCACGACGACTCAAACCGATCTGTTAAGCGCCCAGGTCACGCAGATTCAGGCTCAAGCCTCGATTCGTCCCAGTGTATCCATTGGCGCTACGACGCTTCGTGAAGACAGTCTCGCCACGGCCCTACAACGTGCAGAAGCGCAAGCCACAGCGGTCAAAGTTGAATACAAAGCCGCGATCGGTCTCGACACGTCTAAATATGGGACGTCACCCGGCGGCGCGGCGATTTCACGGCCGGACTATCGCACGAGACCTCAAGTGCGACCACCTGTTGAACCACCCAGTCCCTGACGAAAGTCGTGCACAGCAGGCTTGAGAAACTCCTCTCCACGCCCGCAAGATTCACAGAAACTTCACCTTTACCCGGTCCATCTTCGAGCAAACTAATGAGACGCTCCCAGGCTTATTGTCCTCCCGAGAAGGTCATTATTCTTCATCACTCAACTCGCCGTCCAGCAAACCGATGATCGCCTAAGTTCGAGGACGAACTCAGTCGTCAATAAATCAACAGAAAGATCAATAGAAGCGTCTGTCGTTTTTCGCGAGATTCTTCAGCGGCGCGGACGGCTTAAAGCGCTCGCCATACTTGGCCGCATAGTTCTCGAGCTCATCGCACACAAGCTTCACACCGACGGTATCGGCATAACGAAGTAGTCCACCGCGGAAGGGCGGGAAACCTGTACCCATGATCATAGCCAAGTCCACTTCATCCGGAGTGTCGACAATTCGCTCTTCAATCAAGGCCAGCGAAGCCTCGTTGATCATGTTAAAAATTCCACGCCGAATCGTCTCATCGCTCGACAGAGAATCAGTCGGAGCCGGCAGTCCTAATTCTGCGTAGACCGACTGGTCAACGCCCTCTGACTTTCGAGCGGAGTTGTATTTATAAAACCCAAGACCACTCTTCTTCCCAAGACGCTGCTTATTCTCAGAGAGCATTTTCATGATCGGGGGAATTTGGATTCGATCGCCCAAAGACTGATGGAAGATTTTCGAAACCTTCACGCACACGTCAATACCGATCTCGTCCATAAGCGTAAACGGCCCCATCGGCATGCCGAATTCTTTCTTATAGCGCCGATCCACAGTCTCGATCGACATCCCATCTTGAAGGAGCCAAGCCGCCTCGATGAGATAAGGCACGAGAATCCGATTCACCAAAAAGCCGGGACCATCTTTCACAACGACGGGCATTTTTCCCATTTTCTTTGAGAGCTCAAAAACTGTCGCGACGGCTACATCGCTGGATTTTTCGCCACGAATGACTTCAACCAGTGGCATTTTATCGACCGGATTGAAGAAGTGCATGCCGACAAAATTTTCAGGATGCGGATGTCCCTTGGCCATCTCTGTCACCGAGAGCGATGACGTGTTGGTGGCGATGATCGCATCGGGGCGGCAATGTTTGGCGGTTTCACCGATGACCTTCTGCTTAATTCCCATATCTTCCACGATGGCTTCAACCACCACATCGAGCTGGCCAAAACCTGAAAAATCCAAGCCCCCGCTCACCAACGACATCTTTTGCGCGAACTGATAGGAGTCGATCTTTTTCTTCTTCATCAGCTTGGACCACAGATCCCGAGCATGTCGAAAGCCCAGCGCCAGAGCTTGGTTATTGATGTCCTTCAAGCGAACTTCAATTCCCTTATCGGCCGCGACATAAGCGATTCCACCACCCATGGTTCCGGCACCTAACACGCCAATGCGTTGAACGGGGATCGGTTTCACCTCACCCGACACACCCGTGCGTTTCTTGACCGCCTCGGTGAGATAAAACACGTTGATCAGATTCTTCGAGACATCGGTGATCGCAACTTCGCAAAACGCCTGAAGCTCGACCTCGAGAGCCGCAGCACGATCACTCATGCCGTAGGTCTTTTGCACGACTTCGATGGCCTTGATGGGCGCTGGGTAATGTCCATGCGTTTGCGACAGAGTTCCCGACTTCCACTTCGACATGACGAACGAACGAGCGGGAGCCAGCTCCATCATCGATGCGGCTGCGCCCTGCGCTTTGTAGCGCTTGACACGCTTGCCTCGGGCGGCCACGTCCCGAGCCATCGCCACAGCCTTGGCCTCGAGCTGGGCACGATGCACCACCTGATCGACAAGTCCGATCTTGGAGGCCTTGCGCGAATCCACAGAGCCGCCCTTGACAATGATGTCGAGGGCCGCTTGATACCCGACCGCTCGGGGCAGCCGAACACAACCACCAAAGCCCGGGATGATTCCGAGGCGCACTTCCGGAAGCCCAATTCGCGTTGCCGGATCATCGGAGCAGATCCGATAATCACAAGCGAGAATCAACTCGCAGCCCCCGCCCATACAGGCCCCATGCACGGCCGCGATAAAGGGAATTTTCGCATCTTCGATGGAGTTGAAAATCCCATGCGCCTGGTTAATCGCGGCACGGAACTCATCGGCCTTTTTCATGCCGCGAATTTCTTCGATATCCGCGCCCGCGATGAAGATGGAGTTCTTTTTCGAGATCAACACCGCCGCCTTGAATTTGCCCGAGGTGACTTCCTGAATCACCTCGCGAAATCGCACCATCACCGGCGTTGAGAGCTTATTCACCTTCTCGCCGACCAAGTCGAATTCGATGACGGCCACGTCGCCTTCAGCACGAACACGAATGCTTTCTTGAATGCTCATCTCGCTGTCTCCACTTCGCACGAAATCATTTTCGGCGACTATCTTGATTCAGACCATTTAAGTCAGGCCATTTATGTCTGGGACGCTTGGTTCGATGACACGTTTTCATGTCATCTGTCGTTCAGTTTTCGAGCTGCAAAATCATCGAACCGCCTTGACCACCGCCGATGCACAATGTGGCCAGACCGAATTCGATACGGCGACGCTGCATCTCCTTCATCAAGGTCAGCACAAGACGCGTACCGGTCGCCCCAACGGGATGCCCCAGGGCGATCGCACCGCCGTTGACATTGAGCTTGTTGAGGTCGATCGAACCGACGGCCTTCGCAAGACCCAGTTTTTCTTTGCAGAAGGTTTCGCTTTCGAGCGCTCGCACACAGGCCAACACTTGCGCCGCAAAGGCTTCGTTCAATTCGATGCGTCCCAAATCCTGCAGACTCAAGCCCGCACGTTTTAGAGCGATCGGCGTCGCATAAGCAGGCCCAAGTCCCATCCGCTCCGGCTCGAGTCCGGCAAAGGCATAAGACAAGATCCGCGCGATGGGCTTTAGGCCCAAGGCCTCGGCCTTTTCGCGACTCATCACCGCGACCATGGCGGCCCCATCCGTAATCGGACAAGCATTGCCCGCTGTCACGGTGCCGTTTCGACGATCAAAGATCGGCTTCAATTTCGCGAGAGCCTCCATCGTTTGATTGTCACGTGGACCGATGTCCGACTCGACCACTTCTTCAAACTTGGGCGGCAAAAACACCGGCGTGATCTCCTCGCCCATCACACCATTTTTCATCGCCTGCGAGGCCAGCTGATGCGATCGCAGCGCAAACTCATCCTGCTCGGTCCGAGAAATGGAAAACTCTTTGGCCAAGAGCTCGGCCGTCTCACCCATGTTTTTTCCGACAAAAGGGTCCGTGAGACCTTCGATGATGGCGACACGTGGCTTGTAGGGCGCGCGCGCCATCGGATTGGTGGTCACCAGATTTTTGATCGCCTTGAGGTCAGCTCCCAGCAAGTTCATGAGCGCTGGAATCTGCTGGCCTGGGCCCTTAGCTCCTCCCAACGCCGCGATCGCACGTGTGACCTCTTCTGAGTAGAGCAGCGGCATTTGCGACATGCTTTCGGTGCCGCCGGAAATCACCACTTCGGCCATGCCCGCTTTGATCTTATCAAAACCTGTGGCGATGGACTCAAGGGCCGATGCACAATTGCGGTGCACGGTGTGAGCACTTGTACGAATCGGCACACCCGCCCCCAGAGCGATCACGCGGCCGATATTCACCGCATCGGAAGGATTGCCCGTATTGCCAATGATCACTTCATCCACGGTGGCGGGATCGAGATTCAGTCGAGCAAACAGCTCCTTGAGCGCGACGCGACCGAGCTCGGCGGGATGCACGTTCTTCAACTTCGACGCCGCCTTCGCGAAGGGCGTTCTGACACCTCCGACTAAAACCACATCCCGTGAATTCTTTGGCGCCGCCGCACCGACTTGTGAACTCGACACAAACACCTCCAGCCCGCGACTTCGAGACGAAGTCTATTGGCCATTCAAGTGTGAGCGCCGTTGGCTCGAGAGGCAAGTTTCGCGACGTCGAACCTGCACCGGTTCAAGTGACAAAGTGAGGTTGAAGTTGTTCAACGCCAAACTTTCGGCCCGTCGAGGTCGCGCGGGCCTCCTCTTTGCCCTTTTCAATAGCAACTTGATCTCTGCGGAACCGCGACGAACCTATCGAGCTTCCGCAGCGCTGCGCCAGAGCCGAGGCCTCCTACCCCCGATCCTTCGCAGGAGCAAGATTGACAGTGCGAAGTCCGGCTTCCTACTCTCAGAGGGCGTGTTTTTCGTCAGTGTGGGTTCGCGATTGAGTCGGAGCCGAGACACGTCGACCCTCAAGTCGATCTGGAGGCCGACATCGAGCTTAACCTAAAACCAAAACCTGAAGGTCATAGGCCCGAAAAACCAACGATCGAACCACAAAGGACCGAAACAAAAGGAACCGAAACACAAGGAACCGAAAGCTCAAGGCCCACAAAAAGACCAAGGCATAAAAATCAAAGGCAAATCGGAATTGTTCTTCACGCCCATGTTTATTCACCGGGCAATCGAAAAGAGATCAAATGAGCCGCTCAGACCAAGGCCCCCGCATCGACAAGACCTCCCTGGACCGCGACGCCCTCGACTATCACTCCAAACCTGTTCCAGGAAAAGTTGAAGTCGTATCGCCCAAGCCGGTGAACACGGAAAGATATCTTTCTTTGGCCTACTCGCCGGGTGTCGCGGCTCCCTGCAAAGAGATCGCGAAGGACCCCGAGCAGGTTTACAACTACACCGCCAAAGGAAATCTGGTCGCCGTCATCACCAACGGCACGGCCGTGCTCGGTCTTGGTGATATCGGCCCGCTCGCAGGAAAGCCGGTCATGGAAGGCAAAGGCGTTCTCTTCAAGCAATTTGCCAATATTAACGTCTATGATATCGAAATCGATACGAAAGACACTGATGAGTTCTGCCGAGCCGTCAAGGCTCTCGAGCCCACCTTTGGCGGCATCAATCTCGAAGATATTAAAGCGCCCGAGTGTTTCGAGATCGAAGAGCGCCTCAAACGCGAAATGAAGATCCCCGTCTTCCACGATGATCAACACGGTACGGCCATTATTTCTGGAGCGGCGCTTTTGAATGCGGCCGAGGTCACCGGCCGACAAATGAACCAAATGCGCGTGGTCATGAATGGCGCAGGAGCTGCATCGATCTCTTGCGCTCGAATCTTCATGGCGCTCGGCGTTCGCCGCGAAAACCTAATCATGTGCGACTCCAAAGGCGTCGTCTATAAAGGCCGAAAAGAGGGCATGAACAAATACAAAGATGAGTTCGCCGTGGATACTCCGCTGCGCACTCTGGCCGACGCCCTCAGAGGGGCCGACGTTTTCATCGGACTCTCGGTGGCCGGCGCGATGACGCCCGAAATGCTGAAGTCCATGGCCGATCGGCCCATCGTCTTCGCAATGGCCAACCCCGATCCTGAAATCGATCCTCCGGCCGCCAAAGCCGTGCGACCGGATGCGATCATCGCCACCGGTCGAAGCGATTACGCCAACCAAGTGAACAACGTACTCGGCTTCCCCTTCATTTTCCGCGGCGCGCTCGATGTACGAGCGACGCAAATCAACGAGGAAATGAAACTCGCGGCCGTGCATGCGCTCGCGAAACTCGCCAAAGAAGAGGTTCCGGAAAAAGTCTCGGCGGCCTATGGCGGACAGCAGTTTTCGTTTGGCCCGGAGTACTTGATCCCCAAGCCCTTTGATCCGCGTGTACTTTTGTGGGTGACCCCGGCCGTGGCCAAAGCCGCCATGGATTCGGGCGTCGCTCGACACCCGATCACCGATTTCCAGGCGTATCGCGATCGCCTCGAAGCTTTTCAAGGCGCACGAACCGGCTTTGTTCGAAGTGCCATCAATCGGGTGAAAGCGCAGGCTAAAGTGAGCGGCAAAGGTTTGCCGATCGTCGTGTTCCCAGAAGGCTCATCCACAAAGGTCCTTCGCGCTCTTCAAGCCGTCATGCAGGAGAACATCATTCGCCCCGTCCTGCTCGGCTATCCCGATCATGTCCATGAGCGCATGGATGAACTGGGGCTCTCTGAACTGAAAGGTATTCCGGTTTTCCAACCTTCCCAGCATCCCAAGTTTCGCGAATACGTCGACAAACTATTTGAAATGCGATGTCGCAAGGGCGTGATGTGGCGCGAAGCCGAGCGACTCATGTCGGATCCCGACTATTTCGGGGCGATGATGGTGCGCATGGGCGATGCGCATGCGATTGTCACAGGCGCCACGCAAAATTATGCGGATTGTGTTCGACCGATTCTCGAGATCATCGGCGCCGGTCAGCGCAAGACGGCCAGCGGTCTGAACCTCGTGATCTTCAAAGACAAGATCTTCTTCTTCGCCGATACGGCTGTGAATGTTGATCCCACCGCCGATCAGGTGGCCACCATCGCTATCCATGCGGCTCGCGTGGCGGAGTATTTCAAAATTCAACCCCGAATCGCGATGCTCTCCTACACCAACTTCAAATCGCGGGGTGCCAACCCATCGAAGATGAAGCAGGCCGCCGATCTCGTGCGCAAGCGTTACCCCCATGTCATCGTCGACGGCGAAATGCAGGCGGACACCGCGGTCAACCCGGAGATCGTGGAGAGAATCTTCCCATTCTGCGAAGTCAAAAACGGTGCGAACATTTTGATTTTCCCGAATCTCGACTCGGGAAATATCTCTTACAAACTTGTGCAGCAACTCGGTGGCGCGGAGGTCATTGGCCCATTCCTCATGGGTGTTAAACGGCCGGCGAACGTTCTACAGCGTACCTGCACCGTGGATGATATCTTTAACACCGTGGCCCTCACCGCGCTCGAGGCTCAGGCCTTCCACGAAACCGGCTCGACTTACCCGGGTCCCGGCGAAGCTCGTCCTGCAGGCAACTGAGCCCCCGGATGTATCATTCTGAGCCGAGGCGGCTGGACCTAAGTCAAGTCACCTCGAGCCTTTGACTCCAGACGTCCGTGCGTCTCCACAGGCACACCCAGTTCAGCTGAAATGGGGGGGCGCCGATTTTTTTCCACCTCCTATGGCCGGACTTGCGTCGGGCCAGATGAAGTCTCAAACTAGAGAAATAAGCCTTGAGAACCATGGTCAAAACAACCGTCAAGGAGATGAGCGATCGCAAAAACCGACGAAAAAAGTGGTTCAGATTTGCACGCATCGAACAACCCCTCGAATAACTCGAGTGTTCACTCCGCGACTCGGTCTTCAAGACCGCCCACGCCTCGCTGGGAATCCGGCAAAACTCTCCTGCGACCTAAAGAAAGAGTGGTCTGCGTCGGAGTCGGACTGAAGTCTGAGTCCGTCACGGAGCTTAAAGATTCGCTTCTTGAATTGGAAGAACTGGTGCTGTCCGCAGGCGGCGAAGTGGTGGGCTCCCTCACTCAGGTCCTTCCGAGCTTTAACCCCGCCACCTTGATGGGCTCCGGCAAAGTCACGGAGCTCGCTGAACTCGTCCGCGAAACACAGGCGACAGCTGTCGCCGTCGATCACACTCTCAGCGGCGTGCAGATTCGAAACCTTGAAAATGAACTCAGTGTTCGAGTGGTGGATCGCAATCAAGTGATTCTGGATATCTTCGCTCAACGAGCCCAGACCTATGAAGGCAAGTTGCAAGTCGAGTTGGCGCAATCGCTCGACCAACTGCCTCGCATGGTCGACGCATGGCTCGGCTCTCTGTCTCGTCAAGGCGGCGGAATTGGCACACGAGGCCCTGGAGAAACCGCTATCGAAATGGATCGTCGACGCGTTCGAGAACGCGTGAAGCAAATTAAAAAGCAGCTCGAGAATGTGCGCGAGCATCGCTCCCAGCACCGCGCGTCTCGCCGACGCAATCGCATTCCCAGTTTTGCCCTCATCGGCTACACCAACACAGGGAAGTCGACCCTACTCAATCGCCTCACACAGTCCCAGGTCCTCGCCAAGGATCAACTATTTGCGACCTTGGATCCGACCACCCGCAAAGTACATCTTCCGGATGGACCGCCCTCCGTCATGACAGACACCGTGGGCTTCATTCGCAAGCTGCCCACCAACCTTATCGAAGCCTTTAAGGCCACGTTGGAGGAGAGCGCGGATGCCGACATCCTCGTGCATGTGATCGACCTATCGTCGCCGCAAATGACCACGCAAGTTGAAGTCGTGCAGAAGTTGATTGAGGAGTTTGGTTGGCAAGATAAGCCCATCATTCACGTTTACAACAAAGTGGACCAAGCTCCCTTCGAAAAGCAATTTCAGGTCAAAACCTTTCCAAGAGTTTTCGTGAGCGCTCTCACGGGCGAAGGCTTGGATCGACTCAAGTCCATGATGACCGAGGCCATCGCTAGCCTCACCGACAACGTCGAGCTCTATTTCCCCAAAGATCAAGAGCATCGAATTTATGAACTGAGTCGGGAAACCAAGATCACCAAGCGAGAAGCGGGCACCAGTGGTACCGTCCTCCATGCGGCGATGACCCCAGCGCTGTTGAGTCGCTGGAAAGAGTATTTGGTCACCGAGGACGTATGATGGAGCCCATGAGTTCAGACAGCTCGGATTCTACAGGTTCGATTTCACGGCCTCAGTTTTCGCGACAAGTCCGCGCCTTGATCCGTACATCATCGATGCTCTTGGCCTTCGCGCTAATGTTGAGCCAAAACGTGGCGGCCAACCCGCCACGCCGACCGACTTGCAATCTCCAACATCTGACAGGCGACTGCCAGACCCAGGCGAGAGCAGGCTTTGACCTACGAGGCGCCCAGTCACAAGACACGAACGTCGTCATGAATGTGGGGAATGTCGAAGCGATTGGCCGATCACGTTTTGAAACCGAGCTCAGGAAAATGGCACGGCGAAATCCCGTGGCCGAACAGCGAGCACTCGAGTTGAGTGAATCGCTTCGGCGTGACGCGATCGAGGCCCTGCGAGGCAGCTTGCGGGCCGAGGCCCTTTCGCCCGACGCACGCGCCATGATTCGACGCTTAGAAAGCGTGAGAATTGAAATTGTGGATAGTGCCGAGGAGTTTTGCTCAGAACGGGTGCGCGAGGGCTTCCCCAACGCTGCGTATGCACCGGAAACGCATCAAATTCAGATTTGTCCCGCCATGACAAAGCTCGATTCGGGAGCCATCCGCTTGGCCATCGCCCACGAGTTAGGACATGTCGTCTCGGGCTGCAACATGGAACGAGAATTCCTTCTGCTCAGGTCCGAAGGCGACATGGATCGGAACTGCACGGGTGATCCCGAAGAAGCCTCCATTCTCCGCGAGCGAATTGAGGGAGTCTCACACATGGTGGCTTATGGCGGGCGATTGGAGACCGCTCTGCGCGAGTGCGGAATGCTGGAGAGTGAGACCGCCGGTCGATCCGCGCGGCACTCGACCTTCGGCAATCTCAACTCCTGCCTTCAGACTCGCTACCGTTCCCGATACGACTTGTTCATTCGCGCGAACACCACACCCCTTCCCGGCCAATCTCGAGCTGAGGCCGAACGGCTCCGCGAAGCGTTCACTCGCGAGAACTCGCTCACTTGCTTTGGTCCCTGTGACGAGCATCATTCCGACGCTTTTGCCGGAATGTTGATGGGACGCTGGGCAGCTCGGCAAAATCCGAGTGCGGATGAGGTTCGTCGCAGTCTGCACATTTTCTCCGGTCTTGCCTGCCGTGAAGAGATCACGGGCCGTCCCGTTCTCAATCGAGAAGTTTATCCGACACCGACTGAACGCCTGGCGACCTTGATGTCTGATCGCAACCTGCAAGCCGCTCTAGGATGCTCGGGAACTCAACCGCAGGTCTGCTCGCTCGATGGATTCGCAGCTGAACGCCGATCGTCCGAACAAGCCTCGACACCTCAGGGTGCCCGGCCGCTGCTGCCTGAAACAGACCCCCGAACGAGCCCCAGGACAAGTCAATGATGCGATTTTTGGAACAACCGAAATCTCACGATGGTTTTTCAGTTCTTGGCGCTTTGATACTGTTGAGCTCTTTGCTCGGCACCACTCCAAAGTCTTCAGCCTGGGCTCATTCGACCGTGCAGATGTCGCCCAAAACCGTGGCCGGTGCGCCCATCGGTGAATTGAGTTTCGAGCTCTGCCTTGCCGATCGAGATGGACGCTGCTTCCAATACGCTGAGGGCAAGCTACGAGAAGTTGTACGCGGACAGGTTCTCGTTCAAAAACGAGTCGACCTACTCGCTGCGAACCAGATCTTGAAACGCATTGAAACTGATCTCGAGAATTTACCGAAATCGAATTCACCTTGCAGTTCTACGATTCGATACGTGAAGGCGAGTGTTGAAAGAGCTCGAGTTTGCCGTGAACTGCTCAATCGGCGACAGATCAAAATTTGGAAGGCTCTTCTGAAGGAGCTTGAGATCAAAGCAATTGAGTAGAAAACGGATCCGTTGCTTATCCAAACTCGTGGGCCAAACCCGCCGCCTAAAATGGCCAAAAACTGGGCCCTTTGATTGTGCTTAAGCCTCGCATTCTCGCGGCGAAGGCGTGGCCGAGATCTCGCCTTCAAGCGTCGAGAGCGAATTTGCTAAAAGCCTTGTGAGCTACTCTGCATA
>CANHQR010000064.1 GCA_947462815.1 Pseudobdellovibrionaceae bacterium
GGTTGTCGCCCGCCGAGCCAGGCGCTGCAGCCGTCGCGATATTGCGCACATCCTCCGCAACGCGCTGATTCAGCTTCAAATTCGTCGAGGCGTGGCGAACATCCTGGGGAAGCTGAAAGAATTCGACACCGGATTCGTTATAGCCGTTGAAGCCACGGCGATGCACTTCGTTCACATTGGCCGCAAAAGAGTAGGCCATACGATCCAACTCACTGTGCAATTCGCCGATGACCTGATCACGAACCTCCAGGAGCGCGCCCATTTTGCCGCCTGTGAACTGCGAGGTGACCACCAGAGGCTCAGCACGATCCGAATTGTAGTAGACGATGTCGAGCGCGCCTTCGGCCTTCGTTGCCGTTTCCGGCGTCGGAGCTGCCTCAAGGCGTTTGGCATCATATCCCGCAACCAACAGGGCAGAGTTCCCCGCCGTGATCGTCACCGTCGTGTCCTTGCCCTCGGCCCACTTGATATTGATTCGCTCGCCAATTTGCTTGAGTAAGAGTTCGCGACGATCGCGCTCGTCGTTGGCATGGCCACCGGACAATTCGACTTGCTGGATCTTTTCGTTGAGTGTCGCCACTTCTTTGGTCATCTCATTCAATTCGGTCACGAGCTGAGTGATCTGGCCGTCAAAGTCCCGCTGAACGCTCTTCAACTGACTGTGGAGTCGCGAAAAATCTTTGGCCAAAAAGTCGGCGGACTCGCGCATCTGCGTTCGTGTCGCCAAGCTTTCTGGATTATTTGCGAGCTCATGGGCCGCATTGAAAAAGTCGGCAATGAACTGATTGAGGCCCTTTGTCGATTGTTCGTTGTAGGCCTGCTCGACTCGCCCCATGGCTTCAGCTTTGGCTTCGGCATAGCCATTCACGCTGCGTTCAAGGCCCAATTGTCTTTCGATATAGGGATTGTTGACACGGGTCACGGCCGCAGCTCGGGCGCCCATACCATAGCGCAGCTTACCCATACCAATGGGCGTGTTGGTCTGCTGTTCCACGCGCTGCCGAGTGAAGCCTTCGGTGCTCTTATTGGCGATGTTATGGCCGGACGTCTGCAGCGCGGTCTGACTGTTCATCATCGACCGCTTACCGATGTCCATCATGGCATGGATCTTTGACATGCCCGTTCGCCTTCCACCGACTTCCTTGTCGGTCCGCGGACCCTACCGCGATTCCGTAACTCAATGCCCCTCCAGCATCCTGCTGTCGGTAGCCCGGGCGTTACGCTTCCCGGTTGACGAGGGCTCCGCCCTCAACGCGCCCGGTAACCGAGCCATGCTTCTCGTAGGTCGACTTCGGTGCCAAGCCTTCTTTGACGGCTTCCATAGCACCTGTGATATGGCGCAGAGCGCTTTGCACCAACTCTTCGTTCTGCTTGTTCACTTCCGCCACACGACGAACCAACAGCTCCAACACCGAATGCAAATTGCGCAGTCGATCGCCTCGTTCGCCCGGCATCTTGGCGGCCAATTCGAGCAGTCGAGGCTGATCGACATCGCCGCCTAGAATTTGGGCCATCTCACGAGCGGATTTCATACGCGAGTTTTCAAGCGTGCGGATCCGCACGAGAAGCGCGTCTTTGGATTTGTTGTTCTCGTTGAGTTCATCGAGCCGCGAATCGGTGAGGATCTCTTTTTCGCGACGGACGACATCCAGAAGTGACCGGTAAATTTTCACCAAGTCATCCAATGTGCCCGAAAGCTCCTTATAGGAACTCTCCAGCTGAACCTTTGATGTTGTAGAAAGTGTGTTCGTCAGCTCGCTCATTGTCTGAAGCCCTTCCTCTTCCTTGATCAGGTCTTCTTCGCGTTCGATTTTCAAGACTCAGTACTTTACATCTGCGCGGCAAAATCAACTTTCACCGCGTCGACCAATACGCCGAACTCACTCCGGCATTTTCATTTGTTCGTCCACGAGGCGATCCGCAATCGCCGCGGCATCCATCTTATATTTTCCAGAATCAATCAGTGACTGCAAGCGAGCGACCTTGGCTTCATCGATATCTTTCGATGGTGTGGCCAATTCCTTGGCTCGCTTCATCTCTTGAGCACGAGATGATACATCGACTCGCGCTGCGGATCCGAGCGCCTCAGCTCCCGGCGAAGCTCCGGGCTTACCAGTTCGCGAAATCTTTGCGGCTTCGCCCGAGGCCGAAGTTCCATTAACGGCGACATTTTTTGGGCCTGTACCTGTGACTTTCACGCGAACCTCCCTGTCATCTTTCCCAGTGTATCATATTGAGACAATCGAACGAGGCCTAAAATTTGGTCGCGTCCGGTTGGTCGAAGTCGAACTTGCGAAACGCGACCTTGGGCCTTGACCGTCACTCGGAGCGCCAGAATGGGCGCGGGTTTGGAGCCTTTCCACCTAGGTGCCCGCCGTCTCTCTCGCGTTATACTGTCCTCGCTACGATTCACTTCAACTCCAACTTGACCATCTCGAGGTGAGGCAAATTCTGTTCCATCCGGCGCCACTACTCCAAGGGCTTCACAATCTGACCCTCGACTTCGGTCGAGGTCCCTGTGCCCGGGTCTGATCCATGACTCGAGCTCTTGATCGGCGCCAACTCCGTGACGGCCGCCGTCGGCGCGGTGGGGACCGAAGCGGGACCCGAGGACGACGGCACCGATTGGGGCCCTCGCGCCGGGCCACCATCCTCCATACGGGCGCGGATGAGAATACCTTTGGCACGAGCGCCGAGTTGGCCCAGCACGCCGCCGTCGGGTAGGCGCTCACCGACTTTGAGCTCCGGCTGCACTTGCCCATCAAAACTAAAGCTGACCACGCGTCCCGGCGTATCCGCCTGATCGAGTTCAACGCGAACCTTGTCCTCGTTTTGCTGAATGGATCGAATCACACCGGCCCAGGGAGTGAGCACGCGATCACTGGTGACGCGACGAGCACCTTCGCCAGCTGAACCACTTGGCCCAAGCGCCACCAGCACCGTATCACGCGCGCGGCCCTCACGAGCTTGCAAGGGTCGGATCTGTAGAATGTCGCGATCGCTGATTTGGCGAAGCTGCGGCTTTCGCTTGTGAGCTCGAGCTGCGCGTTGACCTTGAACTTTGGCCATCAATTCATCGTGAATGAGATCGGCGAGACCCACGCCGCCTCGCTGACTCCACTGCTGCACATACTCATCGTCCAACTTTTCACGGAAGATTCCCTCGGCCATAGATGGCTTCGTCATGTCGCTGAAGCTCACCGTCGAACGCATCGCTCGCACCATCTGATTGAGGAAGTAATTCTCATACATGCGGGCCGCTTCCATCACACGCGGGTCGCGCGGCGCAGGTGCTGAATCTTCCACGATCACACCCGAAGTCGGCGGTGCGATCCGCTCCAAGTTACGCGCGGTCACTTGTCGGAGAGGCGTGAGCACCGCGACTGAAAATGTGAGAATTGAAACGACGAGTGACGAACGAAGTGTAGAAAAAAACGGGGCCGGGAGTTGAAGCACGACGGGCATCCTGCCCATTCGACTGCAGATCAAGCCAAAAGAGATCGCCCTTCCTGGCGAACCGACTTCTTGCTCCTGTTTCCTGCTCGAAACGCTTCTGCTCTCAAACCTTCCTTGGTTGGACGAACTCCAACTCGCCGGACCCCAGGAAAAACACATCCATGTGTCTTCCCTTTTATGACCATTCACACTTACCAGTTTATGACTCAACGTCTCATTCCGAAACATTTTCGCAGTCGAGTCGGGTCGAGATTTTAAGTCCTGCAAACCTGCCTCAGGACTGGCTTTCCGACGATTTACATCGTCAGCACGCTCGACCTCGACCGCGCTCCCAACCTCCAGACAGCGAAAAGTCGCGTCCAGGTTAACGACCGCAAATTTCGGCCTCGGCTCGACCGGCTCCGGCCGAGGCCCAACCTCGACACCGACGGCCTCTGGTTTATAGAATTTCGAGTTCACCCTGAAGTGCTCCCGCGGCTTTGATGTTCTGTAAAATCGTGATCAAGTCTCGCGGCGAAACGCCAATCTGATTCAGGGCTTTGACGAGATCGCCGACGTTGGTGCCCGAGTCGATGACTCCCACACGATCGCCGTCCTTCGCTTTGCCTTTGGCGCCGTCGACTTTCACTGTGAGATCGCCGTGCGAAATCGCGATCCGCGAGATGCGAACCGTATCGCCAATCACGACCGTGCCTGTCTTTTCATTGACGATCACTTTAGCCCGCGTGTCGGGAGTCACATCTAAAGACTCAATGCTCGCCAAGAGTTCAACCGCGCGCCCCTCGTAGGAAAAGGGCACCACAATATCGACCGTTCCCGCATCTTTGGCCGTCGCATACTTGCCCGACAAATCCATATTGATGCGCTTGGCGAGTCGCGCTGATGTGGTGAAGTCGGGATTGTGCAGGGTCAGGCGAAACATTTTTCGCGACGTGAAATCTTCGGCGACATCGCGCTCAATGATCGCGCCATTGGGTACGCGCCCCGAAGTCGGATGCGAATCATTGCCATTGCCCACGAGCATCGAACCTTGGGCGACCGCATAAATTTGCTGATCGGCCGCGCGAAGTGGAGTTTGCAAGAGCATACCACCCGCGAGCGACGTCGCATCGCCAATCGCGCTGACTTGGATATCGATTTTGTTCCCCGCACGAGCAAAGGGCGGCAGCGATGCCGTCAACACCACGGCCGCGACATTCTTCGATGCGACCTCCTTGTCTTCGACCTTCACGCCCAGCTTATCGAGCATGCGCGCCACAGATTTATTGGTAAACTCCGCCTTAGAGTCTCCTGTGCCCTTGAGGCCCACGACGATTCCGTAGCCGATGAGTTGATTCTCCCGCACCCCGCGCACATTGGCGATATCCTTCACCCGTGCGGCCTCTGCTGCGGGCGGAAGAATCAGTGTCGCCACAATAACCAGAATGAGAATCGCCAGAATCTGTAGTCCGATGACGCGTACACCAAAGTCACGAAGGCTCATAAGCTACTCCCTTTTCTGGAGCTGACGATATCGAATTGAGAGTCGAGCAGTTTTGAAGAATCGATTCCTCGCTCGTCGAAATCCTCAGGTCGCACGATACCGGTGACGATCACTTTGTACTCGCGCTTGCCAATCATGAACGGCTGAATGCCTTTCACGCGATAACTGCCGTCTTTGAGTTGTTCTACAACACGCGTCGGAACCGTCTGAATGGATGCAATCAAGTCATCCTTGCTTGGCATCCCTTCCTTCTGCGCCGCCGCTCCAGGCGCCGCCGATGCGGCATTCGGGTCGGTCGCTCCTGGCGCCGCATTAGGATCCGCCGCGGCTCCGCCTTCTTTAGCTTGACCCTGCGGAACCGTCTGCGGATTGCTGCCGGTAGCCGGCGTGCCTGAACCGCGTGTTGAAGCCAAACCGCGCGAGGGCGCTTCGAGTCGCTCCAACAGTTTGGAGATCACACGCACTTTGGACTGCAGCTGCTGGCGAGGATTGCCTTCCACAGCCACAGGCAAGAGATCACCGAGTTGACGAACCTGATTCTGTGCAAACAAGTAAGAGCCTTGACCCTCCATCACCCAAAGAGAGCCGGCCTGAGCGTTGAGATCCGCCTCATCTTCCATACGACTCTTGGTCATGCGACGATACTTTCGATCCGAGCCGTACCGCATGTTCTGATTGTCCGAGTACCGGGGTGCCGTCGGCTGTGGACGAGTGTCGCTATCCGCACCGACCAGACTGCGGGCTTGCTTACGTATACTGGAGCAGGCCGATAGGCCCACCACCAACAGCATCAACAGCATGAGCTTCAAGCTCGGCCTTGCCGCACCCGCAGCGAGGTTTCGGAACAAATCTCGAAGCATCATCTCTAAAACACGCATCGGCCACCTCATGGGCGAATCTCCACTAAGCCTTTGTCGACAACGACGCCAGATAGAACTTTGCCGCTTCGACCAATTTTCACGCGAACGGAGTCGCCCGACTGGCCTTGGCCCTGCGCCACACCTTCGGTGCTGATTTGCAGAGCCTCGGTGCCGATCTGCAGGCGCACCACATCGCCGTGACGAATTAAGTTTTCGCGACGCAAGCTACCCTTCCACAGAAGTTCACCCGCACCCATGGGGCGAGCCGCCACAGAACGCAACAAGTCCATATCCGAGGCCGGTGTGTCTTGGCTCCAAGCCAGATCGCGCCACTCGCGCCGAACATCTTCAGAGGTCAGGCGTTCACCCGCCTGGACGGCCCGAACGAGCACAGGCACTTCGCGTTGCACATCCAAACTCACACGCGCCGGCAAGCTTCGCACACGGTAGTCGTTCAGCTCGGCTTCAATTTGAAACAGCATTTCGCCTCGAAGGCGTTCGCCTCGAGTTTGCACTTGCCAGCGTTTGATCTCTTCGGGCTTCAATGGTGCCACGTCGATGCGCTTGACGCGAATTCGACAGTCCACACACATCTCGCGAGCTTTTTGTTCGATCGCCGCACGCAGAGCCTCGGAATTGTAAGAATATCGACGACGAACCACGGCGCGCGAGGGCACACGGAACCTGACGGTATAGCCGGCAGCCGCCAAACGCGCCTCGGCTTCATGAATCACGCTCGTCAAACCTTCGCGCGTGAAGCTGCGGTCTTCGCCGACCGCAGGAGTGTCGGAAATTGTGATCTGTTGAAGATGCCGCTTCAATTCTGGTGAGTTCGTCCAGGCGCGTGGCTCGATCAGATCCGCAAGCGTGAGGTCCCCGTCGGCAACATCTGCATCCAACAGGGTTGTCGGACGAACGGTGACCTCACTCACTGAGGCCGCCGATGTGGTTGAAGACTCTTGAGCTGTCAATTCCCGCAAATCCCGAGCCTCGCTCGACGATGCAGCGACCTGCCCCCCAAGGAACAAGCACAAGGCACTCAGCGCCATCAGACCCAAGCCTTGTTTCATACGATGGTCCTTGCTCAACTTGGCAAGGCGGGGTGTTTCATCGCCTGTTCGCATTCGGATCTCTCCTCAAATCAGTTCGAAAACCGGCTCATCAGCGCCGCGGCTCGATCATGAGTGCGATCGGCCACTGGCTCATCGCAATTGGTTGATCGATTGAAGCATTTGGTCGGAAGCTTGAATCACTTTCGAGTTCGTTTCATAAGCGCGCTGAGCGGTGATCATGTTCACCATCTCGTCGACGATGTTGACATTGGAGGACTCCACCTGACCCTGAGCCAATTCACCAAAACCGTTCTGGCCAGGCGCACCTTGCACCGGCAGACCGCTGGAGCCCGAAGGCATGAAGATGTTTTTGCCGATGGCTTTCAGCCCCGCAGGATTGACAAAGTTCACGAGCTCAATTTGCCCGATCACCTGCGGGTTCGTGTTGTTGCCAATCGTCACGCTCACCGTGCCATTCGCCGCGATGTCGATTCCCGACGCGTTCGGGGGAATCACGATCTCAGGCTGCACGGCATTGCCGTTTTTATCGACGATGCGGCCAGCGGGATCTTTCTTGAATTGACCATCGCGCGTGTAGCCGATTTGTCCGTCGGGAAGTTGGACGGGAAAAAAGCCGCTGCCTTCGATCTGTAGGTCTAAGGGATTTTTGGTGACCTTCGCGGCGCCGAACTCGAAGTCTTTTTGAATCGCCGCTGTGCGCACACCCAGTCCGGTCTGCACGCCTGTGGGAGAAATCGAGTTCAGACCTGTCACCGCTCCCGGTTCTTTCTGCGTTTGATACATCAAATCTTCGAACTCGGCGCGGGACTTTTTGAATCCAGCCGTCGAGACGTTCGCCATGTTGTTGGCGATGACATCCATATTGGTCTGCTGGGCTTGCATGCCGGTTGCGGCTGTCGTCAGTGATTTAATCATGCGTTATTACCTCGCGCTGGCGATCTCAAAGTTTCGGAATCTCGTTCACGACTTTATTGCTCATTTGATCATAGGCTTGGATCGCCTTTTGCGTGCTTTCAAACACGCGAGTGGCTTGAATCATGTCCGTCATCTCGCGAACGACGTTCACGTTCGAACCTTCAATGTATCCCTGATGCAGCTTCACATCCGCTGCTGGCGCGGCATTAGCCGCAACCGCGGGATTTAGTGAGTACAAGCTGTGCCCTTGCTTGCGAAGCGCATCTTTATTGGCAAACTTGGTGAGCGACAAACGACCCACGCTTTGACCCTTGTCGAAGACCTCTCCGGCCGAGGAGACGACCACATCCGGCGATGTCACACGGATTTCACCACCACCTTCACGTTGTACGGGGTAGCCATTTTTGGTGATCAAGCGACCATCACCATCGATAGAAAAGTTTCCAGCGCGGGCATAGCGAGGCCCCTCTGGGGTGACGACTTCAAAAAATGCGTCACCTTCGATGGCGAGATCTAAGGGGTTACCCGATGGGCGCAGAACACCTTGTGTGAAGTCCGTGTAGGTGCCAGCGACCTCGACAAAGGACTTGTCGGCACCACCCAGCGGATAGAAGGAATCAATCGTTGAGGAGATGCGCGGCTTTTCGATCGGCGTGGGCGGGTTCTGCTGAGCGTTCATGTACTCTTTGAAAACTTGTGCATCCCGCTTAAAGCCTGCCGTGTTCACATTCGCCAGATTGTTCGCCACCGTATCGAGCTTCGCCGCTTGCGCCATCGCGCCACTCACAGCTGTGAACATCTCTTTACTCATCGTCCCTCCTGGACCATGGCGATCGGACCTTGGCTCTCGCAGCATCGAACACTGGACCTTCGACCTGCGAAAAGTGGCTCAGACATCCATGTCGAACCGCTCGTCTCACAACCCGAGGTCATCCTAGAAAGGAAGTGAGCAACGTCGATGCCAACGCTTGCAAAACTAGACTTCGGCCTTCTTAAGCTCGAGGCGCTTGATTCCGATGCGATCGGCTTTGCTTCGTCAATGAAACGTCAGCAGCACAACTCGACTCAGGTCGTGCGGAATTCTCGACGGGCGTCAAAAGTCATACGGCAAAAGCTTGGAGTCGTGCGCGACCTCGACTTAGACTGAGTGCTGGGCGCGAACGCCACATCAGGGAGTCATGGATGACACGATCCCGATCACAGGGCCGAACTCTGGCCGCAAATCTGGGCCACCGATCGGCGCGTGGGGCCGACTCACAGCTTCGCGTCGCACGACATTTCCCCCTCCAATCACAAGTCATGAGGTCTTTGGCCAAATCGAAGTGCAAATTTTTGATTCATTTTTTGCTATCCGTCTTTTCCGCCGTGGCGATGATTTCGACAAATTTCTCACACTCAGCTCATGCCGAGACTCTCGAAGAATCCCCTGCCGAGCGCATCGCGCGGCTACGCGCGATGCTCGCTGAAAAGAAGTTGCCAAAAGTAAAAACCCCCACGGCCGCTCGACCTGCGCCCTCTCAACGAGTCAACGTGAGCTTCGTGCCGCAGGCGCCGTCTAAACAATACGTCAAAAATCCCGTCTCTCCCTTGAAGGTCTCCCTACCCGCTCGACAAGAGGATCCGTCGGCGGGTCTCAGCGAGAGCTTTCCTGCGCGGCGGCGAAGCGAAAGCGAATCGCATCTCATTTTCGATATTCCCGTGACCTACAATGAAGCCGTCAAAAAATGGATTCACTACTTTCAAACCACAGGGCGCGGTTCTTTTCGACGCTACCTGGAACGCTCCACTCGCTACATGCCGTACATCTTGAGTGAGCTCAAACGTCACGGCTTGCCACTCGATCTCGCCTACGTCCCGATGATTGAAAGCGGCTTTATTCCATCGGCCATCAGCCATGCTGGCGCGATGGGACTTTGGCAATTCATCGAGCCCACCGGACGTCGCTATGGACTTCGCATCGACTGGTGGATTGATGAACGTCGTGATTATCGAAAAGCCACAGCCAGCGCGATTCGCTACATGAAGGACCTGCAGCAGCAGTTTAAGTCGTGGTACTTGGTCGCCGCCAGTTACAACATGGGCGAAACCGGCGTGCGTCGCCTGATCCAGCGCCACGGCACCAACAGTTTCTGGGAGTTGGCCGATCTCGATGCGCTTCCCGATGAAACACAAAACTATGTGCCGAAAATCCTGGCCGCGATGCTGATCGCCAAAGCTCCGGCCTTGTATGGCTTTCGCGATCTCAATCCACATAGCCCGCTCGATTATGATGAAGTGGATGTGCCCGGCGGAACAGATCTCGTTAACCTCGGCAAGTTCTTGGGCGTGAGCGAAAAACACTTGGAGGAACTCAATCCTGAGCTTATAAAATCCTTCATTCCGCGCGAGATCCGACAACATCGCATTCGTGTGCCGAAAGGCGCGCGCTTGGCTGTGCAAGATTTCTTGGCGGCCAACGCTGACCTCAAGGACGATTTAGCGAGTGTCGATGCGGCCCCGCGCTGAACGATCGCACTGAAAAGGTCGCACTGAAAAGGTCGTACTGAACGATCGAAGCCAGGTACTCCAACATCTCGATACGAAAGGCCACATGCCGCAATCTCCGAACCCAACATCCGAAACTTTGGTGTTGAAGTTTGGCGGCATGAGCCTGGCAACGCCCGAAAACTTGCGACAGGCCGCTCAGGTTGTGGCCGAAGCTCATCGTCGTGGTCACGCCGTCGTCGTTGTCGTTTCGGCGATGGGCAAGACCACCGACCAATTGCAAGATCTCGCTTACTCGGTCTCACCTGCACCTAATCGCCGCGAGCTCGACATGCTGCTTTCGACAGGTGAACGCGTAAGTATGGCGTTGTTCTCCATGGCACTGAACGACCATCTCGGCGCGCGCGGGATCGGTGAGGCCATCAGCTTCACGGGCTCGCAGGCCGGAGTGCTGACCGATGCCACGCACTCTTCAGCTCGCATCACCGATGTCCGCGCCACCCGCGTTCGCGATGAGCTTGCTGCCGGACATGTGGTGGTGATCGCGGGCTTTCAAGGTGTGAATCCTCACACCAAAGAGATCACCACGCTGGGCCGCGGGGGCAGCGATGTCACAGCCGTGGCGATGGCCGCACATCTCAGCGAGCTCGGTCCAAGCTCAACTCCGCGTCTCGTGGCTTGCGAGATCCGTAAAGAAGTCCCCGGTGTGATGACCGCAGATCCTAAGCTCGTGCCCGAGGCCCGACTGCTCACCGAACTCACCCACGCGCAACTTCTTGAGATGTGCTTTTGGGGCGCCAAAGTCTTGCACTACCGAAGCGTCGAGTTGGCGACTCTGGCGCACGTGACCTTGAAAGTGGTTCTCGCCACTTCGGCGGCGCCTTCACAGCACGGCACTCGTATACATACAGGAGAGTCTATGTTCCAGTTCGAGACGGATCGACTACTCGCCCTCAACAGCATTCGCGACATCGTCCGCGTGAATGCACCACAGGCCGAGACCACCGCCGCCCTTGTGGCCATTCGCCAAGCTCTAGATGCCGAACGCTTGCCGCGCCCCCAAATTCTGGAGACACAGATGCGCGGCTCACATACGGAGTTTTTGCTGACGGCGCCGAGTGAAGCTCTCGAAGCGCAACTCAAAGCACTGACGGCTCAAGGTTTTCGCGTCGAGGCCGAGCGACTGGCTTTGATTGCCGCCACATGTGTCGGAAGCTTTAGCTCAGATCTCATCAGCGACTTGGCTCTTGAGCTGCAGCAGGCTCAAGTCAAGGTTCACGGTGTGCTCACATCACCCATGAGTCTGAGTTTTTTGGTTGCACCCCGAGATCTGGATCGAGGTTTGAAGGCCCTGCATGCGCGACTTCTCAAAGCCTGATCGGATCTGATCGATCCGACCAAACCCATCCAACCGGTCACATTCGATTGAACTGAGGATCACGGCGAAGCGCCCATCCAAAGAACAGTCGCTGGCGAAGTTTTTGCTCCGCTCCAGCTGATGATCATCGTCTTCGGTTTATTTCGTTGCCTCTTTGGCGACCGAGTCCAAACTTTCATTTTCGCTCGTGATTTTTTCATAGCGCTCCTCGTGTTCGTGGTGGGCTTAGGTGCGAGCTCGGCGCGAGCCACGGATTTCGTGATCTATGACTTTGACGACACGCTGATGCGTCTACCGACCGAGAACTACGCCTTCCTCAAGGGCGAACACGGCCGCATCCCAGAGCCACGCAAGCTCGGCTTAACCAGCTCGGAATTGCCGCTCTTACGCGAGGATATCGGCCGCGCGGGAACCCCCTTGGAACGTTTTGAAATCGTGGGCGATGACCGCGACCCCATGCGCGGCAGCTTTCAAAACGCACGGCCCGGCCGCCATGGCGATAACCCCTTTGATCGCGACCTCGCTCGTGCCCTTGCCATGTCCGCCACCGAACGGGAAGCTCCCCTTTACCACGAATGGCTCCAGCGAGAATCTTCCGAGGCTCTACGTCCCTTCACTCGTATTCTCACTGGCCGGGGCAACGCGGCCCACGAAATGCACCTGGCCTTTCACCGCCTCGAGACCTTGCATCATGGCTTTCGTGCTCCTGACGCCGCACGGATCATCCCCGTTGGGGGGCGTGGCAAAACAGCCGATCGCAAGGCCGAAGAGATGCTGCCCCTGTTGCGCGAGGCCGCTCGCTTGGGCGCCACACGCATCGTGTTTGCCGACGATGATGTGCGCAATCTGGAGAAGTCCCTCGATGTGCTCTTGATCGACCGAGCGACAATCCCAAATGCACCGCTGGAGCGTCGACTGATCTTGGTGCGCGAGCACGACACACTGTCGTTCGATTTTCGCATCCCCGAAACAGGCACAGCGAAGCTCACGGACTTGCGTGAAGACCTGCTCGGTCGAATTCGGCAGGCGGCCTCACAACCGACCGATCTCGAAGCACAAATTAGAAAGCTGCAGCTCAAAGACGCGGCAATCTGTCGAGCCTTGTTCTTCTAGTTCAATCGAACCCATAGCGCCTTAAACTCGTCTCAAATTGAGACACTCGGATGGTGCCTCGACTTAAGACGGATCCGCAGTTTTCCGATACGTGAAGAGTGGGGCTAAGTCGCGGACCAGGCTCAATTTTAACGTCAGTTCTTCGCCTTTCGACGCCTCTGAGCGAGCGTCGATGGTGGGCGACTTTTCTCTTCATCTTCAATTTGAGCCACTCAACTCTTGCTCACGCCGGCGTGTGGGAATCTCTCGCACGCGGATCTCACCAGGTCTTCAACTCTCAGTGCCCGACATCACCCCCGGCCCGCGCGTCTTCAAGTCTGGCCGGCGGTCTGGCGGGTCGTCCCACTGAAGAGTGTGATCCGCGGATCGATCCGGTTCGAGCACTACAAAACGATGCGCGACACATGAATCAGAATGTCTTTCTCGCCGCCCTCGCACGTGAGCGGCACCTCCAAGATCAATGCGCTTCCGATTTTGCGACCGAACTCCTGCGCGGGTCGAGATGGGATGAGACTTCCAGTGATATTCAAGACAAGGTGCAGCTGCTCACTGAGAACATGGCGGCAGCCCTCCGACTCAACCATCAGCTTTCACAAATCGGTCAGCGCCGACGTGTCGGCGCGCAAGGACGACGCGAGGGCGATGAGGCCGAGATGGAACGTTTGCGACAACAGCTGCGCCGCCACCTTGCCGCCATCGCAGCCATCGAAAACTCGATTCCCTTGGGCACGCATCCTGAGATCGCTCGCTTCGTTCAACAGGAAGTGCAAAAACTCGGCGCCGACGCTTTCACCATCGGGGGCATTGGTGCAGCGACCCCACCGCCCATACCGAGATTGGATTCATCTCGCTTCCGCTCGGGACTTCGAGACGCCATTCGACGCGCTCAAGCCTCGATGTGGCGCGACCAACATGTTCTCCACGATGGCGTGCAGAGCGGTGGCTCAGGACTTGATCGCGCGACACGTGAGTCTCTCGCTCAAGATCGAGATTTAATCGAAGCCTTCTTTGCTCGGCACCCGAACCTGCGCGAGTCCACTCAGGCCGTCGCCTGCCAAGTGGACGCCGCGTATGGACGTGGCGCTGAAGCTCGCGATCAAGCGCTTCTGGTTGGCTCGATCGCCGCGACGGCCGGCTCCTTCGGCGTTGGCCTCCTCGCACGCGGAGGCGCCGCGGCCGTCTCACTCTCGACACCCGCGCGTCTCGCCGCCGCACGCGGCGTGCTCACCGTACGATCCGCTCGCGTTTTAAGCTCTGCCGCCATCGGCCTCGACACCGTGACGGGCCTTCAGCAAATCGACACAGCTTGCTTTCAAAACCAACGCCTCACGCGCGTGAGTCCCAACGGTCCCGTTACCGCGGATCGCTGTGCCTCCTACCGCGTCGATGGCCTTGCGGAAGAAAACTGCGCTCTCGCTGTGGGACTCACCGCCTTGGGCGTCGGCCTTTCGACCGAAGCCGGGCAGCGACTGGCTACTCGCGCACTACCCGGAGAGCGTCGCCCTTCAGCGACTCCGCCCATTCGACCCGATCAATTTGCTCCCCTAGGGCAAGCTCCCGTCACGACTCACGCTCAGCTCAGTGCCACCGCCGAGGCCCAACGCCTTGAGCTGCAACGCATGGGCGTGGGTTTTCGCGATACAGGAGAGCCCACCTACGCGAGAAGTTCCGTAGAGTGGGGTTGGGGTGTGGTTCGAATCGAAGGCGAGGCCGCACAGGGTCTCGCACATCCAACAGGGCAGGTCCTGCAAATCACGGCGCTTCCACCAGCCGTAGCACGGGGCACCTATCGAACTCCCGCCCTTCTCCACCCGGAGATGGCCGCTGAAATGGCGCGACTCGAACAAATGGGGGTTCGTGTGGTCGTCGACACTTCGCTGCCGCACACAGCGGCGGGAGCCATTTACTCGCCCGGTACCAGATCTGTAACGATTCGACCTGACTCTGATTGGCGAATCTTTCAACACGAAGTTCAACATGCAGACTTCGACACCTATCTCGGTCGCGGCCATCGATTTACACAAACCCGTAGCGCCGTAATCAATGAAGGCCGCTCTTTGCGCGAGATACTCCCCGCCGAAGCTCTCTCTCGTTATTCTCCTCGCGAATTGCAGTTGATCGAAAGGATGCTGCGGGAACATTACTCGATGAGTGGAATCAACGAAACGCTTTCCACCAATCGGGAACTTGCACTGATGGGTTGGCGACGCGTGACATGGGATCAAAGCGCAATTGCCATTCGCCGTTACGGACTCAACCACCGTGTCGATCACATTGCCCAACGAGCAGCCGCCGGTATTCCACTAAGTGAGACCGAAAAAAGAATTTTACGATCAGGCCAAATCCAAGCACGAATTCTCAACATAGCTGACGGCGCTCGGCGCGCTGCACCCGACGTCGCCCGTGGCGGCGCCATAGGCGGCGCCGTTGGCGGCACAGCGCTGCTCACGCTCATCTATAATGAAGATGCGCGAGAAATGCTTGGCCTGACCTCAGACGGACGCTTTGTCCGCATTCCACGTGAAACGACACCTTGTGGACCAAACGGTTGCTGAGATCGGGACTCAATTCACAACCGCTCTCAACGAAGCCTCATTGGTCGGATGCTAGCCGCTCGACGATCCAAACGCGCCAAATCTCCACCAGCTCGTCAATCAACTCCGGGTTAAAGGCCGCACTCGCCAGCTCATGACGATTGGCTCGGCCCCATTCCATCAGCTGAGAGCCCGGCGCCGTGAACTCGGGCGCACGCTCTTCAATCAAATCAACGCGCACGACGCGATCTCGCTTGGAATAGAGAGTGAACACGGGCACCCGAAGCTCGCGCAGATCTTGGGTCTCGAGCCAACGCACCCAATCCATCATCGCCACGACACCGACCGAGGGATAACGCGTGGTCCATCGTCGCGCGTGCTCGGCGTTTTGCGCTTGCCACTCGCGATGTGAGCCCAAGGCCAATCGCGCAATCGTCGGCCCCAGCGGACCTGCGAGAAGCCCGCCGCCTCGCTTTTGAATGCCGTAGTTGGGCGACATAATGATGGCTCCGACGAGATCGGGATTCTCCTTCGCCGCAAAAATCGCAAGTGGTGCCCCCGTCGACGTGCCCATCACGAGAACCCGCCGACCGATCCGCCGCGCGATGAGTATCGCCTCCCGCACATCGCTAACCCAATCTTGCGCGCGCACATGCGCAAACGCTTCACCCACCTCCATGCCATGTGCGCGCAGACGTGTCGCATACAGATTCGCGCCCAGGCGATCGGCAAGCTTCGAGATTCCGGGTTCAAGCTCTAAGCGACTCGCTGAAAAGCCATGAATGTAAACGATCGCGAGATCTGTCAACTGACCAGGTCCGCGAACCCAGCGAATGGCCTTCGCCTGATCCGCACGGATCTGCAGTTGATCCTGCGCACTCGCCCGAGCCTCCACCTCGCGCAGATAGGCATCGAGATCCGTGGCTTGCGTGACAGCGACCTGCAGCTCCGGTGTTGGCTCGGGTTCAAATACAAATAGGCGGCCGGAGACCCATGGCGCCGCCAACAGCAGGGACAATACCAACAAGGCCGAAAGCCACACGCGACGAAGATTCACTCTGTTAGCCATGCCAAGAGCTTCGCACGGCACCGTCAGTGTGTTCAAGGGCACCAGCTTGGTATTGATCAGGCTTGATGTTCGGGAAGAGTACCCATGGCTTCGGCGATGGTACTGCGAACTTCGGGTGGTGAATTTTGGGCGGTGATCGGCGGGCGACGATCTCAAGGTGATCTGGTCGTGATTTTGACCGGAATTCCGAAGCCGATTCAAAAGAACATCGTTGGTGCTGTTTAAAAAACAAAGACCCCGCCTGAAGCGAGGTCCTGTTTGATCTTGAGTTCTGCTGTCGTCACGGGGTCAATCCCATGAGTTCAGAAGCAGTCATCCCTTTTTCGCAGGAATAGCCGCCGTCTTCTTCTCGTCCGCTGCCTTCTTCAAGGCATCTTTTGGAGAATCCTTGGCTGCGCTAGGCATCGCCGAAACCGTCTTCGACTCGCCGGCCTTCGACATAGTTGACGTCGCACTCGCCTTCGCAATGACGGGCGCGCCCGCCATCGGCGCATCATCCAACTCATCTTCGTCTTCCATAGAGATCTCGCCGTCGGTGACCGCAACAGCACCAACCTTCAACTTGTCGAAGATCTTCTGACGAAGTTCCTCAGCAATGGCTTTATTCTCTTTCAAGAATTGCTTCGCCTGCTCGCGGCCTTGACCCAAGCGTTCTCCGTTGTATGAGAACCACGCACCCGACTTCTCAATGATGTCGTGCTGCGAACCCAAGTCGACGATGTCGCCTTCCAAAGAGAAA
>CANHQR010000065.1 GCA_947462815.1 Pseudobdellovibrionaceae bacterium
CCTCGCGCTGCTCCTCCGTCTGGGGTCCGTAAGGAACGGTGTAACGAGTTTGGCCGATCTCAATCACATTCACATCCGTACCATCTGCCATGCGTTCGCGTGGCAAAGGCTCCTCGCGCATCGGTCGAATCTGCGCGTCATAGCGATCGTCGACTAACTCGAGCAGTCGCGCATCGTTCGGATTGAATCCAGCTTGCGTTTGCAGCCTCGCCAAGCCTCAAAGCTAGGAGCTCGCTGCGACAAGATCTCTTCACTGGCATGCAGGGTGACGCCTCCGACAGGTCGGCTCTCACCCGGAGAAAGCTCATCCGCGCCCCCCACCGATGCCATCTGCAAAGCAATGAGAATCGCGAGAATTTGTAATCGGCCGAACTTCAACATCATGGATTGCCTCATCATTCGCTCAACTGCCGTTCGCTTCTTCTCATCCAATTCGTCTCATGACGGGTGGACGAAGCTTCTGTTACCGAGCCGCTCAACTCATGGGCCGAATCACCAGGCCCGGGTCATCCCCTTCGCGAGTTCACCGGTCCGATCCCGAAACCCTCCAACCTCGAGCCCAACGCAAGGCCCAACGCCAGAGCCACCAACTCTCACGATAGAGGCAAGTTCGAGGCCCACGCTCTTCGCGCAAAAAACGGCAATGTTAAGCTTCGAAGCTCAACAAATTTTCAAATTCGCAATTTGCCTCTGCGGAGTTTCACAGCCTCCAAATGCAATCCATCACATTTCGGCTCTAAGTTTGAGTTTCAAATCGGCCTCAGCCACGCCTACAAGGTCTCCAAGCCGAATTGAGGACTGGACTTGCCCGAACAAGTGGCCGGCGGACTTTACATATTTGCCAGCAAAGTTTGGCACTTGTTAAAGTCCTAGAATGGCAGCGGGCGAAGGCATAGTTTGGCTTTTCTTAATCACTCTGGCCCTGCTTGCGGGACTGATCGATTCTCTTGCGGGTGGCGGTGGTCTTATTACCGTTCCGGGTTTCTTTATTTTGATGGGACCCGGGCCCGAGGCCATCGGCACGAACAAAATTCTCGCCGTCGCAGCTTCAGGCGCCGCATTTTTGGCCTATTGGAAGAATGCTCAGATTGAGAAACGACTCATCGGCTTGGCCGTCATCGCGACGGGACTCGGCGCCTTTTCAGGAGCACGGGCGGCCTCCCTGCTCCCCAACGAGTTCTTTCGGTGGCTGGTGATCGCTCTGGCTCCGGCGATGATGTGGCTCGTGCTTAACAAAGATGTTTGGCAAACGCGCTCGGCAGAGTCGAAAGCGCCAGTCGATCCAACAAAAAACCTGCTTGGGCCGAGAAAGAACCTGGGTTGGCCCAAAAAGACCTGGATTGGCGTTGGAGTTTTTTTGGCCGGATTCTACGATGGACTCGCGGGGCCCGGCGGCGGAACACTGATGTTTTTGGCCCTCTACTTCTTGGGGCGAACTCCGCTCGCTTTGGCAATTGGCACATCCAAGCTGGCAAACCTGGCATCAGCCTTGGTGAGTCTTCTGACCTATGAAGCCCAGGGACTGGTCCGTTGGGAGATTGGCGGCTTGGGTGCTTTACCCATTGGTGTCGGCGCCTACTGTGGAGCGACCTGGATCAGCCGTCTAGGCCGCCGAGCTGACCCGGATGCTTCGCTCCGTCTCCAGAAGCTCGCTCGCCAGGCCCTTTTTGTCATTGCAGGCTTGATGCTCCTGAGGTTGGCCTTCGATCTTGGCGAGCAAGCCTTGCCGATCTTCAAGGACCGAGATTGAGAATCTCTCGCCCTGCTGGCGAGTCGCAATCGGCGAGTCGTTGCAAGCGAGCGTTGAAGTAGGTGCCAGCCTTTTCGAGTTCCCACGGCGGATAAGGATGAAACTTGGCCTCGACACACTGGCCTTTTTGGGCGACGGCCCACTGACGATCCTCTGAAGATGCTGTGAGCAATTCTCCGTTTGCCGTCTTAATCGCGACAGCAAATGAGTAGATGTTCTTGTCTTCGAGCGTGCGCGTGCTTCCCAAAACTGCGGTGACTTGGGTCACTCTCTCCACGTTTTCGATCACGCCGATGACGCTTCGACGAAACAATACCGACCAGAAATTAAAAACCGTCACACCGATGGCCACCAACAGGACAAGCCCTGTCATAGCTATAAATAAGGATTTCAGTCTTCGCATCTGTAGGTCTCCCCGTTTGGTCCGATCTCATTAACCAACTTAAACTCTCAAAGGATCGCGCTTTGCTTCGTTCGAGGCTTCGAGATTCACTTCTCCTCGCCATCAAACTCACAGCAACCCAACTGAGCATGCTGCAATTGCATGTTGAGTCGGTGCGCTCGAATCAGCATCAATCCACCCAGCAGAGTGGGCAGACTCAACAACAGATGAAGAAAATGGTGCCGGAAGGATTCATCGGGCGGCGATTGAGACTGACTCGACGAAATTGCCCCCCTTCGACCGTCGTCTCGTCCGTGAAACTCCGCAGTTGGGTGAAGGTGGCCCGCCGAGCTGGCCTCTGAGCTGGCCTCTGAGCTGGCCTCTGAGCTGGCCTCTGAGCTGGCCTCTGCACGAACTCCGCCGTGGGCGTGTACGTTCGCCTTCCACGTCGAGTCCATTGCCCAAAATTCAAGCCCCACGCCGAGAAGCAAGCCGACGAAACCACCCGCGGCCCAATACCAGATCCTCGCATCGCGATGACGCTTCCATCCCGGCCAAAACGCCAAAACTCCCACGGTCGGCACAAGGAAGAGAAGAGCCAAATGCACCCAGGGACTCTCCCACATGGCGGGCTGAGCGGAGTCTGACCATCTCAACTGCGCCAGCAGCATGGCCATCGTCCAGATCAGGGGTGCCAAACAATGCAGCAAACAAAGTATCGAAAGGGCCATCCCCAATTGATCGCGAAACACGAGACGCTTGTACCAGGGCCCCGTGTGGTAGGGAGCCGGCGGAGCGGAAGCCTTCTCCAGCGGCGCAAAAGACCACTCGGCCGGCAAATTTTGCGACGGACCCTTCGAAGTCGGGGAACGTGGACGCTGGGGAGGACGCAACCTTTGCGGCATGCGGCCTTTATTGCTGAGCGTCGCCCAAAAGTCACGCCGAAGGGCCTCAAGTTTCAAAGCCCTTTATCCATTCGGCCGCCTGGGCTTTGTCATGGCGTTCGTCCAACTGAGACCTGAGCAGAGTTTGCATGGCCACGGCATTTGATGTCCAATAGAGGGCATGTTGAGTCGCACCTCCCGTCTGCTAATCGTCGCCAACGTGTGCAGCCTTTGGCTGGCATTGATCGGTTCTTTTGCAGCCCACGGCGAGACCACAGCGCCTCCCAACCCAACACTGACTTCGGCCACAACAGTGACAACGGCCACTGAGAACGCAAATACCTCCCCACAAACCACAGCACAAACACAGGATGGTCCATCAGCCGCCGACCTCGAGGTCTGCCGCGACCTTGTCGCACGCACTTCACGTCCCGAGGCCTTCGAGCGCCTCAAGCCGTTTTGCGAACGCGCCCGACGGCTCGAAGGATGCATCAGTCAAGAAGGTCGCCCCATTTTTCACGCCGAACACATCGCTCCTGAGACGAAATCCCCGACTCGAGGCAAACGCATTCTGACTTTGGGCCTCATCCATGGTGACGAACCGCTTTCAGGCGAGATGACTTTGTCTTGGGTTGAGCGGTTGCGCGGAATTCCGCATCGTTCGAGCTGGCGAGTCGTGCCCATGCTGAATCCCGACGGCCTGATCCGCAAAACGCGAATGAACGCTCGCGGCGTCGACCTCAATCGCAACTTCCCGACGCGGGATTGGAATGATGAGGCGATCAAGTACTGGGAGACTTCGTCAAAGCGGGACCCGCGACGCAATCCTGGCGAAAGCCCGGCGAGCGAGGTGGAAACTCGATGCGCCATCGCTCATATCAAAAGTTTTAAGCCCGATATCATCATCTCCAATCACACCCCCTATGCTGTGATTGACTTCGATGGACCACGAATGAATTTTCCTCGCTACCGTGATCTTCCATGGCGCGCCCTCGGCAACTTTCCAGGAAGCCTGGGACGTTACATGTGGAAAGATCATCAGGTTCCGGTCGTAACCGTGGAGCTGGGGCACGTTCTTCCGGATACTGAGGCCTTACAAGATTTGCTCGGCACCTTCTCGATTGAGGCCGCCAACCGCGCTGGCGCCAAGCGCCCTGATCTGTTTGATCTGCTGTGACGACGACCCGATGGCCCTCACTCACCTTGATTTTTGGATGGAGAGCTCGACCCGAGTCTCGCCGAGCTTACGAAATTTTTATTGAACGCCTTCTGGAGTACGAATCCAGAAATCGCAAAATAGCCACCCTGGTCGACGATGGGCATGGGGACCTCCTCGATCTGATCGAACAGTGCCAGCGCGAGCAAGAACCTCAGCAGATTCTCATCGATGTATCGCCGATCATGGAGCCCGGCGCACTCACTGAATTCATTTTCGACGCCCACGAGCACGAAAACCTCCATTATCCAATACAGAATGTCGTCACATGGGTTGATGGGGCCAATTTCTTCCCCCAACTTGGCTCGAGCGAGCAGCTTCGCGATCTCGGGTTGGCCTACGATGAATTCGACGACCGATCCGTCGGCGATCTTCTCGTCGAGCAGATCGAATCCGCAGATCTTCTCTTTGTACAAACCGACAAGATGTCAGATGTCGAATTGACTCGCCTGCGTGAGTTTCTCGAATGGATCAATCCTCGCGCCTTGCAAATTGAAGATCCGCCCCCTTCCACGACCCCTCAAGACAAAAACCGACTCTCGGGACCGCAAGGTTGGCGAGCGGCTCGCGAGACTCTGACCTACGATGACTACGAAACGCATCTCAGCGCAGGTTGGTCCATGCTTCTGACCGGCGAACACCCGAGAACAGCGAATCGCCTGCAACCCTCAACAGGTCCCTTTCAAAGCCTCAACTTTCGGGCGCGTCGCCCGTTTCATCCAGAACGCTTTAAAGAACTCGGGCGTCGACTTTTTGAATTAGGAATATGGAGAGCCAAAGGCTGGGCGTGGATTGCAACTCGGCACAATGAAGCCGGGTTATGGTCCTTAGCGGGCAGTTCAGACTTACTGATGAATTCCGGAGCCTGGCTGGCCTCCACGCCGCTTCGTCATTGGCCATCGGATCCCGAAGAGCGGGACGAGATTCTCGCCGATTGGGAAGAGCCCTACGGTGATCGTCGCCAAGACATCGCACTCATCGGTGAGAATTTTAATGAGATGGAAGTGCGTCGCTTGCTCAAGTCGACTCTCGTCACTGAGGAAGAATTTCTCCTCGGTCCTGAGGCCTGGCAACGATGGCCGGATCAATTGCGGGACTGGAGTCGAGACTTGGAAGAAGAGGAACCTGAAGCCGGCGACCTGCATTAAGGCTTCACATCGAGGACCGCCATTGACCTTCCGACGACTTTACGTGCGTATTCCTCAACGAAAAGGCCCCGCCTGCACCTGATGTGTGCGAAACGGGACTCATCAGGATTCAGATTCTGCTGAAGAGTCCGACACCGCCTGATCTTCAGCCTGATCTTCAGCCTGATCTTTAGCGCGATCTCAGCTGATCTTACCGATTCAAGATCGCCGCTTCTGCGCCAACGAGGTCTTTAGCTTTCGACTTAAACGATTCAGCTTCCGACATCGAGGGCGTCGGTTCAAAGCGCACCACATAAAGCTCGACACCGGAAGGCGTCGTCGACGTTCTCATCGACACGGGTAGGCCTTCGGCTTTGATTTTAGCCATGACCTGATCCGCGTTTTCCTTCACCTTGAAGCTTCCGACTTGAACAATGTAAGCCACTTCGCCGCGCGCCGTTTTCGCCGCGGCCGGAGCTCTTTGTTTTCCGACCTTGTGCCGAGAGGCCGATTTTGAATTCGCCGATTTTTTCGAGCCACTCGAGAGCCCTGTACCCTTTCCTTGCAAAGCCGCCATCTCAGCCTCGGCCGCTTCCGCTTCAGCGGCTGCTGCCATCATGCGTGAATCCGTGGTCGAAGACTTCGAAGGTGAACACCCCAGATTCAGTCCGCAGAGAATCATCGTGACCGCGGCCAAAATGTGGCGACGATTCGATGTCCGACCATAACTTTCAGTTTTTGCATTTGTGCTAACTTTTCTAACTTTTACTCTTTCATATGGCGCCTGCACAACTTGAGAAGCCGCAAGTGTAGGGATGGAATTACAGATCGATGCATTGATGAATTCTCGCTTCATTCTTCCTCCTCGGCCATGCCGTAAGAGCCTCAGCTGTCATCGATTTGGTCGGCTCCAACCTAACTGGCTCAGTCGACTCCCGGCTCAGCTTTCGTATCGGACAAATTGTCAGGCAGTTAAGTCCTGCGATCCTGAATCCGCATGAATTGACGTCAACTCCACACGACGAATCTCTCCCGATGGCTCAAGGCCTGGCGTTCCATCGTTCGCTGTTGGGGACACGGCGCGCGACTTCACTCAACGAAAGTCTGGGCGATTCAAGTCCTCCGACGTCTCGACCAGACGTCTCGAATCGATACACCTCCCGCCGACCCGCCCGTGCAATCACTGCTGATCCAGGTCGGGCCGGAAAAACTTCAGAATATTCGCGCCGCTTGTCTCAGATTGCAGGCCAAATATTCCGTTAAGACCTAGAGAAGAGGTGGAATTCCTTGAAGTTTCGAGTTCGCCCCGAAAAGCCAGAAGCTGCGCCGCCCGGCGAAGCACCCTCGGCCGCCGCTGCTGATGCGGGTTCTGAGGCTTCGGCCTCTGCCCCTGGAGCGTCTTCTCCGGACGGAACTGGCATGCCCAAGCCTCCGAACCCGGTGCCTCGAGATGAATCCGGGATCAGCAAGATCATGGACAAATCACAAATTCGTCCGATGAATCGAACTTACATCACCAACTCGAGTGTTTCCGCGGTCAACGCAGCCCGAAGGCAGAAACGAGCCAACCTCGTCCGCGGCCTCCTCGTGGCGCTCGCCTTACCTCTGACAGCAGCTTCGATGTATGTGTTCCTCGCGCACCAAGGCGACCTGAGCTTTTTCACGACGACATCGGCGCCGCTTCCGACGGCGATTACACCGTCTCCTCGTCAACCCGCCGGTACAGATTCCGCACCAGAAGTTCCTTTGGCCAACCTTCAGCCCGCTCTCGGGCTCTATCGTGGAACCAACACCGTGCCGACTCCGCAGCAGATCACCACGACGGACGACACGCTGACCGCTACGGCCCCGGCAACGGAGACTCCCCGTGTGATTGAGTTGGATTGGCGAGGACGAAACGCCAACGGCCCCTACTTTTTGGACTCCGAGGGCAACATCGTCTTCACGAAAACCCAACAAGAAGAACGCTGGAAGTCACTCGCCGAGGCCGCACAACTACCGCCACAGATCGAGAGTCTTAAGGACCTGCAAGTCCCACATCCGTTGAGTCATCGTCCGGGCCGAGAAGCGTTTATTGCGGATGAAACATTTCGCCTCGCGATCCGCCGAATGAACAGTGATCTCGAAATGCAGCAGATGGTGCAAAGGCTTGAGACCGCAGTCACTGGCAAAATGGCCTCATCAAGCCTAACCGTTCCCAATCTCAGCTTGGTGGACAGCTCAACGAACTATCAACTCGCCCTTGAAAATCTCGCGTCGATCTTGGACTGGACGGTGCTCTCCCGTTTGACCGGCGAGCCTCGCTACGTCAATCGGGCCAAAGTGGAGATACTGGCTTGGGCAAGAGGCTACAAGCCTCGCGGTGATGCCTTGGGGGAAATCCGACTAACTGGACTTGTAAAATCTTATGCGATTTTGCGCGAAAGCTTCACAGCAGACGAACAGAAGGAAGTGGACAAATTCCTTGTCGATCTCATCGACCAACAATTTCCGTTGATTCGACCACGACGCCGCGTTGACCCGTGGGTCCTCGCACACTTCGCACTCGGTGCACACGTTGCTTATGCCACCACACATGGCGGGATCGCTCTTTACATCAACAATCTCGGTGGTGAAATTTCCTTTCGTAGAACCTGGGGTGTGCGAGAACTTGACGAACGTGAACTCAATAGCGCCGCGCAGATTCTCCAAGCGGCGCTGATCTTCGATCAAAGTTTTCTCAATAACTTCAGAAACGACAATGAAGGGCGCCCCTTGCAGTTTCTCGTTGATCGGATTCGCGATGAACTTTCGATCCGACTTCGTGCGGGCCTTGAGATCAAGCCCTCGCTGTGGTCAGCCTGGTTGGCCGCGTCGCCCTTTGCTCCGGATCTGGCCCAGGCGCTCACGCAAAACTCCTCGGCGAAAGACAGCGTCAAGCTCTTGGCCCATGTCTATCTGGCTTCTTCTCGAACAGATCGGGTCTTGATGCCAATCTCCCCTCAAACCAACCCTATGGCGCCTTCTCCCAATCTCTCCGCACCGGTGATACCGAGCCGCGCCCAGAATTCATCCAACCCAGCTCCTGTCCAACTTCTTCCGCAGGCTTTGCCGCAGCGTCAGCCGAGTCAGGCTCAACCGCAGTTGCCGGTTGGCCGCTGATCCGACACGGCGAGCGCGTGCCCGACTCGCCCCCCCAAAGCCTCTAAAAAATCACAAACTCGCCTTCGCGAGGCTGAATAAGTGCCGAAAGTTGACCCCCACATGGGTTTGAGCGACAACCTTGCCACATGTACCGACTGACTTTAGCCAAAGAAGATTTCAAGTTTAGCGCGGCTCACCTCACTCTGTTGTCACCTCATGAGGCGGAGCGCCTGCATGGCCACAACTATCAGGTTCGCGTCTATGTCAATTGCAAGAGCCTGGATGAGTGGGAGTTCGCCTTTGAGTTCAACACCCTAAAGCGCAAGATTCGAAGCTTGATCGCAAACTGGGACGAGCGTGTCCTTGTACCAGCCCAATCACCCTACCTCGAGATTGAGCGGTCCGAGCGAGGCACTCAAGTGAGCTTGAATCTAAAGAGCCCGGACACGACCAGCCGACACAATGAGCGATCCGCGATGACTCAGCAATATGTTTTTCCTTCAGGCGATGTGATCGAGCTTCCCGTGCGAAACATCACCTCTGAGGCCTTGGCGAGAATACTCGCGTTTCAACTCGCATCGATGTGGAGATTGGATGCTCCTCAAGAGCTCATCACACGCATTGAGGAGCTGGAAGTGCACGTGGAAGAAACTCGCGGACAATCCGCGGGTTTTATTTTGCCTCATCCCTTGCGCTCGAGGCTCGCAGGTCAGACCGATCCAATGAACGCCCAACTCCTCGTATCGCCTTCGGAGCCGAAGAAGCCATGAGTCTCGATCTACAATTTACTTATCGATTTGAAGCCGGACACAGACTCACTTCGAGTGTCGCCCCCTCCTGCGCGACACCCCACGGGCACACTTGGCACGTCAGCGTTCGATTTCGGGGAGTACCTGAAAGTGACGGACGCCTTCTCAACCATCAACAGGTGCTGGTTGAATTCGGTGAACTCAAGAAGGCTTGGAAGAAGTTTGTCCAAGACTGCGCGGATCACTCTTATTTCCACCACCAAGACGATGTGATTATTGCGGCGCTGAAGCGCGAAGTCTCCCAACCTCGCCTACTCGCGCTACCCGGCGATCCGACCACCGAGATGATCGCAGCGGCGTTTGCGATGAAGCTCAAAACTCTGCATGCCGCTTCGGGACTGACTAGCGTCCAACCGATTTCCCTAAGCCTGCGCGAGACTCCGGTCAATGCTGTGCATTTTCGATTCTCAAGACCTGAGTCTTGGGAATGGGTCACCCACGCCTTAGGCCATCATAAGGCTTGGTGGAACTCAACCGACCCGCTGGCGCGCTGATCCATTCTCACCTTCGAGGGCGACCGACCGACCGACCGACTGAATTCACTCTTGTGGCCGATGGGAGGCTTGCTGCGGGTCGAATTGCTGATGCGCAGATTGCCGTTCGTGTCGTGGGCGCGATTGCTGTTGCCAAACCTGACGTGTGACTTGGGTGACGTGGCGAATCCAGCCTTCGAGCTCGCGCTCAAACTGATGTCGAACGCTTCGCTGCTCCATCCGTCCAGCCCAAGCCGGCGCCACATCTCGATGCCGTCGTCCGAGCCAATTGGCGATATAGAGCTGCATCTCCCGCTTCTCTTCGATTTCCTCGCGCGTCAGTCCGACCTCATCCTTGAAATCCAGTCCATCGCGCACACGTTCACGCATCCAAAAGGCTCGTCCATTCACACGAACGAGCTTGTAGTTCTCGTCACTCAAACCATGCCGATAATTCTGAATCATGGCTCGCATTCTCGCCTCGACAGAGGCTTGAGGACCCCACGCCGAAGTCGCAGGTTCTCCCATCGACTTGAATTCGAAGACTTGATATTCGCCGGTCCATTGACCGGATTCACGTCGCTCACGCAGAAACCAAAATCGCGGTTGCCCCATACTGCCCCCGGAATCCTTCACGCGAATGGCCGTATCGAGAGTTCTCCCAGGAGGAAGCTGAGCCTCAAGGCGAGGGCGAAGTTCATTCCATAAAGCATTGAGCTCCGGAGATATTCGATGCTCAGGCAAGAACCGATCTCCGCTCCGATCCAGACGCCGCTGACCATCGGCGGCCTCGGGGGCGATGCGGTCGAGGTATATTTCATTGCGATCACGATCTTCACTGCGACTGATCTCCAAGGCGTCGTGGAGCACCTCGGGTTTATCCCACTTTTCTCCACGCAAACCATCGACATAGGCCGCAATGAGATCTGCTCGGGCGACTCTTGAACTGCCCACGCTCGACATCAAAGCTAAGCGCCCAAAGTCCAAGGCGAGCGGCGCACGCCCTCCATCGTCGAGATCGACCAACATAAACCGTCGCTCTCCCGCGACTCGGGAGTCTCCAAAATTGAGGATGTGGGGATCGCCCGTTACACTGCCCTCGCGAAGATTCTCAGCACTCAAAAATCCCGGCGCATCCTGGATCGCCAGGGCCCAGTAAAAGCGAGGATTGGATCGCAGAGCGATGAAATAGGACCCCGGCACGGCCCGCCAAAGGTCTTGAGGTGAGCGCGGCGAGGTCTCCGTCGCCGCCTTCACCGAGGTCTCAAATAAAGCTTCGCATCGCCCCGCAACGATGGCCATAGCGAAGGCGGCCTCGGCTGTGAGCGCACCGTTCATAAGCGCGACCAAGACGGCGAGGATAAATCGCATCCGCAGGGGCCGATGAACTTTTCGAGCCGTCAGCTTAACCGGCTCGTCCATGCTCTTGAAAGCGTACATAAGTGGGCTTAGTTATAAATAACTTTGGCCAAAAATTCTTTCGAGAAATCAACAAGACGGCTCGTTTTGATGAAGTCGAAGTCTCACGTGAATTCGATCACGGAATGGTTGGCGCCCGTTCAATTTCGCGCTCTTAAGTCCAAGAGACTTCCTCATCAGCGTGAGCGTGAAGCCGAATCCATCTTCTGAGCTTGGAAAATCACAAAATACTCCGATAACTTAGTCGATTCACTTCAGTCCTTCTTCCAACTTCCTATCGAAAGTGGAGGCGCCAGAATTGCCCGCCAGAATGACCCTCAGAATTGCAAATTCGCAAATGTTTGGCGGCAAGAGCTGGCCATCTGGGGGACTTCGAGCGACTGACAAACTTGTCGACAAGAATGTAAGGGACACAAAACGAGGCGACCACCTTGCGCTTTCGACAACGCTCCCTAACTTTACCCCCCCGCTCTCGCCACCTCAGCTTAGGTCGAGATTTACAGCTAAATTGCGTTTCACGCTAATTGCCCTGCTACGATACCGGACATGGTCATCCGCCCCAAAGCCGACTCAAAAAGGAGTTGCACGTGAAACTTCATCTTCTGTTGTTGAATCTAGCTGATGCGCCTCGGACGGGCCTCCGCTCTCGCCGCGGCAACTCGAGGTCAACTGAATTTGGAATCAAGGCCGTCAATGCTCTGATTGTCCTACCGATCCTCGCTCTGGGCCTGAACTCACAGGCATTGGCCAACACCAAGGAGCTCAGTCGCCGCGTGCAGCGCATGCCGCCGATCACCGACTGCCAAAAGAAGGGATTGTGTGAGCTCAAGAACGTGCGCACGGAGGAGATCAAATACAAAGTCATCCTTCCCAACGAGCATTCGGACTACGCGGCCTACATGACTGACTTTCGATTTGTGATCGAAACAGAGAAGACCAGCGACATCCCTAAATTCGGGTTAATTCAAACCATGCGCGGCTGCATGTGGGAGCGCGAGGTCGATCGCAAAACTCTGCAGAGCACCGACTACTTCACCTACATTCATAAAAACTTCGGTCAGACCGAGATCATCAAATATCAAGATTGGATTGTTGACGCCGAACATGCCGACCCCGTCATCACTTCCTTTGAAGGTTACGGGCGATTCGATCTCTATCGCTGGAATCCGAACCCTCGAGATCTCGATGCGAACAAAGCGAAGTGGTGGTTTCACGGCCAACCTCCGCACTCCACAGTCTTCAAGGCCACATTGATCGGCAGCGCGGGCTTGCATCCAGGCGAACGCTGGGCGGCTCTGAACCAGTCTCTGGAGTTCCGCACTTGCTTATTTAAGATAAGTGATCTTCCGGCGACCTCAGACAAACTGGGCACGGGAATCGACATGAGCAAAGCCGTTTGGTGCGCTGACTGGGAACAAAAATATCACTATGACTTCACGCAAAAAACAGTGGTTCCCCATACGGGAATTCACCCGGTCTGCTCGACACCTTGAGGATCTGACATTGGCCGCCGTCTCATCCTGAGACAGTCATGAGGGAGGCCTCGAGAGGCTTCCCTCACTGTTTTGTCAATATACCAATCAACTCCCGCTCCCAATCGGCAGCTTTGACTCATGTTAAGACGTTAGTTTTCGAACAATTCGCACCCATCTCTCGCTCACGATAAACTAAGGAAGTATGGACACTTCATTCTCGACGACCAACAAAATGCGATCTAGCCCTTTGCATCGGCGCCTCACTCGAGCGCGACAAGTCTGGCGACCGCTGACGACGATCTTGAGCCTGTCGGCTCTCTTGATTGTGAGCTATCAGAATTTTTCGATTCCCACCGACCGACTGATTCCCGAAAAGCCGAAGCGAGATTATCGTGTTGCCTCATTGGATCCGGAGTACACGCATCGGTTTTCACAGCTGGCAGATCGAAGCTCGAGCTTTGACATTCGAAGCTTTGCCCCCGACAAGCCGGAGAACTTCGAAGACGCTGCCACACATAGCGACTTTTCGAACCTCAGAGCACCCGAAATGAATGTCGGCACGATGTCCGATGTGGGCGAACGCTTTGTGGAATCGGCGACTCGGCCGATGGTCGCCCCAATCGAACAAGAACTGGTCGCCAAAGTGAATCGATTCTTTCGCTGGGAAGAAATTGAAGACGATGAACCGGATCCCTATCAGGACACGAAGGAAGAAGAAAAGAAGAAGGACCCGGGTGATCCCGGAGCACTCTTTGAAGAATTGTTTAAGCCGCAGCAGCCCAGCGGAAACTCCCAAGGCTCATCGAGCTTTAAGCCTAAGCAGTTTAGACTCAGCAAAGCCAATGAGGTCTGTCTCGACTTCCATGGCGGCTCGCGCCTGAGCTATGAGGTCGGACAACGCAGCGGAGTTTTAAAGCTCAATAACGAAATTTCGCAAAACACCCGACTCGAGTGGCAGGTAAACCCTTCTGAACAGAAGAACTCTTTGAATCTCGACTTTTCATGGTGACTTGAGCCCGAGGTGCACTTAAGCCCTCGGAAATGAACACCACACTCGCCATCAATTCCCTCGTTGTTTTTTGGACGCGCGCTTGCTCCTTTGGCGTTGGTTCGGAGGCCTGCGAGTTACCGCGTCAACTCGGCGAGCCTCTCCCCATCCGCTTGGAGATTCGCGCTCCCGAGGCCGGCGGACAACCGACCAGCACGCAGACCGAAGTCCAGGCTGGCCGCTGGCGCGCGCAGATTATCCTGATCCGTAAGCCCGCAACGGCCCAAGAACCCGAGACCCTTGTCACCCAGATCGAGATTCGCGAGCGCGTGGAGGGCGTGGTGGCCATCTGCACTCGTTATGACGCTGTTGCCGAGCTCAAGGGCTTTCTCGCCCCAGGCGCCTGCTCAGCTCGTGTGGCACAAAGCCTGGTTGGCATGAGTTTATTGAAGCCTCAAATTCCGTAATTGAACTCGCCAAAAATCCTATGTGAAATAGGGGCATGTCCAAGATTTCACCCCGGCATTATGTTCGCGATGAACTCGCACGTTCCTTCATCGAAATGATCTCGGAGACCAACGGCATATCGTTGGACGATACACTTTCATTGATGGCCAATTCCGAGCGTATTCGCAAGGATCCTCAACTGTCTCGGGCCCTCAATGAGTTTCGAGGCCTTGTCACCGCTTACCAATCCGACCAAATCGGAATCGAAACTCTGCTTACCCATGTGGTATCCGAAGCCCTCTTCGACTTTTTCAAACGTTTTCCGAAAACTTATCGCGATGAACACACCCATCTCACGGGAGCTCTCTCGTCTGGATTCATCTATCCTCGTTTGAAGAAGCTGCTCGAAGGACCGCACCGCGAGGTCTATGAAAAAAAGATTCGCGAGATTTATGGCGATGAGGCTCTACCCATCGAAGATGAAGCCGATGTCGACCGACTTCTGCGATTAAAACCCGAAGAGAGATTTTCTCGCTATCTCTCCATTTTGATGCTTCCCAAGCTTTTACTCGTGAATCGCGAAGCGCATGCGGAGGCGGCCTACCATCTGGCTTCTGAACTTTTTCATCAGTACAACGTCGGCTTCATACGACTGAAGTTTTCGCTTTCCCGCGCAACAGCCGATGAGAGTGAAAAGGTCCCCGGGCTCGAAAACCTTTCCGAAGAGGACGTGGTCCTCGGGCTGTTTGAAGGCTTACAGCGCTTCAAGCGAGAACAACCCAGATGGAATTTCACTCTTGCCCCCTCATTCCGCAAAGAATCGAGCTTTTACGATTCGAGCAAGTTCAATTCCAAACAAGAACACTTCCTATTTCAAGTGAATCAGATCCTTGCCCTCATCGATGCGCATCCCGAACTCGAAGAGGTGATGAACGAGGTTGATACCGTCGGAAACGAGTCCGAGCTGTTTCGCAAAAGCCACTTCATCGACATGAAGCTCGGCTTTCGAAAACTGCAATATCGAGGGTTTAAGATCCGCTCCCATCACGGTGAGGTTTGGAAGACTCTGCGCCGCGGGATTCAAGCGGTCGACAACGCTATGAATATTTGGCGAATTGACACTCTCGAACACGGTCTTTCGCTGGGAATCAATCCGAACTACTATTTCCACTCCCTCATGCAACGCGTACTCAAGTGGAACGCCCGAGGGGAGGCCATTCGTCCCGGCACTCTGGAGTTCAACGAAGTTTCCGACATGGATTGGCAGGATTACGCCGTTTCTGTGCGTGATAAGTTGATTCGCGGCGAGCGACTCAATACCGATGAAATCCGACTCTTCACGAAAGCCAAGTTCCACACCGCCCGCGAAGTCGAGCTCTACCAACATGATGTTTTGAATCGAATGATCGATAAGCAAGTCTCTCTTGTCTCATTACCCACTTCGAACAATCGCCTCTCCGCTCTCTTTGAAGATCACAAAGATCACCCCTTTTCTTGGTGGGAAAAGAAAGGTGTCGAGCTCGGAATCGGCACAGACAATTACGTCACCTTGGACACCAATTTCATCCAAGAGATGCTGATTCTGCTACTGACCGATCCCTACGACCTGAAAATCACTAAACTTCTGATGGTCGCCACAGGAGAATCTCGCCGACCCTATATTTCGCATTTGCTTTGGCAGATGCGTAAATCCAGCGAGCTTGCATGAACGAAGGCTTGCGATACCTTGACCGACTGAGGACCTGCTTTGGCCCTCACGGGATCTCGACTCGATCCCACTTCCGTCATCTTTGGCTCTTCATCGCGGCGACGTCCTCCTATCTATTCACCGTCACAGCTCAAGCGGAAGGAGGCTTCCATCAGCCCTCCAAGCGCTTACTCATCAAGCCCTTCATTGAGGCTCCCGGACAGAGTCTCGAATTCACCAATATCATCGACAAATCAGCGAAAGTTCGCTGGCAACCCAACTATCGCGCCAAAACAGGCCTTTCGGTGTCCTACGCAGGCCTCGGTGGGTTCTCGATTTCGGGAATGAGCGAGCTGGCCAAGGAAAGTGCGGAGCTCAAAGGCGTGTCGCGCATCACGGACTACCGCTTCCGATTCCCATGGCGGCGTTTTATGTTGAGCTTAGGCTACCAGAAGAACCAAGGCTTTTACGTCGACAACACCGCTTCGATTGATCAGAGTCTCGCCGGCCAGTACATCAAGAACCCCGATATGGAGATGGAGAGTAAAAGCCTCATGGCGATCTTTGTCGCCGATCCCGACTATTCACTGGCCGCCTTTCTCGATCACTCCGAACGGCAAACGCGAAGTGGCGGTAGCTGGCTGCTCGTGGCGAAATTCTCAGAGGCCAGTTTCCGCGACTCCTCTCGGAGCATTGGCCTCATACCATCGGCCATTCGCCCGCGATTTCAGCCGGAGGCCCTGTTGCACGAAGGTCAGTTTCGTTCCATCGGAATCGGTGGAGGCTATGGCTACAAGCTGGGGTTCGGAGATATCGGCTACGCCTCCGCCATGGGTCTCCTGGGGCCTTCAGCCCAGAGCGGCAAACTTTCGGACTCCAGCCAAGACTTCACATCATCGTCGACGGGCGCGTTGCTCAATGTGGATCTCGGGATCGGCGCCAATGGCGAGGAAAATGTCTTCGGAGTTCACTTATCTGCCGAAGCCAGCATCTACAAGACCGCAGCCACGGAAGCCGCGACGACGCTGACTTCGCTGAGTGTGTTTTACGGGAGACGCCTCTAACTGGCCTCGCTGAGTGTTGCGTGTCAACGAGCCTCCAGGGCTGACTACCACTTCATGGCGAAGCTGGAGGTGGCCGCAGCAAGTAGTTATTGTGGTAGTACTGGTAGATGATGAGGACTCGCTCGAGTCCCCTTAAGCACTTGGCTGTGCACCAAGTCCTTCTCGATAGCACCTTGATATTGTCACGCAACATCGCCGCCGTGTGGTTGATGACAAACAGCGGATCAAAGCCACCCACCTTGAGCTCC
>CANHQR010000066.1 GCA_947462815.1 Pseudobdellovibrionaceae bacterium
AGCAATAAAGGCCAAATCGAACTGCGCATGATGGGCCAACAAAATACCGTCATGAATGAAGTTAAAAAAATTCGGTAGGACCTTAGCGATCGGTGGAGCATCTTCAACGGCTTCATTTGTAATCCCATGAATGCCGATAACGAAGTCGCTCATCTTGCGCGTCGGCTTCACTAAGCTCTGGTAACGCTCAATGATCTCGCCACCCTGCCACTTCACTGCGGCAATTTCACAAATCTCTGCCTGCGGCCAATACTGACCCGTAGTTTCGGTATCGATCGCAATCCAAGTTTGTTGCTGCCAAACCGGAAGAGAGGCTGTTGAGTTCATTTTGACAGGTTCCATTTCGGTACTTGCGACCGGCAGAGTAAAACTCGAGCTTACCAGTGAGCGCGTCGAGATTGCAAAGTCGGATTACTCTCGCCGGAGCCGGGGAGCTCGGCTCTCGTTCCAGAGCCCCGCTGTCGACAACGCGTTAGAACATGAAATCTCGTAACTCAAAGACCTGAACCAGGAGCCGGAGATGGCGCTTCCTCTAGTAATTTGTCGAATTAACCACAAAGGCGTAGGCAAACTCTAAAGCCCCCACTACTTCCTGCGCCCGGAGATGCTGTTCTAAGCGCGAACTCTTTAGACGAGCCGGCCTCGAACTGAGCCTCTTCAACTCACGAATCACAAAGGAAAAACCATGAAGCTTTCGAAAATCAATCCATCCATCGCACTTCGAGCCTTTCAAGGACTTACCGCGATTTTCATGACCATCTTGATCGGCTCGTCCCTCGCAGGGCTGAGCCTCGCTCAAGCTGAAGTGAGAGCCCCTGGGACGGTCATGCCGTGGATGTGCGCCGAGGCTCATGAGACCATGCCGCGCGCAGGCGGATGGTCGATCAATCAAATTTGCATGGCCAACATTGTGGGCGAAGTCGCCACGGGCCAGGGTCTCAAACAATTCGTCGTAGTTCACGAATCGCGAGTCGCCGCAGGCTCGTTTTTACGTCGCCAGATGGTCTATGAAGTCACGCAAGAACAAATGCGAAAACTTAGAGTCTCTGAGGTACGTGACCTGCAACTCCTCCATATCGGTTCCGTGAGCTCGCAAGGACTCTTCCAAGCCAAGATGACAGCCGACTACGTCGTCGGCCAAATGCAGATTCAATCCTCGACTCGAACGGGGCGAACGACTGCACGAGGTGAGGTCGATCAGCGCGCTTTCCGGACTGGCAGCTTTGAGCACATCTATCACACAATGTCGGTTGGGCACACAATGTCGGTTGGGCACACAATGTCGGTTGGGCTTCTTCAGTAAAGAGTCCTGCAACTCAAACAGTTCTCTAAACGCCCGCGACGCCAAATTGCGGGCGTTTTCATTTTAAAAATCTTTACCCTACGACAGTGACCAAACACGTCACTTGCTTCGAGGAAAATCGACACCACGAGCCCCTGAACGTTTCTCGCCGCCTGAGTCTTAGGCTCAAGAGCTGGCCCCGGATTTGATACCTTGTAAGGTGTTGGAGGATCAAATGTCACGCTTGAAACTCAATTCATCTGCGGCGTTCTTGGTCGCGGCTCTGCTCGGTGTGACGGCTTGTACCCCAGCCAAGTGGCGCGACGTGCAGAACCCGCACACGGGTGACGTCTTTGAGGAGAACAAGACCGGCGACTTGAATCCCAGCGCCATCAGTTCTGGAATTGAAGCTTATGTGGTGCCGGACCGCTTGCGCGGTCGCGACAATCCCGAGCAGTCCGGCGAAGAAGCCTCTTGTGTCTTGGAATCCACCGATCAGGTCCGCCTTGTGAGCACGACTCTGACTCCCGCTCGAGAGGACGAAGAGAACTTGGTGTTAGTTGAAGTCACGGAGACCCAGCAGCAGACTTGTCAGCGCCGTCGGGTTTATGTGCCCGTTCGCTATCTCGCCCATCAGCCTCCGGTAAAAAACGGCACACAGCTCGCAGCGGATCGCTACTTTATGATTCAGAATCTCGCGACTGAAAAGGTTCGCGTCTATGCTCGCGCGGATCGACGAGGCGAAGCCCACCGCTTGGTTTTTGAAGCCGATATGATCGCCGGTGAAAATGATCCAGCTCGCACGCGTCGAAGTGCCGTAGGTTCCTATCGAATTGAGTCCTGGCACAAGTTCTACGAAGATACACAGAGCCTGTTTACGCCCTGGTACGAGCCAGGAGCTCCCGCGCTACCGCTTCCAGGAGCCTCGCTGGCGGAGTGGGCCAAATCGGACTACTTGCCGATTCGCGATGGCCGTCGCACAGGAATTCTTCGCGGAGCCTTTGGCTGGTATACCGCCAAGCTTTCACCCAATGCCTTCGCGCAGTGGACACACGGTACCTTGGGGTGGGGCCAAGATGGAGATCGCTTCATCAAGATCTCGCGGGACGAGTTGACCAATCACTATTCCGACCCGCGCTCATTTGGCTGCACTCGACTTGAGAACGCGGCGATCGCTCTGACTCAAGACTTGATGCCCGTCGGAGCTCGAATCATCAAAATATACGCACGTGAAGAAATCGGAGACGCTGAGCTCAAGCGTTACGCGGGACAAGCTCCTACGGCGAACTGGGATTGGGTGTTAAGCCGCGATGGGTTACGCTCCTCCAATCCTGCGTCTTCGGCTCTCGCCGCGCAGACTCTAAGGGGCGTGAAAGACGAAGATGTGCTCGAGCGAGGCCGCTATGTGATGGACACTCGACCTGACGCCGTCGGCCTCATGCCGTCTGGCGAGGGCCGCGCCGGTATCGATCAAACCGGAAATCTCTACGAGATTCCCACGGACGACTTTCGCGGTGTGTTCCTTGTGGATGAAGGTCGACTCGTGAATTACGCTCACCCTCGCGAGCTCCGTCATGGCGGACACAGCGACCAGATCTTGCCGAGCTTCGTTAAGGCTCAATGAGATCTTGTGAGATTCGTCAGCCAAATTTGTAAGGCTCAATTCGTTGGTTTTTTGATAGACTCTACTCGGTGCGACGTGAGCGGCGCTTTTTGACCACGTCGTCGACAAAGCGCTCTGTGAATCGCTTGTCGAGCTCCTCGCGACTCATCGTTCCACCCTCAAGCTGCCGTGTGGGCTTACCATCTTCTCGAAATTGACGTTGCTTGATTTCGATTTTCACAAAACCTGTCGCGGCGAGATTCTCGCCGCGGCCTCGACGATCGGGGCGATTCATCGCCTCTCCGTCAATGCTGACAGATGCATGTTCAAATGAGCCCTTGATCTGTAGCTCGAGCACAGCCAAGCGCTCTTCAGCGACGGTGAGAGCCACACGAGGATCGTCTTGATAGACGCCATCATTGTAAACCACGGACGTGACCTTGACGTCGGAATCTTGCAAGCCCGTTGTGATACCCTTCACACGGTCCATCGTCGCCACGAAGGTCGGCGAGGGCATGGTTGTGCCCGCTTTGAAGAGATGAATATCCGGGATTTCGAAAGTGACCGTGTCCGGCGTGACTTCGACATTCTGAGCCACCGTACCCAACTGAGCGAGGAGGTGAGCCTGCACCACTTTCTTCATACCCATCGCCATCACATTGGGTGTGCGATCTGCTGGATTGATGAAAGCTTGAAAGACCTTAAGAGGTTCATTGACGAGATCGAGAAAGAGCTTCTCGAGCGTGAGTTCAGCGCCAAAGTTGTTGAACTCATACTCGATGACCGAAGGTGTCGAAATATAGTCCGAGATCGCCTTCTTGGTCTGCTCACTTTGCGTGGCGAGCAGCCACATCACCAAGAAGAAGGCCATCATCGCCGTCATAAAGTCGGCGAAGGCAACCTTCCATGCACCACCGTGGGCGCCACCGGCGACCACGTTGATTTTTTTGATGACGATCATCGCACCTTTTTTCTCAGCCATTCCTCACCACTGGGGTTACCCCGAATCACGCGGCTTTTTTGCCTGCGGATTTCACTTTTTCATCAAGCTCTTTAAAGGACGGACGGTCATGCGGAAGAATCGTTCGTCGAGCGAACTCCACACACACCAAGGGCGGCGAACCGCGCTGAAGAGCGATAAGTGCCGCTTTTATGACTTCCATATATCGACCTTCCGCCTCGATATCATGACCCATCTTGGTTGCCGTTGGACCGACAAATCCGTAACAGGCCAAAACCCCGAGGAAGGTACCGACAAGGGCCACACCGACGGAGTGACCGATGACTTCCGTACCTTGATCAAGAAGACTCATGGTGTGAACGACACCCAAGACCGCCGCAACGATCCCTAGACCCGGCAGAGCTTCCGCGACTTGCTGGACCGCGTGCTGCGCGCTGTGCTCTTCGGTATGAGCGGCTTTGATATCGCCAGTTAAGAGATCATCCACGTCGTACTGAGAGAGATCCGCGGACAAGGTGATCTTCATGGTGTCGCACAGAAAGTCGACAGCATGGTGATTCTTCAAGAAGCTCTCATAGTTTTTGAAGATCTCCGACTTTTCCGGCTCTTCGATATGACGTTCAACCGCTTGTGGACCGTCTTTGCGGAAAATCTGAAAGAGTTGGAACATCAGCTGGAGCAACTCGACGTAATCCGCCTTACTGGGATGTTTTCCCATCCAACCCTTGAGTCCTCGTGAGATCGCCATCTTGATCGTGGCCGTTGGGTTCGCGATGATCATACCGCCAATCGCCGCACCGCCGATGATTAAGTACTCTGTAGGTTGCCAGACAACCAGGACGTTTCCGCCGTGGATGGCAAAGCCACCAAACACACAGATCAAGACGACCAGAGCCCCAACAAATCCCATAGCTTCACCTCACTCATCTTTTCGGCGAGACACTGTTCGGGATTGACGATACGGGTCTCCAAGTCACCCAATCTGGTCCTCCGTCGAGGGGCATGACTTCATCCTCATCTCATGAGAAAGTTGAAAGCGATGAACAGCCGGACCCAAGTCGTGTTCCTGCACGGCCTCAATACTCATGGCGACGATCTCATGCGCACCGGTTCGCGTATTTGGGGCCGCATGGATGAGTGGATGCTTCCCCCGCTCACAGCTCGAGGCCTCGATGTCATGAGCGTGAATGGCATCGGTTACGGATCTCCTGAGTCCCAAGCGCAAGTCGCCAAACGAGAAATCCTCAAAACCTTGGGAGCACAACGTGAATTCGTGCTCCTGGGTAATTCTCTGGGTGGCTTGGTCGCTCGTGTTCTCCAATACGATTCCGAGCTTCGATCGCGGGTACGCGGCGTACTCACTTGGGGCACGCCCCATCACGGGGCGCCTGCAGCGACACCGGCCGTCGAATGGCCCGTTCGTTTTCCTTGGGTAAATTCGGTGTCACGCGCTTTTGGACAAGATCTTCTCGCTAAACGCGAGGCCTATGAGCCCTACACCCCTGCCTCGCTGCAAAGTTTCAACGCTCGCTTTCCCGCAACCGGCCTCGAGCACAGCTTTTTGTGTTTAGTTCCTGCACGCGACGTATCGCGGGTGTTCTGGCCCATCACGGGATTCATCCACGAGGATGGATTTTCCGGCGCTCTCCGCCGCTGGATCATCGATGACGATTTCGCACCGAGCGATGGGTTCATTCCGCGAGCGAGTCAGGCCTTCGGGCAAATTCATGGCCCGTATGCGCTCGATCACTTCGTCCAGATCGGAATGGTTCATCTCTACAAAAATCCTGAGACAAGACGCAAAGCCCTGCGCGAGTTCGCGCGACTTTGCGATGATCTGGCCTTTGTCGCGAAGGCTCAACCCATCGCTTGAACCGCATTCAAGATCAGTCCACTCCGAGGCGAGTCGGTAACCCTCGCCTCAAGCAGCTCACTCTGTTTCAATTTGAGACATCCACAAGGCCAACCCAGACTTGAACCTGAAATACCTGGGGTTTTGATCCACATCAACTCGACTTCAACTCGCTTTTTTCCGATAGAGTTCCGAGACTTCATCGAGGAGCCACAGCATGAATTGGGTAACCGAACAAAACTTGCAAGGTCGCTGGCCGATCAAACTCGGCGAACTCATTCTCGCCGTGATCGTCGCGCTCACACTCCTCGCACCCGCTCCGCCTTTTGGAATTCATATCGCTTGGGCCGCCGAGGACAGCGGCGAGACTTCGCCACCTGAAAACCCCCTCACGGCGACAGCTGAACTGACTCTCAAAGCGGAGGGTGACAAATCCGGGCAGCTCCGCATCGAAATGAAGCTCGAGCCCAAGCATCGAGCCTATATCGACAAATTCAAACTAGTTGCGATTGACCCGACGGACTTAAAGATCGGTGCATTCGACATCTCTCCGACCGTCAAATTCTACGACCAGTTCTCCAAGAAAGATAAAGTCGGCGTCGAGGGTCGTGGCTCACTCGTCACCGCTCTCGACAATGTTCCTCGCGACGCCAGGCTCTTGAAGCTCAAATTTTCTTATCAAGCTTGCACGGATGAGTATTGCCACTTCCCCAAGCATATTGAGCTGTCACCCAAGGTCCGAGTTGGCGACACAAAGGTCCCGGAAGACTCCAAGCCATACGCGGCAAAATCGCTAACGGACAGTTCAAAGAGCTCCAGCCAAGACGATGAGTTTTCGAAAGCGCTGAATGAAGGCCTACTTTCTGCCATTCTGTTTATGCTGATTGCAGGCTTTTTGACTTCGCTCACTCCGTGCATTTATCCGATGATTCCCATCACATTGGCGATCTTGGGGGCACGCACCAAAGGTCAGTCGAAAGTGAAGAGCTTTGCTCTGTCTTTCATCTATGTGTTGGGCATTGCCACCACCTACTCCATTCTTGGGGTCATTGCGGCTTTGTCAGGCGAATTGTTCGGATCCATGCTGGCGAATGTGTGGGTCGTGTCGGTGTTGGGTCTCTTGTTTGTCGCGATGGGCCTCTCCATGTACGGCCTTTTTGAAATCCAGCCCCCCGCCTTCATGCGCGACAAGCTCGGACAAGGCGCCGGCGGCAAGGGCATCATCGCGAGCTATCTGACCGGACTTGCCGCAGGCATCGTGGCCTCACCTTGCGTGGGCCCTGTGCTGGTCAGTGTTCTGGCTCACATCGCCACGACCCAAAACGTATGGTTGGGTCTTGTCCTCCTGTTTAGCTTTGCCATGGGGATGGGGATCCTCTTCATTGTCTTGGGAACATCGAGCAATTTGATCAGCAAAGTTCCCAAAGCCGGTCCATGGATGGAAGTGGTGAAGTTCGTCTTCGGGACCACGATGGTGGCGATGGCGATTTACTATGTGATGCCCGTCTATCCAGATTGGCTGGTCCATGCGCTCTCTGGTCTCGCTCTCGTCCTCATCAGCTCGGCTTACGGGGCTTTCGCCGCAGCAGAGTCGGGTACTCAGCAAGTCAAGAAGGGCGCAGCTCTTGCGGGCTTCGTTCTCGGTGTTTTACTTCTGGCCAGCGGCGTACTCTCACGCGCCGGAATTCAGTTTGCGACATCGGGGGGAGGCGGTGGCTCGAACGCCAAGTCCCAGGTCGCCACTCTCAACTGGCAAAAGTATTCGGACGCAGCACTCGAAGCGGCACTCAATGAGAAGCGACCGGTGATCATTGATTTTTGGGCCGAGTGGTGCGGCGCTTGCCACGAGCTCGTGGAAAAGACATTTACAGATCCACGAGTTCGCGAGATCACGCAAGGCTTTGCGCTGTTTAAGATCGACGCCACCTTGGCCGATGTGCCCGAGGTCGAAGCCCTCAAGAAGCGCTACCGTGTGATGGGGCTTCCCTGGCTCGTGTTCTATGACTCTCAGGGCGTGGAACGTAAAGATCTGACACTCACTGGATTTGAAGACGCCGACGCCTTTGTCGAGCGCCTCCAAAAAGCCAGCGCATCAAAATGAGTCAGCGAACTGTCAGAGAGACAACCCGGCCATGACTTTATGGGTTCAGCACGCTGTCGAACCAGCTGATCTCCTTGAAGTCTTGATTCAAACTCGATGAGTCCAGCGGGAATCACGGCTATGAACCGCAACTTTCGGGCGGCGGCGCCTGATCCCGCTATCATCCGGCGAGTCGGACTTCAGATTCGTTTGAGCCGCGCCAATTCGGCACGGGCGTCTTCGAGAGCTGCATGAGCGGAGAGTAAGGCTTGCTCCTGGTCACTGGTCAGCTTCTGCATCGCCGAAAGTCGATTTTCGAAATTACGCACCAGAATGTTGTGACGATCGAGCATCTCCTGAACCTTCGAGTCTTGCAGTTTACGCTCGTTCACTTTCGCGACCACCTGAGCAAAGCGCTGCGAAGTGTCCTCCGTCAGCCGCGAGATTCCGTCTTCCAAACGCAGCAACTGATGGCCGTAGCGATCGAGGCGACCCTGCGTATCTCGCGAGAGCTCATTGAAACGCGCCTGCAACTGTTCCAGTCGTCGGTCGAACTGCGCCATCATCTGCCGCATTTGCGACATCTGAGCTTCCAGCACTTTCAAATCGAGAGGCGGATAGGGTACGGGACGCGAAGGTTGCGTCGCGGGAGGTGACGTCGGGGCATAGGCACCCGCGGTCAAACCCGCCATTTCACGAGCTGAGGCTGTAACTCGGCCACTTCCCCCTGAGCCCGTGGCTTGAGGCAAAGAGCTGCCCGCCCCATTCTGCACCAAGTTTTGGCCCAACCCAAAAATCTGCGGGTCAAGTTCGCGGTTCAAGGCATTCCTCCCCTCGAAGGATGATGACGACCTGGGCGCAATGGCAAGTTCGCAGTGGTCCTCAGGCGTCGGCCCCTTGCCCTCGGCGCCTCCGCTTACTGGCTCGGCGGCGCCTCGTCGTCCTGCGGACTGTTCAACTCTCACCAATTGGCGTTGAAAACGCCCCCCTTGCTTCGACTCTAAAATCTCTGGACCAAAAATTCAAACCTTCCTAATGTCGATTGCATGGCCAGCGTAACCGCCCTTGCCAGTCATTTACTGAAACTCGAGCCGGAAAAAGACGCCGCTCGCCTGGCTTTTTATCACTTCCTGAAGAACCTCTGTGAGCCGGGAGAGGCACTCACCTCGAGCGTTTTGGAGAGGTTCCTGCGCCGTAGCCTAGCCAATGAACACTGGGTCGAGCAGAAGCTCGCGCTCTTCGGCGAAACCTCGGCATGCCTGCAGCACTTCTCGCACGAACATCAAGAGCCCCTTCCGCTCCCACCCTTTACGTCCCCTTTCGATCTTCAGGTCATTCGGGCCGAGAGCTTTCGCACCCTCGAACGTGTTGTTGAAACCTGGATCTCGCAGAATACGGGGCCCACAGATCAAGTGCGTTTGATTCCGGATCGCGAGGAGCGCCTGATTGTCTGTCGTCTGTCGAGTGATCGTCGGCTAACCGTCAATATTTTTGATCGGCAATGCGTGATCCGCGACGGCGCGCTGGAGCCCTTGTGCGACGATCATGTCATACACTACACCAGTGACCTCGCTGTGGATCCGACGCGCACAAGTCAGATCGAGATCGCCCCAAAGACACTGGCTCGCTTTCGCGTCGACCCCTCGGGTGTGCGAGGCTTGGCTGTTCGAGGCTACATCTTCCAGCGCTTCTTGAACTTTGATGGCGGGGATTTTCACCGGCATCCCGCGCTCTTCTACCCGCTCAAACGAATTGAGCAATTCTATGTGAATCGCGCGACAGATCCGATGTACGTCGAGTTGACGGCTTTGCTCGAGAAGGCCGTTGATTTGATCAGCCAGGGACATGCCGATGGCCCTCGATTTGCCGAGGCGGCGCTCGAGCGAGGTCGTTTGGCCTACGAACAGGTCTTTATTGAAGATCGCTTGCTTCGCCTCTTGCTTGAGAACCTCGAGCGTGCGATGAAGCTCGAAGTTCGAACACCGGAATCACAAGGCTCGACAGGGCTTCTGGGATCTTACGAAATGTCGGAGCTCCACAGAGGCCGAATCGACACGCGCCTGGGAACTGAGTCAGGTGGCAATCTGGGCCTTCCGTTGGACTTCGCTGCGCGATCCTTGTCTCCCTACGACACAGACACCGCGGTCGCCCTAGAGGCCAAGGCACAGGCCACAGCGACGTCCAGCAACCCCATGGCGCGCAATCCCGGCACGCGCCCAGGGTCCTCGCCTTCCCCGACGGGAAGGCCAGGCGCGATCGCGGCCCGAGGCGAGGGAGCTGACCTCAGCCTCGGCGGCATCGAAATCGTGGGACCGGATTTGCTTGAACTAGAAGCGAGAGAGACATGCGAAACCATCGTTCCCCGAAACCTTCCGCCCCGCGCACCCCGCGCTTAGATCAATCGACACGCCAAGGCGGCGGAGCGAAAAATACAACCGCCGCAAAAGGGCCAGTTCATCCTGATGAAGTCCGGCTCAATAAATTTCTGGCTGACTGTGGAGTCACGAGCCGCCGTGGTGCCGATGAGTTGATTCGCGAAGGCGCTGTGAGCATCAACGGTAAAAAGGTCTACGAGTTAGGCGCTCGCGTGAACGTTAAAAGCGATCGCGTGATGGTCAACGGTAAACCCGTGCAAGTTGATTTCCGAAAAGTCTACATCGCCTTTCATAAACCCAAAGGTGTACTCACCACCATGGAGGACCCCGAGGGGCGGCCCTGCATCGCCGACTACTTTAAACACATGGATGTCCGCATTTTCCCGATCGGTCGACTCGACTGGGATAGCGAAGGCTTGATCTTACTGACGAATGACGGCGAGTTCGCTCAGCGGGTGATGCACCCTAAACACGAAGTGCTCAAAACCTATCATGTGAAGGTCAACGGCCACCCCAGCGAGGATCAACTGCAGAAGCTCCGTCGTGGCGTGAGCATCAAGGACGGTGGGAAAGTGGCCGCTCGCCATCTTGAGAAGATCAAAATGGGCGACTCCGATTTGTACGACTGGCTTCGCATCAGCGTCGGTGAAGGCAAAAACCGCCAAGTTCGAAAAATGTTTGAGAAGATCGGCTTTGACGTTCTGAAACTTCAGCGCGTCGCGATTGGACGTTTGAAGCTCAGCGGCCTGCCCCGTGGCGAGTGGGCGATGTTGGCACCGGACGAAGTCGAGCGGATCTTCGCGCCCCCAAGTGAAGAAGGTGGCGCACGTCGTGCCCGAGTGAAATCCGTCAAATCGCGGGCACGCGATGAGTCGTCGCAACGCCAACAAAAATCGGCACGCGATCGCGCCCGTGGCAGCGCTGGACCCTCAGCTCCCGCGGGACGTCGTGGTGGCCGCCCCGCGAGCGCAGGCCGACGTGGCGCTGGTTCGCGCCGCGGTCCTCGCGCATGAAGCACCGCCTGACGAGTCGGATGCTTCTCGGGCATCCCGCCGAGCGGCGCACGCTCGGCCTCGGCTCGCTCGGTCTCCTTGGTGTTTTGCTGCCATACACGCTTGCGCTATGGCGCTCTATGCAGGGATTCGACGCCGCGGCTCAATGGGGACTGCACGTCGAATTCTGGTTTGCGCTCCTAGGTTTCGCACTTTTGGGCCTGCAGGTGATCGGCAGCTATATCGGCAACGGGATCAATCACAATCACTCGCATCGACCGACGATGGCGACGCGAAATTTGAATCGGATTTTCAATGTCGTCCTCACTCTCATCGTGGGCTACCCAGTGAGTGTCTTAAAAATCATCCACGGTTTGAATCACCACGGCGAGTTTGGTTCGTCTCGCGACTGGTCGGGCACACATCAGCTGGATTCAATGAGTTTCGGCGGGCTGATCCGCTACACACTTCGCGCGTTTCGCTCCATGAATCAACCCGAGGCCAAGGCGCGCGAACTGAGATCGAGGCCTGCACTTGAGCGTGAAATCCGGCGCGAAGCCCGCATGCTCTTAGTCTTTGTGGCTTTGCTTTTCACGATCTCGCCGTTGACCTTCTTGATCATCACGCTTCCCGCATGGGTGCTTTCCAACTTCGCGGCCGTGATGATCAATGCGATTCAACACGGGGGCTGTGATCTGAAGAGCCCGACACATCATTCCGTGAATTTCACAGGAAGCTTCTACAACTTTTGGCTCTGCAACAATGGCTACCACACTTGGCATCACGATCACACCGATGTGCATTGGTCAGATCTTCCCGCGCGACATCGTGAACAGCTGGATAGGGTTTTGGCGCCGCAGCTTAATCAGCGCAATTTTCTTAAGTACGTGTGGCGAGCCTATGGACCCGGTTCGACCCTGTCGATCAAGGACCCGTCGAAGACCCCGCTCCTAAGGGCGTGGCCGGTCCAGACGGAATTTGATCCCACTCATCCAAGCTTGTGGGTGCAGGACGTGTCGAGTCCACCGGCTGAATCGTCGCCCCCGAACTCGATCCCGTCGTAGCTGTAGATTCAGGCGATCCAGCGAGCGCCGACTTCGCGGCCCGTACCTCGCGACGCTTCTTTTCATCGAGCACGCGCTTTCGCTCGGTCCAACGCTCGCGATAGCCGCGCCACTCTTGATTAAAGAAGTTCGTCTTTTCGCGCACCATACTCTCAAAGTCGCGACGCTCCTCCGTGATTAGAGCTTCAAAGTCCTTGCGGCGCTCTTGAGCATCCGCGTGGAAGCGACGTCGCTTTTCATCTTGTTGATCGAAGAACTTCTGACGAGCCGAAGATTCTCGCTTGCGAGAGAGAAATTCCTCCCGCTCAGACTTCTGCTCGGTCGTGAACTTTTCCCGAGCCTCGCGTTCACTTCGGCTAAAATCCTCGCGACGGCGACGCTGACTTTTATCGACGGCCTCACGCTTTTTACGAAGTGCAGACTGAAAGCGATCGCGAAGCTTGTTGGGATCCTCGTCGCCATCTTTGAGAAAAGACAGCACGAGGGCCAATTCATCATTTTGCCTCTTCACATCATCGGGAAGATCTCGGCGCAACTCGTCCAATTCCCTGCGATCGGCCGCCAGACTGACTTCCCCGGAGCGAAGAGGATCTATTGCCTCTCGCCCAACACTCTCCGCCGAAGGCTTTGCAGGTTCATCTCCCCGATCGAATGTTTTCACCGCGCAACTCGAAGAAAGCATGCAGAACCCCACACAGAGTCCGAGGATGAACAGCGAGCGAGACGTGAGGGGCAAGCTGAGTTGCGAAGACATAGACTTCCTCCGTGAATTCCTTAACACGTCGTCGTCACTGACTCCGAACGCGGCGAAGTTCGCGATCCGACTCACGTCGTTTGATGCTATCGCGTTTGTCGTGAGCTTTCTTACCGCGAACCAATGCAATCTCGACTTTGGCCCAAGGACCTTTGAAGTAGATCTTGAGTGGCACACATGAATAGCCCTTTTCATCGAGCCCACGGCTGATTTTGGCGATCTCGCTCGCGTTGAGCAGCAGCTTGCGCACTCGCTCGGGCAAGTGATTGTTATAGGACGAAGCTCGGTAGGGCGCGATATGAGCATTCACGAGGACAAGTTCGCCGTTTTTCAAAACGATGTAGGCGTCTTTGAGCTGTGCTCCATCTGACCGCAAGGCTTTGACCTCGCTCCCGACCAGTTGCAGGCCAGCCTCGTAGGTCGTCAGGATCTCATAGTCGAAGCGCGCTTTGCGGTTGTCCGCCACGAGCTTGATCGGCAGCGCCTTGGGAGGCGTGGCACTCGATTTGGATGCTGAGCTCGGTTTGTTGGATTTGGCCATGGAGCTCTGATCCTAGCGGATCGCGCGATAAAGCGCGAGCACCTGCTCGGGCGAAAGTTGCTCAATGCGAGCATTGTTGTCAAAACCCATCGACTCAAGAGCCGCTCCGGCACCCTCGGGCTCACCGAGATTCTTAAGGAGGCGTTTTCGCCTCTGTGAGTAAGCCAGCTTGACGAACTTGAGAAAGTCCTGGGCTTGCTCCGCATCCAAAGCGGCGGGCCGGCGGCGTTGAAAGCCGAGCATACGGCTCGCAACTCGAGGTGGAGGATGAAAATCGCCAGGGCCTGCTTCGCTCACCGTGCGGACTTGCCAAAACACCTGAGTTATCACGCTGAGTAAACCGTAATGCTCGCTCGATTCGCGCGCCGCGATCCGCTGTGCGACCTCTTTCTGAAACATGAGGATCATCGAATCCAACCCAAAAGTTTCGGGAACCAGGCTGAGCTCAATCACTAAGCTCGCGGCAATTTGATACGGGAGATTGGAAACTAAACGCGTGGGTTTCGGTTGCGCTTCAAGAAGTTTCGGCCAGTCGACCCGTAAGGCGTCGGCCTCAACCACCACGAGGCCTCGCTCGCGCCAATAGGCGGCGAACTTCGCATCGAGCTCAATCAAAGTCAGCGGCGGACCTAAAGTTTTCAGCTCATCGGTGAGTGCGCCCAGGCCAGGACCGATTTCAATGAGGGATTGTGCTGAGTTTTCGGAAGCCGCGTCGATGATCTTTTCAATCACATGATCGGCGACCAGAAAATTCTGCCCGAGGCTGCGTTTGGGGCCGGCAGAGAGCTCGTTGAGGCGCTCGAGAAGTTGTGAGCGACGACTCATCCCGTGCCTCGATTTTCAAAATCGAGGGGCGCTTTGGCTTGTGGACTCAACTCTTGGGGCGAAGTTTCGCCACGACCCAAGCGGATGATAGCCGCTAGCCCAATCATCGCCGCGTTGTCCGTGCAGTAGCGCAACGGAGGCACAGCCAAAGTCCAACCCCTCCGTTTGGCGATCAGCTCACAGCGACGTCGCAATTCAGAGTTCGCTGCGACACCGCCGGTCAACACGATGCGCGTGACTTGCTTTCGCTCCGCAGCTCTCTCCAGACGCGCCGTGAGCACATCGACCACAGCGGCCTGAAAGCTGGCGCAGAAATCTGCCAATAGACCCGATCGAGCCTCACGCGAACCGCTGGCCAGAAAGTTTTGAGCCTCACGCGAGAGCTCCGCAGCCTGGGCCTCGTTGAGCTTCTCCACTTCGCGGGCCGCATGCGACTTGAGCCCAGAAAAGCTCATATCATCGTGATCTTCGCGAAGCATCGCGCGCGGAAAGGCGAAGCGATCCGCATGGCCGACTTGCGCCAAGCGATCGACACGTACACCACCGGGAAACCCCAGTCCCAGGCGTTTGGCAAACTTATCGAATGCCTCTCCCGCCGCATCGTCGCGCGTGCGTCCCAGGACTTCGTAATGCCCAAAGCTCGGTACATGGTAGAGCGTGGTGTGCCCGCCACTCACGGCAAGTGCGACAAAAGGAAAGTCGAAGCCTTCGGGTGGCTGGTAATCATCATCATGGAGAAAAGGAGCCATCAAGTGGCCCTCGAGATGATTCACGCCCAAAAACTTTTTGCCGCTCGCGAGAGAAAGACCTTTCACCGTCATGAGGCCCACCAAGAGCGAACCGATCAGGCCGGGTCGCGAAGTCACCGCCAAAGCGTCGATATCCTCAAATCTTACCCCGGCCCGCGCGAGAGTCTCTTCCATCAGCGGCAAAAGATGATGCGTATGATTTCGCGACGCGATCTCGGGTACGATTCCACCGAAGCGTGCGTGATGTAGGTCCTGTCCTGCTGAAAGACACGCACGCACGCGGCCGTCGCGCTCAACCACGGCGACCGAAGTGTCGTCGCAACTGGTTTCAAAAGCGAGAACGGTTTGCACCGCGCTGGAACGCGAAGCGATTTGTGACAAGGGAATCAGCCCTTCTTCTTTGCGGAGAGCTCTTTAAGACGCGTCTTGGAGAATCCCGCCTCTTTGGACTTGGGCGCCTTCTGAATGACTTCTTCAAAAAACGCCTTCGCCTCGTCGTTCATGCCGAGCTCTTGGAAGCAAAGTCCAATGCGATAGGTCGCCGGAATGATGTTCTTTCCCCGAGGATAAGTCTTGCGATAATCCTCAAAGGCGAGAATGGCGTCGCGCCAAGCTTTGGCTTCAAACTTGGAAAGCGCTAACTCATAAGAGTTCTTTGCAGGCGCCGCCGCTCCACCGGAGGTGGCCGCACCAGCTGCAGCCGTGGCACCGCTGAGCAAAGCTTGCCGAGCGGCTTCGAGCTGCCCACGCATCTCCGCCAGATCACTGGCAAGCTTGGTCAGCTCTTCGCGATAGGCCGCAAGCTTTTGATCCTGCTCTTTGACCTTTGCCTCAAGTGCAAAATCGTTCTTCTCGGCGCGCTCCTTAATTTGCGTTAGCCGGACGTCGATTTGTTCCACTCGACCATAGGTCTTGCGAAACTCCTCATCGATATCATTGAATCGCGAGTTCACATCGGCTGTGGTCTGCTGCAGGTTCTGGACTTGCTTGCGAATCTGCTGCTTTTCATCGGCCTCTTTGACGCCACCGCGAGTCTGCAAACAGCCCAGCAAACTCCCCTGCGCGACGAGGAACAAAAGCATCAGCGCCGGAAGCCTCAGGCTCAGCGAGCGGGAGTGCAGGACAATTTCGTTCTTCCCGATGGAGTTCTGAGTGATTTTCATAACACTGGGCCTCCTGGTCCCTCAGTCGATTCGTTTTCGCATCGTTTTGGGGATCGCGCCACACGGCGCGGACTCCTGTTGGGATCGCGCCACACGGCGCGGACTCCTGTTGGGATCGCGCCTCACGGCGCGATCTCGCCGGATTCAAATCGGCTCAAGTGTGCTGCGTTCTCTGCCTCTTCAGCAAGCTTGCGCGCTTGTTCAAACATCACGCGAGCCTTGTCATAACGCCGATCGCGATAAGAGGCTTCGCCTTCGCGATAAGCCTGCTCGGCTTTGAACCACAAATTCGGCGCAAACTTCATGGCTTCTTTGTCTCGGGCACCCTCCATCGCCGCGCGGGCGATATTGTATTCATCCAGCGGCAAATAGGTGACGCAGCCAGAAAACACCGTGACAAAAAAGACGGTGCACGCGATCGCTGTCCAACTGCGAATCGCGACTTGCCGAGGGTCTCGGCCCGGCTGCCGGATGGCCCTTCCGCCGAAACGACAAAGCCCGCCGTTGAGAGCGGGCTGCATCGCTGAGGTGAGGGCGCCTGAGTTGTTCGGCATAATCTGACCCCTTTGAGGATTCATTTGCGCCAAGCCGCTCCCGATCCCCGACTCTTAACGGAGAGGAACAAAGTTCGCGCGGCGATTCTTGCCCCAAGCCGCTTCATTATCTCCCGGCATCAGCGGCTTTTCTTCACCGTAGCTGATGATCGGCAAGCGCTTGGAATCAATTCCGAGAGAAACCATGTACTGGCGGACAGCCTTGGCACGTCGTTCGCCCAAGGACAAATTGTACTCGGTCGAACCACGGCTGTCGGTATGGCCTTCGATCTGAACACTGACATCA
>CANHQR010000067.1 GCA_947462815.1 Pseudobdellovibrionaceae bacterium
AGGCTCAAACCCTTGCCCTCTTCGAGTTCCACCGTTCGCAATTGCTGGATGATTTCTTCGGCCTTAAAATGCTTTCGTCCCATATTCTGAACCTGCCTTTCGGGCCCAGATTAACATTTCATCTGGACCAATTTAAGCCGGCCAGGTCAGGATGACTTGAGCTGCGGGGTGATCTTCAACTCCACCAGGCGTCCATCTCGGCGAACTTTCACTGGGACGGTTTCATCAGCTTTGAGAGCCTGAAGGCAGAATACATAGTCGTAGATGCTTTCAATCTGAATTCCACCCAACTCGACGATGACGTCGCCACTCACGAGGCCCGCTTTTTCTGCGGGCGAGGCCTTTTGCGTCCCCGTAATCCGAACGCCTTTCACGCCTTCTTGGGCATAGTCGGGTACTGTACCCAAATACAGTCTGAAGCTTCGCTGTTGGTTCATGCGCGACTGACCCTCGACCTTTTGATACTTCGGCTGAAGTGCTCGAGTCGCGAGCGCTTTAGTCACGTCAGTCACCTCATGAGCGACGCGTACGATCCCCTCGTAATTCAGTTTTTCCGGCGAATCGCTGGGACGATGATAGTCGGCGTGAGAACCCGTAAAGAAGCTCAGCACAGGCACCTCATGTGTGTAGAACACCACGGCGTCTGTGGGGAGATAGGGATCATCCTGAAGCGCGAGATTGAGCGAGTCGCTCTCCAAAACTCGACGAGCTTGCCGAGCCTCAAACCAAGGCCGCCATTCACGGCTCGAAGCGAGACCTTGAATCTGAAGAGCCTGCCCGTTTTCAAGACGCCCCACCATATCAAGATTGAGATACGCGATTGGACGAGGGCCTTTCCAATTTTTCATCGCATGGGTGGAGCCCAACACGCCGATTTCCTCGGCGCTCCAAAATGCGAAAATCACATCGCGATCCATCGGTTTGGCGGTGCGAGCCGAGACTTGCAACGCTTGTGCAACCTCCAAAATAGCGGCGACGCCTGACGCATTATCATCGGCTCCGACATGGGGGCGACCGACTTCATCCCCACGGCTCAAACTTCCACCGACTTCACCCATGCCCAGATGGTCCATGTGACCGCCGATCACGACCGCAGGCAATTGCGAGCGAAGTCCGGGCTTTCGAGCCAGGACATTTCGTCCGATGGATCTCTTCAATTGAAGATCCACCTTAACACCGAGACTGGCCTTGGGCGTATTGGACATCCCGACCTCACCTTGGTCCGCCCGCTCCTGCAGCGTTTTGAGTCCGACGTCACCTAACATGCGCTGAGCTGTCGACCAAGACAGCGTGATCACCGGAATGCCAACGTCACTCGCGCCATCAAATTTGAGTATCCGAGATACTTCGCGAGCCGCGGGATCAATCACAATGAGACCAACTGCGCCCTTCGACCGTGCGGCCACCGCCTTTTGAGATAAACGGGCCCAGACATTGAGATGAAAACGCTGCTTGAGTCCCACATTCTGTGGGAGATCTGCCAGAGCCACAGCCCAACGACCGCTGACATCAAGTCCCTGGTAACTGTCAAAGGCGGGCTGACCTTCGCCCGCTGGTGCGACAATACCATAACCCACAAAAGTCATCGGCGACTCCAGATGGTCTCCAACCTTGGAAAGCGAAAGCGGCATCCAATCGCGACCGACTTGCAAATCTTCAGCTCTCCCCGACAGTCGCAAGCGAGCACGGTTACTGGAACCGAGTTCGACTCCACTCACAAACTCAAACTCTTGCACAAACTGATCGCCCTGAGCCGGCTTAAGTCCGATTGAACTCAGACGCCGAGCGAGCTGTTGGGCGATTTCTTTTTCCTCGTTGCTGCCACTCGGACGCCCTTTGAATTCGGGCGAGGCCAAGTATTCGACCCAAGCTCGCAATTCGCGAGTCGTGATCTCGGCAGCCCCCCAGAGAGGTGCGGCGGGCCGAAGTCCCAAGGCCGCTCGAGCCTTGGCATCGGACCAGTCCGCGAAATGGATCTGCGACTCACCTTTTTCATCTCGCCGAGTCCACGATAGAGATTGTCCATCAGGGGTGAAAACCGGCAATCCATCAAAGCCCTCAAGAAAGGACACTCGAACCGGCTCGCGTGCACCCATCGTATCCACAATGAAAAGTTCAAAGTTTGTGTAGCCGAGCTTATTGGAAGTGAAGATGATGTAGTCGCCACTCGGGTGAAAGTAAGGTGCCCAACTCATCGACTTCCACCGCGTGAGCTGTCGCTCTTGGCGGGTCTTAAGATCCATGACCATAATTTCGGCGTAGGCGCCATTCGGTGCGAACCGTCGCCAGGTGATCTGCTGACCATCGGCTGAAAAGAAGGGTCCGCCGTCATAGCCGGGAGTGCGCGTGAGGCGCTCCACACCCGTACCATCGGCGTTCATCAAGTAGATCTCCATCATGTAAGACGCATCTTGCTTGAAGAGTTTGGCGTCCTCATCCGATAACTTCTCAGAGTAGCCCGTGCGATTCGAAGCAAATACGATTTTCTTGCCATCGGGCGAGTAGCTCGCCTCCGCATCGTAGCCCAATTCTTTGGTCAATCGCTTCAATCGGCCTTGCGGGACTGGAGCGCCTTCCAACGAGGTCGCGAAAATGTCGAAGTGCTCGTCATAGCTCCACGAGTACTTGCCCTTCACCGGATTCTTTCTCTCCGCTAATTCTTGCTCGACTTTTGCTTTCAATCCGGGATCCAAATGCGTCGACGAAAACAAGGCTTCTCGGCCATTGGGGTGAAACCACGCACAAGTGGTTTTTCCGTGCCCCGGAGAGAGTCGCGTCGTTTGCCCCGATACCAAATCCACCGAGTAGATCTGATAGAACGGATTTCCTTCGTGACGTTCACTCTGCAGAATCAGTTTGCGGCCATCCGCAGAAAAATAACCCTCGCCGGCCCGTGGACCGACATAAGTGAGCTGTCGGGACTGAGTCATGAAGCCGGGATCGATCGCCGCGCCTGGAGCCGAGGGCGAAGACGTCACCCCCTTTGGCGCCTCTCCCGGAGCCACGTGGGCTTGCGCGGTCGATAGCCCCAAGATCGCCCAAATGATTGAACAGATGATTGAACAGATGATTGAACAGATCACGACGACGAGGGAGGACGGCGTGAAATTGAGAGTCGTCGAATTCGGCAGAAATTTGAGTGTTTGCATAGTGCGAAGATGCCAAGATCGCCGCATCCACGCAACCTCTGCGCACAATCAAGAATCAAATGAACAGCTTGATGCCCGCAAATACGGCTTCTCGGGTTCTCTCTGAGGTCACCCCACCGGTCGGCGTTCGACGTCGAACCTCACGCGCCCAGGTACCAAAAACTCGAAGTGCGAGAAAATCAATGAAGGCGCCCCCCTCGCTGAGCTGTCCTTCCATGCGGGCTTGAAGGTTGGAGTTCTCAGGCAAGTAAACGAAAGACTGGCCTTCAATGCCAAAGGCCCGATTGAGGTAAATCTGCAACCGTGCACCTGCCATTTGGGTTCGCCACACCTCGGTCCGATCTTCCTCTTTGCGAAGCCCGTAGAACAGAGTGATCTGCGAGTTCTGCAGCGAATCGCCAATCGGTCGAAACGCGAAGAGTCCCCAGGTTTGAAAACCCTCGCCTTCGAGATCGATGTACCGCCCCTCAAGACCCACGAGGGTTGCATAAGCTGCCGCCTCGGCCTGAGTGTGTTTGCGGATCGGTGATACATCCGCGTTATCAATTCGCGTGGGCACATTCGCGTAGCGACCACCGATCATCAATTCAATCCAGTCCTCTTCGTTCGTGTGACCCGCCAGCCACATGTCTTGGAGCCGCGTCTTGCGCTGAGTCTCGAAGTAGTCGGCCAGCGTCCAGCGATTTTCGTATCGCCGCTCGGCGCTTTTGCCCAGATTTTCGAGAAATTGACTGCGAGCTTCGGCGGGATCTGCGACCGCACAAAACATCAGCAACCCCAGAGCGACACCCAAAATCAAGCCCGTTGAGCCGCCGAACTGGCTGGGTTTGCTCAAGCCCACCGACAGGCGCATTAGCGTCCTACAATTTTATGAATACGGTCGACGATTTCTTGAATACTTGATCCGGGACCAAAGACGGCCGAAACTCCCTGCTGAGTCAGCTGGTCCGCGTCGTCGGACGGAATGATACCGCCGACAAAAATTGGCTTACTGACATTCTGATCGCGCATTTTTTCTTGAATTGCGGTGATGAGCGGGATGTGAGCCCCTGACAGAATACTCAAACCCACAATGTCCACGTCCTCTTGGAGGGCCGCCTGAACGACCATTTCTGGCGTTTGATGCAGGCCAGTATAGATGACCTCAAAGCCCGCATCCCGCAATCCGCGGGCGACAACTTTCGCACCACGATCGTGTCCATCTAAACCTGGCTTGGCGACCAAAACTCGAATCGGTTGCATGAGGCCGAGGTTAAGCCCATATTGAGAGGCGATCAAGTGGAGGTTCTGAAATGTCCGCCGAGATTCTAGCACGTCCCGCATTGACCACATTGAGTGAAGATGAACTTGCCTTCCGCGACGCTGTGCGCGCCTTTGCTGAGGGGGAGATTAGGCCCCTCGTCGGCAAGATGGACCACGACGCCCAGCTCGATCCCAGTCTCCTGCCGAAACTTTTTGAAATGGGATTGATGGGCATCGAGACGCCGGAAAAATACGGCGGCGCGGGTGGCACTTTCATGATGGCCTGCCTCGGTGTTGAAGAACTCGGACGTGTCGATGCTTCGATCTCGGTGCTCATGGATGTGCAGAACACCTTGGTGACGAACGCATTTTTGCGTTGGGGCTCTGAAGAGCTCAAACAAAAGTATTTGCCGCGCATGGCACGCGAATGGGTGGGTGCCTATTGCCTCTCGGAGAGCACGTCAGGCTCGGATGCTTTTGCGTTGAAGTTGCGTGCTGAGGACCGCGGTGACAAATGGGTTCTCAACGGTTCAAAGCTCTGGATCACAAATGGCAAAGAAGCCAGCGTGTTCTTGGTCTTCGCGAATATGAATCCAGCTGCGGGCTACAAGGGCATCACTTGCTTCATCGTCGAAAAGGACATGAAGGGTTTCACCGTCGGCAAAAAGGAAGACAAGCTCGGCATTCGAGCCTCATCCACTTGCGAGTTGCTCTTTGAAAATTGCGAAGTTCCAAAGACCAATGTGCTCGGCGAAGTGGGCAAGGGCTATAAGATCGCGATCGAGACACTCAACGAAGGCCGTATCGGGATCGGAGCTCAAATGGTGGGAATCGCCCAAGGGGCGTATGAGGCCACCCTGTCTTACGTCCAGACGCGCGAGCAGTTCGGCAAAGCGATTGCGCACAATCAGGGCGTTCAATTTCAGATTGCAGAAATGCGCACGACGCTCGAGGCCGCACGTTTGATGGTCTACAATGCAGCCCGCTTGAAAGATGCAGGCCAGCCATTCATCGAGGAGGCCGCCATGGCGAAGCTCTTTGCTTCTCGCGCGGCTGAGAAAATCACTTCGTTGGCGATTGATCTTTACGGTGGCAACGGCTTCACCAAGGAATATCCTGTCGAAAAGTTTTGGAGAGACTCGAAGATCGGGCAAATCTACGAAGGCACGACCAACATGCAGCTTCAGACGATTGCGAAGATGGAGCTTTTACAGCTGAAGTGAGGCATGTCAAACTGTGTCGGAGGGCGAAGATTCGCTCTTCGACACAGCATGATGAATCACAGCGAGACTTGCCTCGCGCGGCACCTGAATTCGCGCGGCTTCAGTTTGATCGAACTCATTGTTGCAACGGCAATTTTTGCGATCGTTGCGCTCGCCGGTATGTACATCATCTCGGAGACCGTCAGAAGCTCCAATAAATTCGCGCAGAGTCTCGAGGCCCAACAGAGTCAGTTTTCTTACCTCTCAAAGCCCTTGCCGAGCACAACGCCCGAATTGGCGTTCGACTTTTGGCCGCCCTTCATTCGCATCCCCGCGCCGATTGCCATTCAAAATGGCACAGTGAACGATCGCCCGCTGAACCGTTTCTTGGTCGCGGTCGCCATCACACCCGACATCGATTACGGCAAACTGAAGTGGCACACCTGCGAGGCTTCTAAGGGGATTCAGCTGAAGTGCCAGGATTTTCCTGAAGGCCAACGAGTCGCACAGGTGGAATTCGCCTTTGATGAGCAAGATCCACCGCCCAACTTTTTTGTTCGTCTACGACTGATGTGGGATGAGTTACCGCAAAACCATCCCGTCAAATTTGGTCAAGAAATCACTTTGCAAACGCCCTTTTGGCGCGACTGTACAGCCCCCGCAGAGCTTAAGATCAAACGCGGTTGGGTTTCGTTTGGCGAAATTTTCTCTTCCGTTGAAGAAGTCCGACCGAAGTGTTTTCAGACTTACCTCCACTACTGTCAGCAAAACGGACAAATGGCACGCACCGCTCATGGAGAGGCCGTATGCACAAGCAGCTGAGAGGTTTCTCGATCATCGAAGCTTTGGCGGTTGTGCTGATCATCGGCCTCTCGGCGATGGCGTTTCTTTCTCTCATTCAGGGCCAAAACTCGTTTTTAAAACAGTCCCGACAGACCAACGCTCGAGACCAGCTCAACAACTTGTTCCAAGGCGCATTGAAAGACCGAAACCTGATGTATTTGAGCGCTCGACATATTCAGAACAAAGCGCTGCGCAGTTGCCTTGTGGCCTCAGGCACAGGCCATCAAATTTTACCCAAAGCCACTCCGGCGCCAACGCCATCGGGCGGTGAAAATTCAGGCGGGAGCCAACCCGGTGCCGCCAACGCGCCAGCGGCCACACCGAACCCGAGCCTTTTGACCGACGTCTCCACGTGTCGAATCGGCGATGTCTACCCGCTTTGGATTGTCGATGTGACGGATCCAACGCTCAAGAAAGTATGGTCCGCACCTCCGAACACACCCGTTAAGTATGACGAGCATGGACAAGGCTGCGAAGAGGGCGGAAGCAAAGCTTGCCGATTTGAGGCTTCGACCACTTTTCGGGCTTTGTGCGATGACGAAAGTACGAAGTGCTTACGCCCAGAGAGAATCGTGATTTCTTTTTTCCTCAAACAGATCGAGGGAAATCAAGATCAAGTCCCCAAGCGGCTGAAGCCCACAGAGTACCAATACGGACACTTATTGGATTCGAATACTCCACCGACCTTTATCACCCTGCCACAATCCGTTTCGTTATCCACAAGGCGAGCGAATCGAACTTTTGAAGTCACGATCGAGAATCCCGAGCCCGGCCAGACCGTGGCTTGGACAAAGTGCGAGGCCAATGTCGACAACATCGCCGTGCAATGCGGTCCGTTCGTATCGAACCGATCGACCGTGCAAATTTTCATGCAGAGCACCTCCGCGAAAGCGGGTAAGATCAGCCTCGAGGCGCGAGACTCAGGGCGCGCCCCCAACACCTCGGTCACAGCCCAAGTTCCCTTCGTGTTTGAAAAGCTCTGCACTCTGCCTTGGGGAGTTCAAATCGGCGAGAATGAAAGCCTCGAAGCCTTTGAAGAGCCGATTGTCGACCTGTCCAAGACTTGTAAGTCAGAGACTCGAGCTTGCAAGGATGGTGTCCTGAGTGGAAGTTTTAAATTTCAATCCTGTGTGGTCCGCTCGCCCACCGGCTGCCAAGCTCCTTGGGGCGAGGTGATCGCTCACGGCGGAAGCGTCATCGCCTTTCAGAATCCGATCGTGCCGTTTGGCCAGACTTGCCTCCAAGAGACTCGCCTCTGCACAGATGGCTCGTTGGCCGGTAGCTACGCCAGTAAAGCCTGTGTCGTCCAGGACGCTGCAGCCTGTCCTTCACCGACGGGGGGCATGGTTCCTCATGGGGGAAGCGTGCAAGTCTATCAACAGGCTTCGGTGGCCTTTGGACAAACATGCGCCAGTGAACAGCGCATCTGTCAAAATGGTGTCTTAAGCGGCACCTTCACCGCAGCGAATTGTCAGGTGAGCCCGCCTCGCAACTGTACGCTGCCTTGGGGCGGAAACGTGAATCACGGAGCCCAAGTGATCGCCTATCGACAACCCAGCGTTCCTTTTGGCTCATTCTGTGATCAGCCGGGTAACTTCGAAACTCGCAGCTGCACGGATGGCAATCTGACCGGCAACTTCGGCTCGCCGTCGTGTATGGTCCTACCCCCTTGACGAGGATCGAAATTCATCAAGCGTCTTTGGATTTGATCTCAGAGATCCGTCGCTCATACACATTGCGAACAGCTTCGATCTCTTTTTGGTGCTGAACATCGCGTTCCGACAGGCGACGATCCCCCTGCTCACGGGCATGAGCAATTCGCTTCTCGTTTTCTTCCTGCAAGGCCCTCGTCTCAACCGAGTGCTGTTGGCGGATTTCCTGAATTTCGGATTTGTGTTTCTGCGTCAGCTCTTTCTCCCGCTGAGAATAGAGCTCACGCAAACTCTTGGACTGATCTGTTCCCACCTTCGACATAACTACATTCTACATGAATCGAGGACCACAACGCCGGATCAAGGCCTTTGCCCTCAAGGATCTCGACCACAGGCCAGGTCAACTGGCCAAAAAAACTGGCTATAAAACTGACCAGAAAAATAGCTCAGAAGTGAGGGCTCGTTCCAAGACACCTCAACCTATCCGTGAGCCTTGCGAGGCAGGGCTTCTAGAATGGCCAATAAGGTCTTCCACTGCGTTTCAAAGGCCATCGACGGACGAAGGCTTCCGTCTCGCTCTGCCATTTCGGGAACACAAGGAACATGGATAAATCCACTTTGCAGGCGCGTGTATCGAAAGCGGTACTGCATTCGATAGAAGAGATCATTGCACACGTAAGTGCCCGCCGACCAAGAGTCGCGAATTGTCAAACCGCGCTGACGGCAGCCTTCTCGAATCGCCTTGGCGGGCAAGGTCGTAGGGAGAAAACCAGGTCCCGATTCCAAGATCACGCCTTCGACCCGATTCACCGGCGTATGCCCCGTCCCAGTTTGAAAATGATTGTGCGCCAAAAGCTCCAGCTCAAACTCGCTGCGACCAGCCGCGAGTCCCAGCGAAAGAATCACCTCAGGTCGATAAACAGAGACCTCCTGCATGAGACGGTCGAAGGCCACACCGAACTCAACGGGTAGGACAACGCCTCGAACATCCAGATCTTGCCGCGAAGTGAGGACATGGATGGAGCAGGAGTTAAGCTCATGGACCAAGCGTTCGGTTGGATTCAAACTTTCCCCGCCGAATTTCTCGAAGCCCGAGACAAGAATCTTGGTCATCATCGGCATCCCTGCTGCTTCAAAAAAGCCGAGAGTTCATTTTGTCCTTCGCTCTCGGCCAATTCCACAAGACCCAGCTCCCCTTCCTTCGGATCCGCATCACGACAGCTCAACTTTCCGCTTCGCTGAGGGCGAAAAAGGGACTTCACGACATCAACAAAACCTAGTGATATCATCTCACGCACCGGTTGCGTCCCTGTCCGATCGACTTGAAAGGGATCAGCTCCGCTCGCCAAAAGCAAAATCGCCATCTCCGACTTCTGCTCGGGGCTCCCCGCCCCCACGAGCGCGTAGAGGAGTGCCGACTGTTGATCGATGTCCGACAGGCTTGAGTTGGCGCCGCGATCCAAAAGCCAATTCACAGCGCGAACTTGGCCATTATGCGAAGCGACCATCAACGCGCTAACACCGTTTTCATCGACCGAGTTCACATCCCGACCCGAGCGCAGCTCGGACTCTAAGACCTGTAGATCACCCAAGCGCGCAGCTCGATACCACGCCGACACTTTGGGCTCGGGGCGAGTCGAGACTTCAGCGGTCGCACATCCCACAATCGGTGCCACCACCAGGGCGAGGACCACCCACGGCGCGAAGCCTCGACGCCCGCGATTCCCGAACAAACTCCTGTCGCCGAGTAACTGGATTCGCATCTACAAATTCCTGCGGTATTGGCCACCCACTTCGTAGAGCGCCAAGGTCATCTGGTGGAGCGAACACACTCGGGCCGCCTGCATGAGGGCGGCAAAAATGTTCTGTCCGCCTAAAGCCGCCTGCTTCAGTTTCTTTAAAGCTTCTTCCGAGTCGACTTGATTGGATTTTTGATGATCTCGAACACGTTGCAAACAGAGATTCTTTTCCTCGTAGCTCGCGCGAGCCAGCTCGATTTTGGGGGGTACGTAATTGCTGTCCAAGGTCTTCGGATCAATGAAGGTGTTGACACCGACAATGGGCAGTTCACCCGAGTGCTTGAGGTGTTCATAGAGCATGGACTCATCTTGAATCTTGCCTCTCTGATACTGAGTCTCCATGGCTCCCAACACACCGCCGCGCTCGTTGATGCGAAGGAATTCTGTTAAGACGGCTTCCTCCACCAAATTGGTCAACTCTTCATAGAAGTAGGAACCCTGCATCGGGTTCTCATTCTTGGCCATGCCAAACTCTCGGTTGATGATGAGCTGAATGGCCATGGCACGACGAACGCTCTCTTCGGTCGGCGTGGTGATCGCTTCATCGTAAGCATTCGTATGCAAGCTGTTACAATTATCGTAGATCGCCAAAAGCGCCTGAAGCGTGGTGCGGATGTCGTTAAAGTCAATTTCCTGAGCGTGGAGGGAGCGCCCCGAAGTCTGAATGTGGTACTTGAGCTTTTGCGAGCGATCGTTGGCCCTATAGAGATCGCGCATGGCGATCGCCCAGATTCGTCGAGCCACACGCCCAATCACAGAATACTCAGGGTCCAATCCATTGGAGAAAAAGAAAGAGAGATTGGGGGCGAAGTCATCGACGTGCATCCCACGGGATCGGTAGTACTCCACAAAGGTAAATGCGTTCGAAAGCGTAAAAGCCAACTGCGAGATGGGATTCGCACCGGCCTCGGCGATGTGGTAACCGCTGATCGAGACCGAATAGAAATTCTTAACCTGCTTTTCAATAAAGTACGCTTGAATGTCGCCCATCATCTTGAGCGCGAAGTCGATCGAGAAAATACATGTATTCTGGCCCTGATCCTCTTTGAGAATATCCGCTTGCACGGTGCCGCGAACGTTCCTCAACGTTTCATCCGCCAAAGCCTGCCATTCCGCGCCCGTGAGTTTTCGTCCCAGTTCGGCCTCACGACGCTCCACCTGCTGGTCGATCGCTGTGTTCATGAAAAAGGCCAAAATCATGGGAGCTGGACCATTGATCGTCATCGACACACTCGTCGTCGGCGCACAGAGATCAAAGCCGGCGTAAAGGCGCTTCATGTCTTCGAGAGTGCAAATCGAAACTCCGGATTCACCAACTTTACCGAAGATGTCGGGGCGCGGATCTGGATCTTGTCCATAGAGTGTGACCGAATCAAAGGCGGTCGACAGACGCGTGGCCGGCTGACCCTTTGCCAAATAATGAAATCTCTTGTTCGTGCGTTCCGGCGGACCCTCGCCGGCGAACATTCGTGTGGGGTCTTCATTATCCCGCTTCAGAGGAAACACGCCCGCCGTAAAGGGGAACTCACCCGGAACATTTTCAAGTCGCAAAAACTTGAGTCGATCTCCCCAATCCTTGAGTTTGGGTAGAACCACGCGACGAATGGGTGTACCCGACAACGAGGTGCGTACGAGGGGCTGGCTGATCTTCTTGCCTCTGACTTCGTAGGTGTAGTGATCACCACTGTAAGCCCTTTGCAGCTGGTCCCATTGTTGGAGCTTTTGCAGCTCGATCGGATCGATCGCGCTTTCCCATTTCTTGAGGCTCGACGAATCGACGGCGACACCTTCATCGCGCAAAGTCTCACGGACTGCACCGAGCTTAGAAGCCGCCTTGGCCATGTCTTCAGTCTCGGCTTTATAGTGACGTACACTTTGTACGATCTCCGCCAGGTAGTTCTGGCGCTCCGGCGGAACGAGCGATGATCGTTGAACGCCGATGATCCGCTGGCGCGCCTCGTTCGACAATGTCCAAAACTTAGCTTTGGTCGCTTGGCGTTCCGCCAAGAGCTCCGTCAGCCTGAAGAACAATTGGTTGCAACCATCATCATTGAATTGCTGCGCTTGAGTCAGAAAAATTGGCAGTTTGCGGTCGGCCTCTTCGCTGGGCGCCTCAAACAACTTTCGCGATCGCCGATACTGCTTGCGCACGTCGCGAAGAGCATCTTGCGAGCCACGTCGATCGGCTTTGTTTATAGAAATAAGGTCCGCAAAATCGATCATGTCGATTTTTTCGAGCTGGGATTGCGCGCCGAATTCGCTGGTCATCACGTACAAAGACAAGTCCGCGACTTGCGTAATCGCGTTTTGGGCCTGACCAATTCCGCTCGTCTCAGCAATCAGTAGATCAAAAGCGTAGCCCTTTAAGAAATCCAACATTCGCGGTAAGGCTTCGGCGATCTCACTCCCACTTCCTCGAGAGGCTACAGATCGCATGAAAGCTCCCGGACGCGACAAAGAGTTCATTCGAATACGATCGCCGAGAAGCGCTCCACCGGTTTTGCGCTTCGATGGGTCAACGCACACTATGCCGATCTTTAGATTCGGGTAGTTGTTGAGAAGCCGCTGGACCAACTCATCCACCAACGATGACTTACCCGCCCCGCCCGTACCGGTTACGCCGAGGACCAGTGGTGCATCACCCGTGCGACGCACGACTTGCAGGCGCGACAAGACATCCGCCGGAACTTCTCGTCCCACTTCAATCGCCGCCAAGGCGACACCCAGATCGCGATGCGGAAGTTCCTCTCGACCTTCAAGACCCCAAGAGGTTTGGCGATCGCCAAGTTGCATCGCTCGCTCGACGAGGTCGTAATCACAACCTTCCATGATCAAGTCGATCATGCCCTCAAGGCCAAGTCGTCGCCCATCCTCAGGATGAAAGATCTGCGCGATCCCGTAGGCTTCGAGCTCCTTCTTCTCTTCGTGAACGATGACTCCGCCACCGCCGCCGTAAATTCGCACGTGGCCTGCACCCGCTTGCTTGAGCAAATCATGACAGTACTTGAAGTACTCCATGTGACCGCCCTGATAGCTGGAAAGCGCGATCCCCTGAGCTCCCTCTTGCAAGGCCGCCGTCACCACATCGATGACGCTGCGGTTATGACCGAGGTGAATCACTTCAGCTCCAGCATCTTGAAGCAGGCGGCGCATGAGATTGATGGACGCATCATGCCCGTCAAAAAGCGCAGCCGCTGTGACGATGCGTGGATTGCGTCGAGTTTGGTAACGAGCTCGGTGCGAGCCCGTGGAGGATGAGGACTGCGTCGGGTCTTTTGCCATAGTTCCCGCAACTTAACCGAAGCCAATCCGAGCTTGTATAATTATGTGCGCGGCTAGGTCTTCCGTTCGACTTGCCGCGAACGCTGAGGATCTCGGGCCTAAAATGCCGATAAATCGACCACGCACCCCCATTCGCACCGAGGCTCGAGGGGGCCCGGGAGCAAATTCTTTGAGAAGAGTTGAAATCCCGTGGAAGATGCTGCGCGCCGTCGGCAAAAGTGGCACCTCGCACAACGCTCCGCTTCAGATCCCAAAGGCCCATGCAGGCGCAGGTTAAAACTGTGGCTTACGCTTTTCCAAAAAGGCCCGCACACCCTCGGTGCGCTCGGGACTTTCGAAGGCGCGTCCAAACAAGTTGGCTTCAATGGCTTCAGCCTCACGGAGATTTAAGCCTTGGCCAGAATGAACACTCTTTTTGATCAAGGCCAATGCACCGGGAGCTCTTTGGCTTAAGAGCTGAGCTTGGGTCAAGACCTGCGCTTTGAGATCAGCGGCAGGGAAAACCTGGTTCACGAGGCCGATGCGAAGCGCTTCTTCGGCTTTGATTTGCGAACCTGTCATCGCCATCTCGAGAGCCTTGGCGGCACCGACTCGACGAGGTAGACGCACGGTTCCCGCAAAACCAGGGATGAGACCCAACGTGCACTCAGGCAGCGCAAATTTGGCATTGTCGCTGGCGAGGATCCAATCACAGGCCATGGCCAACTCGAGCCCGCCTCCCAGAGCAAAACCGTTGACGGCTGCGATCACCGGTCGAGGCAAACTTTCAAAGCGTGCAAAGAGGGCTTGGCCTTCTTGAGCAAAGAGCTCAGCGTCACGAGACGACATGGATTCGAATTGCTTGATATCCGCGCCGGCCACAAAAGCCTTTTCACCGTCGCCGGTGAGCACGAGCACCCGAAGCTTCGGTTCTTGAGTGGCTGCATCGAGAAGTTGCGAGAGCGAAGTGAGCACCTCGCGACTCAGAGCATTGAGCGCCTCAGGTCGCGAAATACTCACCCACCAGATCTTGCCGTCTTCGTGGGACTCAAATTTGAGGTGGGACCAATCGAACTTTGCCATCGCACACTTCCCTTTTTTTGAGATTCATTCTCCAAGGCCACCGAAGTCCAAGTCAGTAGCTGTACACGCCTCGTCCGGATTTTCGTCCCAACCAGCCCGCCTCAACATATTTCACAAGCAGCGGGCAAGGGCGGTACTTGGCGTCGCCTAAACCTTCGTGCAACACCCGCATGATGGCCAAGCAAGTGTCCAAACCGATAAAATCTGCGAGGGTGAGAGGCCCCATAGGCTGGTTGGTTCCGAGCTTCATCGCCTCATCGATACCTTTGGCATCGGCGATCCCTTCATACAAGGCGTAAAAGGCTTCATTGATCATCGGCATCAAGATGCGATTCACGATAAAACCCGGAAAGTCTCGGCCTTCGATAAACACCTTGCCCATCCCCTCCGCCAGAGCGCGAACACTTGCAAAAGTCTCCGGTGAAGTCTGCATGCCGCGAATACCTTCCACCAGGCTCATCAGCGGCACGGGATTCATAAAGTGCATGCCACAAACCTTTTCGGGACGACGCGTGGCCGCTGCAATTTTGGTGATGGAAATCGAAGAGGTGTTTGAAACCAACAACGCCTCAGGCTTCACAGTTTGGTCGAGCTCGGCAAAAATCTTGAGCTTGAGGTCGACATTTTCTGTGGCCGCTTCAACGACCACATCGCAGACCGCCAGATCACGCATCGACGAGGTACCGCGAATGCGCCCCAAGATTTGCTGCTTCCCTTCGAGTGTGAGCTTTTCTTTTTTGATCAAACGATCGCAGCTTGCGGCGATCGTGGCCAAACCCTTTTCAACAGCTGCTGGCGAAACATCCATCATCACCACGCTGAAGCCTGCGGCCGCTGCGACCTGAGCAATACCATTGCCCATTTGTCCAGCACCGACGACGCCTAGATTTTTCACGGAATTTGCAGCCATTGTCGACATAGATCCACCTCTCGAGTTCGAAGTGGACTCTAATTAGCATCAAAACAATTCGGGCGAAAAGCGAAACAACACTTCGCCGCGATGCTCAGCCTGCCCAACTTCAGGCCAAGATTTTGTGGCCACCACAAGGGCGCGCCCGGTCTTGCTCAGTGAGTAGAACTGCAGACCGAGACTGGCTTCTTGTCGAGAGTCCCGAGCCCGGTGCAAGTCCTCGTCTTCCATTTCATATCGCAACAACCAGGCCCATCGCGCATTGGCCTCCCAAGTGAGATCGCTGCGCCCGCTGCGCCAGCGACGCGATCGAGAGTCTTGCGTCACTTCCGCCGCAAAGCCCTCACCTAACCACTCAAAGGTCTCGGAACCGACTTGAAAGCGGGACTGCAAACCGAGGGCCGCGAGACGCAGATGCGACCGCTCGCCCGGAACGAGCTCAAGAGCTGAACTTGCCACACCTGTGGGTGCCGTCGATGTCGGCGTCGTCCGACCGGTTTGACCGCTGAGAGTCGCGCGCCAAAGACTCTTCTCGCTGCGGTTCTCCCATTCAATGTGAGCGGTGAACCAAGTTTCACGATCCAGATCGCTGCCGGACTCGCCGTTATGAACCAGCCAATGGCTGGCGAACACGCCCGACTGCACTCGATAGCCGAGACCTAAATCGCGAAGTGCCAAAAGACCGCGTTTGAGAACCAAACTGCGAGTCCAGCGGCGCTGTGAATCGTCGGGCGCTTCGACACCAAAAGGTACGTCTTGTTGTCCGAAGCGCCAGTCGCCGACGCTGGTCTTCCAATTGAGCCAAGCGTCGACAACCACGAGATCTGTGCTTCGCTCGGTGGCCGCTCCGGGATATCGCCAGGGCCGAGCAACGAGGTTTCGCGTACCCAAACCCACGCGCGCGCTGACGTCTTCAAAGGTCCATCGCGCACCCAGCCGCGCACCACTCAAAGTGAATTCACCATCGCGCGGCTCAACAAGCCTCGCTCCTGATTCTAACCAGAGCTGATCCCAATCGACTGTGCCGCCGAGCTCGGCCGCCGATGCACTCGTCACCCAAAGGAACTTTGATAATGTGAGAGCGACTCCACGCCAAATCCGACGACCCGAGCCTCGGGATCCGGCTCCGCATTGCCACGACGGCAACTGCGGCTGCGGAGTTGCGACTCTCGAAGGGTTCGAGACCGGTAGCTGGACTAAAGGTGAGAACCAGGCATGAACTCGCATGTCACTCCTTAAGTTTTAAGGCTAACGAGCCATAATGAAAAAATCCATGGCGAATTCCAAACCAGACTCCTCCAGGCAACGTCTTTTGCGATTCTCGAACTCCTCGCCGTCTCTGTGCGGATTGTCGCTGGGATTGAGACGAGGGAAATCCTCCGGTGAGTCGCGAAGCTCTCAGACCCGCCACAAGACGAGCCGCGGCTCCCTTCGCGTTGCTTGGCCCACAGTCACCCGCATAGTCACACGCGGAATCGCCCGCAGAATTGCCCGCAGAATTGCCCGCAGAGTTGCCCGCAGAGTTGCCCAAATTTGCTTTGCCATTTTACTTTTCTTTACAAGCGAGACACGAGCCCAAGTTTCTCTGGGCACGCTCTCTCTTCAATCGCC
>CANHQR010000068.1 GCA_947462815.1 Pseudobdellovibrionaceae bacterium
CTAAACGCAGTCTGATGTACCTGCTCAATCAACAGATGAAATGGGTCGCCGCTTTGAGTGCGGCCCTCGCCGTGAGTTTCACGAGCGTCGTCGCCATGGCGAGCACCTTGATGCCGCCCGCTGTGACGAAGACGGCGGGTGAGGTCGACGCCATCTATATCTTCTTGCTGGTTTCGAGCTTGATCTCGTTCATCATCTTGATCGGCGGCATGATCTATTTTGTCGTGAAATATCAACGGCGATCGGCGACAGACAAAACCGCGTACATCACGCATGACCATCGCCTCGAGTTCGCTTGGTCGTTCATTCCCTTGGTGATCTTCATGTTCGTGTTTGCGTGGGGCTGGAAAGTCTACCACGACATGCGCTCGATGCCGGAGAACGCACTCGAAGTGCATGTGATGGCAAAGAAGTGGGATTGGCGCTTCCTCTACAAGAACGGCAAGGAAGTCACCTCAGCCCTCGATGCGAAGAACGAGCGGGTGCCGGCGACGATGGTTGTGCCGGTGAATCGTCCGGTGAAGCTGATTATGGCTTCCGAGAAGATTTCGGCAAATTCGACGGACCCTTCGGATCGCCCGGTCTTGCACTCATTTTATATTCCTGCGATGCGGATCAAGCAGGACGTTGTCCCGGGTCGTTACACGGCCCTATGGTTTGAAGCTCAAAAAGAAGGCGACTACTGGGTTTTCTGTACGGAGTATTGCGGAGCTGGTCACTCGGCGATGAAGGCGAAGTTAAAAGTTGTCTCGAACGAGGAGTTCGAAAAGTGGATCAGCGACGAAGGCAGCGGTGAGATGTCCCTGGCAGATGTGGGCCGCGGCCTGTTCGGTTCGCAAGCCTGTATCGGCTGTCACAGCCTCGACGGATCCCGTGTGGTGGGCCCGAGTTTCAAAGGCCTTTGGGGAGCCAAAGCTCATAAAATTGAGGGCGGCAGCGTTGACGTGAATGAAGAGTACCTCCGCGAAAGTATTCTGAACCCGAACGCCAAAGTCGTCGCAGGCTACCCGCCTGGGGTGATGCCGGCGTATGCCGGTCAGCTCTCGGACGAGCAGATCCTCGCGCTGATCGAATTTATTAAGACTGTGAAGTAAGGAAGAAGGAGTATTCATGGCATCCGCAAGCACGGCTTCAGCGGCCCATACCGATCACAACTATCTCAACCACGAAAAGGGACTTTGGTCGTGGCTGACAACGTTGGATCACAAACGTATCGGCATCATGTATTTCATCACCGTCGCGCTGTTCTTTCTCGTCGGTGGGATCTTCGCGCTGCTGATCCGCACGGAGCTCTTCAGCTCGGGTCAGACGATCATGACAGCCGAAGATTACACTCGCTCGATGACTTACCACGGCGCCATCATGGTGTTCTTCGTGATCATCCCCGGCATCCCTGCCTTCCTCGGCAACTTCTTCTTACCGATGCAGATTGGCGCCAAGGATGTGGCCTTCCCTCGGCTCAATCTGGCGAGCTGGTATTGCTTGATTGGTGGAGCGGCCGTCGCTTTGACCTCGCTCGCATTCGGCGGGGCGGACACCGGTTGGACCTTCTACACGCCCTATTCCATCAGCATGAAGCCCGCCGTCATCTGGATGGTGATGGGTGCTTTCATCGCCGGCTTCTCCTCGATCCTGACGGGATTGAACTTCGTGGTGACCACTCACAAGCTTCGTGCGCCGGGCATGACGATGAACCGGATTCCGCTGTTTGTTTGGGCGCTCTATTCGACGGCCATCATCCAGGTGTTGGCGACGCCGGTTCTCGCCATTACCCTGCTGCTCTTGGCTGCCGAGAACATTTTCGGCATCGGCTTCTTTGATCCGGCCTTGGGCGGTGATCCCGTATTGTTCCAGCACTTCTTCTGGTTCTATTCGCATCCCGCGGTTTACATCATGATCTTGCCGGCTTTCGGTGTGATCTCAGAACTGATCACCGCCTTCTCGCGAAAGACGATCTTCGGTTACACCGCTATCGCCTACTCGAGCTTGGCCATCGCTGCGGTCTCGTTCTTTGTTTGGGGACACCACATGTTTGTCTCGGGTCAGTCCGAGTGGGCGGGTGTTGTGTTTTCGTTCCTGACGATGCTGGTGGGAGTGCCGACGGCGATCAAATTGTTCAACTGGATGGCGACGCTCTATAAAGGTTCGATCAACCTGTCGGCTCCGATGTTGTACGCGTTGGGATTCATGTTCCTATTCACCATCGGCGGTGTGACGGGGATCTTCTTGGCGACAATCGCGACTGACGTGCACTTTCACGACACTTACTTTGTCGTGGCGCACTTCCACTACGTTATGGTGGGTGGAACTTTGATGGCCATTATGGGGGGCATCTTCTATTGGTTTCCGAAGATGTTCGGAAAGTTGGTCAACGATACGATTGCCCGTTGGTCATTCTTCTTCATTTTCATGGGCTTCAACGTGACCTTCTTCCCGCAATTCGTTCTCGGTTCGATGGGTATGCCTCGTCGATATTTCGATTATTTGCCCGAATATGAGTTTCTGAATCAGATCTCGACCATCGGCGCTTACATGATTGGAATTGGATTTGTGATTGGCACGATTGCGGTGATTCAAGGCTTGCTCAATGGCAAGCCGGCTGGGCCGAACCCCTGGGGCGCGAAAACGCTCGAGTGGACCACGGCCTCTCCGCCCCCGCATGAAAACTTTATCCAACAACCCATTGTGACGGCAGGACCCTATGAGTACCGCTAAAACTGGATCCGGTTATCATCACGCCCATCACTTCGACAGCGCCGAGCACGAGTATGTGAGCGCGAAGCAGGGCGTGTGGCTCTTTCTCTGCACGGAAATTTTGATGTTCGGTGGCCTCTTTGTGGGCTACGCGATTTTCCATCATATTTATCCCGAGATTTTCAAAGTCGGATCGAAGTTCACCGACTGGCGCTTAGGTGCGGCGAACACCGTGGTGCTTCTCACGAGCTCATTCACGATGGCTCTCGGCATCTATTACTCCCAGAAGAGAGAGCAGAGCAAAGCGGTTGCGATGCTGGCGATCACGATTTTGTGCGGTTTCATCTTCATGGGGATCAAGTACATCGAGTACTCGCACAAGATCCATCTGGGGCTTTTGCCGGGAACTTGGTACTCCGCTGATCCTGCGTCTTTGGTGAAGTACGTCGGAGATATGGAGATTCCCTCAAACCTCCCGATGTATTTCTCCTTCTACTACATGATGACAGGCATCCACGGTATCCACGTCTTGGTGGGCATGGGTCTGATTGCCTGGGTCATGATTCGCGCAATGAAGGGCGAGTTTGGTCCGCACTACTATACACCGGTTGAGGGCGTCGGACTGTTCTGGCATTTGGTCGATTTGGTTTGGATCTATTTGTTTCCGCTTCTCTACTTGGTTTCGTAACGGAGGTTGCTTATGGGACATGGATCGGGACAACAAGCTTCTCATGAACATCACATCATTCCGTTTGCGACCTATTTGAAGGTGTTCGTCGCACTTCTGGTGCTCACGGTGATCACGGTCGCGGCGGCCCGAGTTGATTTCGGTGCCTTGAATGCTGTGGTGGCCTTTGCGATCGCCTCGGTCAAGGCTGGTTTGGTTTTGGCGATCTTCATGCACTTGAAGTACGACGACAAACTCAATCGCGTGATCATCGGTTCGTCGGTGTTCTTTCTGGTGATCCTTTGGATCTTCTGTATTCTGGATATCTTCACGCGCGTGAGCCACAGCTCAACACTCTAGTGAGCCACAGCTCAACACTTTGAACTTTTCGAAGGTTCAGATTTGAAGGGGGCCGGTCGCTTCTCAAGGCGATCGGCCTTTGTCTTTTGGGGGTCGAGGAGTACGCGCCTCAGCGGCAGGTCCCCATTTGAGACGCGCTTGCCCTGGATGGTCCGTTTCCTGTGAAGGGCTCAGCCAGGTCCTGCAAAGTCGTGGGTGGACATCGGGAAATTTTGATCTGTTTCCCAGGGTCCGATCCCAGGGGACTGCGGGGCTTGACCCGCCGCTCAAATCGCGGGAAAGCCTTGAACGACATGCGCATGTTTTTCGATCTGACCAAGGGTGGCATTGTGAGCTTCGTCCTCGTCACCGGGGCCGCTGGCTACGCCATGAGTATGGATCTCGAGGCCCCTGTCAGCGTCGCGCACTTTGTGACCAGTCTCGCGGCGCTCTTTTTTCTATCCGCAGGAAGCTTTGCTCTCAATCAAGCTCAAGAGGTGAGCATCGATCGAAAGATGCCGCGTACGCAGCGTCGTCCTATTCCAGCGGGCCGAGTCTCGGTCATTCAAGCCTGGGTGCTGGGCATTGGTTTTGTGGTGCTGGGTGCACTTGCCAGCGCACTCATCAACATGACGGTTCTCGCCTTGGGTCTTGCGACAGTCTTTCTTTACAATGTGACCTACACGATGTGGTGGAAGCGAAAGTGGGCCTTCGGCGCGGTCCCTGGAGCGATTCCTGGCGCAATGCCGGTGTTGATCGGTTACGCTGCGAACAACGAGAATATTTGGGCCGCTGAGCCGATGTATTTGTTCCTCATCATGTTCTTGTGGCAGATGCCCCACTTCTGGTCGCTCGCCATTCGCTTTCGTGACGACTACGAACGTGGTGGCATCCCTGTGCTTCCGGCTGTGTTGGGAACAGAGCGAACTTTGTATCACATGGCTCTTTATCTTCTCGCCTATGTCGCAACGGCCGCGATGGCACCGTGGTTCACTTCGGCACGCTGGGCGCACTTGGTCTTGGTGTGGCCGCTGGCTTTTTGGGTCTTCTACCAATTTGTGCTCTTTTATAAATCCGTTGTTGAAAAGCATGAGCGAACTCGGTGGCTGCCATTCTTCCTTTGGACGAATCTTTCGGTTCTCGTTTTCCTAGCGGCGCCTGTTGTCGATCGTTGGACCATGCATTGGATCGCTTTGGCCACATGGGGAGGTGAGTGATGAGTTCACTTCGCGCATTTCGCAATTACTTGATCGTCCTGGCCGTGGCGATTGTGGGATTGATGGCCCTGGGGGCGGGTGTTCGCACGATGCGAGCGGGTCTGTCTTGTCCGGACTGGCCGCTCTGCTTTGGCCAAGTGATTCCGGATTTTCATGTCGGTGTCTGGTTTGAGTTTGTGCATCGAGCGTATGCGGGTGTGGTCGCGCTGATGTTTTTGGGTGCGATGATCTGGGCGTTGCGCTCGCGAGAGGTTCCACGCCTTGCTAAGTGGGCCTCGGTCGTTTCCGCCTTCTTTTTGACCTTGCAAATTTTGATGGGTGCTCTCACGGTGCTTTGGCTGGTTAAAGCTTTGGTCGTCACCACGCATCTGCTATTGGCGACGATTTTTTTGTCCGGCGTCCTCGTGATGTTGATTTCCGTTCAGTTGAAGCTTCAACCTCTAACGATTTCGAAATCCGCACCGCTCGGTTTGAGGGCCGTGTCCCTCGCCATGCCGTTGCTGATCTTTGTGCAAATCGCGATTGGCGGCTTGGTGGCCTCGACCTATTCGGGTTCAGTGTGCGTCGATTGGCCACTGTGTAACGGGCAGTGGGTTCCGACCTGGCGCGGAGCCATCGGGCTGCAGATTATCCATCGCTTTGTCGCCTACGCTCTCACGGTTTTGATTTTAGGACTCGCGATCTTGGCTTGGAAATCTTCACGCGTTGATTCGCAGTGGAGGAAGATCTTGAATGTTCAGGCCGGTTTAGTGCTGGCGCAGTTGGTATGCGGAGTTGCGAATTTGATGCTTTACATTCCCCCGAGCGTGACCGTTCTGCACCAGAGTTTGGCGGTGGCCCTCTTGGCGTCCTCACTGTGGGTGGCCACACGTGCCTACTTGGAAACCTTTAAGAGCGAGGAAAATCCGGCTGCTTCTCTGGAGCCGCATTTTGAAATGCCGGCAGATCGAAACAGCAAGCGCGAACTCGGCGCAAAGTCGGGAAATCTTCCAGCGACACCTTGAAGCGATCCGCATTGGCGAGATGAGGAATCAAGAAGCAATCGGCGGCGGTCGGGTGATCGCCGAGTGCAAAGCGGCCTGCCTTATCGCCGAGAAAAGCCTCAAGAGTCTCGCAGCCATAGCGGATCCAGTAAGCGGCCCAAGCGTCGCGTTGCTCTTGTGATGCCTGATAGTCTTTCTCGAGCTTTTGAAGCACCCGCAGGTTGTGCACGGGTTGGGCGCCACTGTTTACAATTTCACAAGCTTGCAAGGTGATGGCTCGCTGTTGCGGATCAATGGGGAGAAGTCTTGGCGAAAACTGCACGGCATCGAGGTAGTCGATGATGGCCATCGATTGGCCCAGAACGAAGTCTCCATGCACGAGAGTGGGCACTTCGCGGCTTGGATTGAGCCTTCGGTAAGCCTCGGCGTGCTGTTGTCCTCCACCTTCGAGTAAGTGGACCGGAACGATTTCATAGGGGATCGCCTTCAAGTTGAGCGCGATCCGCACACGGTAGGAGGCGGAGGAACGAAAGTAGCTGTAGAGCTTGATCGTGTTGGACGGGGCATTCGTCATGTATCTGATTCAGCCTCGAATGCGGCCGAGGCGCACGCCGCAGCGAGGCGTTTGCCCTTCGGCGGGTGGCGGTTTAGAACTTCGGGCTATGAAACTGGGAAGCTTACGATCCGCGAAAAATCGAGATGGTGAACTTTGTGTGGTGAGCCGCGATCTGCGGCGTGCCGTTAGGGCGACGGACATTTGCCCTACGCTTCGTGATTCCGTCGAAAACTGGTCGAGCGTGCAGCCCAAGCTTTTGGGCTTGGCGCAGCGGCTGGAGACCCAGCAAGTTGCGGGCGAGTTCGCCGTCGATCAGTCGCAGTTTCATTCGCCCTTGCCACGCGCTTTTCAGTGGGCGGATGGTTCCGCGTTTTTACATCACGTGAAGCTGGTGCGCATGGCGCGCAAAGCGCCTCTTCCTGAGACGCTCTACACGGATCCTTTGTTTTATCAGGGCGGAGGGGATGATTTTCTAGCGCCGATGGATCCCATCCCGCAGATTGATTTTTCGTACGGCACGGATTTCGAGGGCGAGGTGGCCGTGATCACGACTGACGTTCCTATGGGCGTGACGCCCGAGGCGGCGCTCGAGCATGTGGCGCTGGTGATGATTGTCAACGATGTGTCGTTACGTGGATTGATTCCTGATGAGTTGGCCAAGGGCTTTGGTTTCTATCAATCCAAACCTCATTCAGCCTTTGCGCCATTTGCGGTGACGCCCGATGAGTTGGGTGCTGCTTGGCGGGAAGGTCGCGTGCATTTGCCGCTTTTGGTGGATTTCAACGGCACCTTCTTTGGTCGTGCAAACGCCGGAGCCATGCACTTTCACTTCGGTCAGCTCATTGCTCACGCGGCGAAGACGCGAACCGTGGCAGCCGGCTCGATTATTGGAAGCGGCACGGTCTCGAATGAGGATCCCAGTGCGGGCTCCTCTTGCTTGGCTGAAAAGCGCATGATCGAGACCATTGCGGACGGCCAACCCAAAACTCCTTTTATGAAAGTCGGTGATCGCGTTCGCATGGAAATGCGAGATGCAGAAGGGTGCTCGATCTTTGGTGTGATTGAGCAAGTCGTACGACCGGCTCAGGAGCTGCCTTATTTTGCTCGCAACTAAAGCCCACGTGCTGTGACCTGGGCGACCTTCATCGGTCTTGTCTCATTTTGAGACGCTTTCAAAAAAGTTTTCTCTGTTCGTTGGGCCAGTCTCAATTCGGTCCGCCAATCGTCCGATACTCCATAGAGCGATCTCATGCTGAGGTCGGGGAAAACGTCAGTGGGGTGCGAATGTCGACGCCGCTGGGTCGAATTTGTCGTCGAGGTCTCCTCGTTCTATCGGCTTTGGCTTCGGGCCTTCCGGCTCCGATCCTATGGCAATTCAGCAATGTCGCGGAAGCGCATGAGTCTCCTGAGCTGGAAGCACAGCGTGAATATCGAGAGTCGACGAAGGCGATGGCCTCGCGCATTCGTCAGTTGATGGGGGATCGGGTGCATTTACCGCGTCGAGGAGACGTGATTGTGCGCCAGTCTCTCGCTCCCAACGGCACCGTCATGAAGCAGCTGCTGCTGTCGCGCGATCTCTCCGAACTGCAGTTGGATGAAAACTCCGATGGCGTCATGGATCTGTGGGAAGTCAAAAAGGGTTCTCTCACGGTCACAGCGTCGGATCCCATGGGTGGACGCTTCATGCGTCTCACGATCTCCGATAAGGTGAAGCAGGGGATTCTGAAAGCGGAATACATGTTGTCACAAAATGGTCGCGATTACGCTCTCTGGCGCGCGACCATCGAGCGGGCCACCCTATATGATTGGGACAATCGTGAATTTGCATCGGCCAACGACACAGCGGTCGAGGCCAGTCCGCGCGTTCTCGTGGCAGATGCGCGCGAACTCATCAATCGAGCCTTGGGTCGCCCTTCACCGACTCCTGCGCTGGCATCGACGCCTGTAGCACGATCGATTTTCGCTCCAATCGTCGCCAATGCATTTGTCGATACCCGTCCCGTCAACACGATGGAAAGAGCCGAGATCCGCACGCAAGCACAGGAATGTGAAAACTTCGTTGGTCCTTTGGTGGCCGCTCAACAACAACGCTGTCAGCAATTGATTCGAGAGTGGCGGAACTTTGGCGACTACATCGGCGTCGGTGCCGATCTCTTGTGTGATATCAATCCTGAAAATCAATTAGCTCGACTACAGAGTTCTTGGTGGGAAGTGCTTCAGCGCATGAATGGGCAAGAGAACTTGCTCAATCGTTTGCGAGATACGAGTCGTCCAGCAGATTCGATGTTTGCGAGTGCTTGTTACGCTCCAGAGAGACGTGAAGAGTTTGAAAGACTCACGGCTGGTCTTGCTGAAATCATGGGAACGAGCGCGGGCCTCGATCGGAGTGTGGTGCAGCCGGGCAGCACGCCAAGTCCTGATGCGCCACGCTCTCTGCGCGAACGCCAAGGTCCCTTCATTGCCTGCTTGGAGCGGAATGGTTTGGCGGGAACAGCCGCTCGAATAGAACGTGAGTTCTATATGGCTCTCGAGTTTCCCCATCTTAACACCAATAAACCACTGTCCTGCGACTATCACGCCCAGCGAGGAGCGGAGAACCCAGGGAGTTATGCTCCTGGACACAACCAAATTCAGATCCGCATGACGGCCTCTCAAGAAGGACGCCATCGGGATCATGAAGGCACACCGCAAAACTACGCGAACGTATTGTTCCACGAATACATTCACGCCGCGGGAATTAGTTCGGAGCCTTTCACGCATACGGCAGTCGCCTGTTGCGGAAATCCTCCTGGCGCAAATCAGGAGCAAGCCTGCGGTCGCTTGCGAGGCATGGTGAATGAAGAGCTACGCGTGAAGCAGCTGGAGAATCTCTTTGGTCCTAACGTCCATGGCAGCGACTCGGTTTACAATTACATTCAAGGTCGCTACGGCCCCGAGGTCGCCGATCGTCTGACTCGAGAATTTCTTTTGGGTCTAGATCGTGATGGTGGGATCGTCTCAGGTTATGGCCGAATCATGAATCCCGAAGCTTTGCGAGCTTGCGTGGCGCGTGAGGGAAAGGACACGTGCGTGCAAAAGTGGGTCGACTCGATGACGCGGTATCTGGATCGTTTCAGCGCTGAAAATTGCCCCGGTGTTTTAGAGTGGGCCTATCAGCAAGACCTTAGACCTCCAGAGTCAGAGTTTCGCCACCAGTGCGGGGTCATTGCCGACAAAATTCGCACTCAACTCGCCGCGGGCATGCGGCAAATGATTCAGGGAACAGCTGGTGGTCAATGTCAACCAGCTGGCACGCGTGCCGAGGCGGATTCACGAGATGCGACACGTTGGTTGGCAGCGATCTTTGGTGTTCTACCCGCCGCAGAGGCCTCGGCGCCAAGGCCCGAACCAGATCCTTGCGCCTTCGCGGATCAGACACCTCAGCCGGGGTACACGGCACCGCCACCGGCGCCGGGCTCGCCGGGCGTACAGCCAATTCCGGTTTCGACGCCGAATCTTGGCGTCGTAGGTGATGGCGATCGAAGTCCGGTCGTCACAACGCCGGGAACGGGTCCGACCAGTCGTAACGATGTGGATCCGGTCATTCAACCTTCGAGCTCTCGAGATCGACTCACGCGTTACAATCAGCAACCCACGAACGACTTATCGAGAATCGCACCCCGTCCTGTGGTGCGCATCGATACTGAAGCGAGGCAGGGAATTGCTGCGGTTGAACGGCGCCTCAGAGAGGCGACCGACTTTGTCGGCGCGGCCACGCGTGGATTTGAGAAACTGAAGGATGTCGCGATCCCGCGCGCTCAAGCCAGTGAGCGAGAAAACCCTTCGCGCATTGTCTCGGCCACAACCGACTATGTCCCATTCCGAGCTCCGATGCGAACGCAGGAAAATGGCGGACGTTTACCGAGCTCGCTTTCGCCAGCCGTGACGACGCTTGCGAACGCGGAGCCAGGTGGAGTGAGTGCGCGACCGGTCGCACCTGCGGCGGCTGCAAGACTCTCTCCGGGCATGAATCGGAGTGGTTCAGCAGCACCTTCGGGTCCCGTCGGTGCTGGTCCTGGTCTCATGGCTTCGAGTTCTGTTGCGGGCCCAGTAGATCCTGGGACGAATGCTGCGCCTGTCTCTGCTCCGGCGCACTTGGGTGTCCGTGAACAACAGCCGCAGCGAAACCCAGCGGCGGGATCTCAAGCACAAACCGACTTGTTGGCGCCGATCTTGTCGCGGCCTTGGCGGGAGGTCGCTGGGAATCTCAAAAACCCCACGGTTGTTCAGGCCCTGGTGGATCAGCGAATCGTGATCGTCGACCCGAGTGGACGTCGGATCGGATCTAGGGTGCCGCAGCGGACGTACCGATTCGTCGGCCTTGATGAGCCACTGAAACTCGATCGACGGATTCCAGCGAGTCGCCCATGAGTTTTGTGCGTCGAAGATCGGTCCTGACCATCTTCATTGTCTTGCTGTTTCTCGGGTTTCATTTGGCCAACAAGTACGATAGCTACGCTCAGGCCGAGGCCAACTATGAAATCGATATGAAGCGCAAGCAAGCCCAGATGCAATTGATCGCATCGATGGCGGCGACGCTGCTTATTTCGGGTGACGCTTCGAATGCCTTGGCTCACCTTGCGGACGGCATGAATCTCCGCATGATCGACTTCTTTGTCGTTCATCGCGGTGGAGAGGTACTCAGTTTTGACGATCAGCCGTCGATGTTTTCTCGAAATGACTTTCTAAGACTCTCGCCCGAAGCACAGGCCACGCTTCTCGCTGCGCATCCGACGCATGTGGTTCTCCAATTTGAGGCTCCCTCGGGGGATGTGACGCGCTCAAGTTCCGACGCGGTCTCGGTTGAACATCGATTTGTCGCTATGGAGATTGAGCCAGGGACGTTCCTGTCCGTGGGGCTGATCGGCGAGAAGGAACAGTATTTACAGTATATCCTGACTTCGTTCGAGGATGTCTTCTCCCAAACGCTTTCGCTGTTTATCGCTCTCGCGGTGTTGCTCTTTTTCCTCTCGGCTAAGGATGTGATCCGCGTCGCTCAAGCCATCAAGTCGGGTCGTCTGGGTGCGATCCGCGAAGTCACGGCTCTATCTGCCGAAGCGGAAGTTTTGAAGCGCGGTGTAGAGGGTTTTGAGTTGGCTGTTGGAAACCTGAAAAAAGAAAATCAAGTTTTGGGAGCCCAAGTTTTGCCATCGTTAAAGACGGAAATTCAGTCAGGCAAAAAGCCGCCCTATGACTTTGATTGCACTTTGGTCCGAACGGACATCAACAACTTTACGCACATCTTCAATAACCATCCTCTCGAAGAATTTATTGAGACCATCAACGAATTTTTCGTGGAATGCTCGCACATCATTTCGCGGTGGGATGGTCTGATTCATGAGTTCGTCGGTGATGAGATTATCTTCTACTTTAAAGATGAAAAGCATGTGAACTCCTTCACCGCGGCGCTCGCTTGCGTGAATGAGATCACTCGCGCCGCAGATCGGATCCATCAGCGGACTCTTGCACAAAGGGGATACGGATTTCGTGTTAAATCATCCCTGGCGCATGGCAAGATCCGCTTTGGTCGGTTCTTAAATGGGTATTCGCTCGCGGGAGCGCCACTGATTGAAACGACACGTATTCTTAGTCACGTTTCGGAGAAAAATGAGAATTCCATTCACTTTGACTTTAGCAATATGGCGAAGCTCCATGAGGACATCCGGTTCGAGGACTCTTTTCGCGCCACACTCAAGGGTATGCCGGGAGAGCGTCGGATCTTGCGTTACCTTGGCCATTCTCCGGTCCGTGAGGCTTGGGGAAAGTCGTCCGGCTGGCACCCGCGCTTTCACGACTATCGATCAGATGAGGACTTGTGCTACTGGCTCAATCGGATTGCCGCTCGAGATGTCCAAGACGAACAGATTGCCAAATTCCTCTCGAGCTTTGTGGTGACTCGTAGCGATTCCGCCGTGACGGCCTTTGCTCTGGAAGCCATCGAAGATCGAATTGAAACCACAACAGCTCCAGATCGCACGCTGGCCAATTTGGCCTCGGCCTTGAGATCCTTGGTGCCTCTCGATCAAGTGTCGATGGAACTTGAGAACGTTTTGGCGACGCTGTTGCAGAGTTCGGATTCGCGTGTCGTCGCTAATACTATTGAATCGGTTGAGCACTTTAAGATGGCGCGCCTATCCAATGCCGCACGCCGCTTGGCTTACTCTGAAGACAATCGTGTGGCAGCTAACGCTTTAGTACTCCATGGTGCTGACGAAGTCTCAAAGCCTGTGATACAGCGACTCAAGAAGCTTTTAGCTTCTGGCAACCCGACCTACGTGTCATCCGCGATCTACGCGATGGGCGAGATCGCTCGAAAATTGAGGGCTCGAGATCTCGTGTATTTCAGCACGCAGTCCGACTTTCTCGCTCTTTCTCAATCCCTCAGTCAGCACGCCAAATCAACGGATCTCAATGTCCGGCGCCAATGTTTGATGGCGGCTGAGAAGTTGGGCGATGAGTTGTTGCTCGCCAAGGTTCAAAAACGTCTCGGCGCGAAAACTGTTGCGGAGCTGCTTGAAAACGAACGCAAGAAATCAGCGATCTGATTTCGATCTTGGTGGATTCTCGGCGAGGAACTTCGAACAGCAGGCTTGGTAGCCTGGGCATCCTTCGCACGGCAGAATGACACCAATTTCACCATTGTGACAGTGAGCCACAAAGCGAGGTTTTTCAAAAGTCGTTCGGCCATAAATCAGGCGGACCCAATCAATGACTTCCTCCGGCTTGGCCTGCATTCCGGCTAAGTCGGCAAAACCTTGGTTACCGATCGGTTTGTGGCAAAACTCAATGCCGTCGCGGGCGAGTACAGGACTGACCTCGATGATCTCGGCCACATTGCGCTGAAAGTTTCGTGTGTGGGCCATGCGCTCGCTCATCTCGAAGGTCGTGTTTTGCGCCATGATCATACTGACCACGGAGAGCAATCCAAAGATACCGAAGAGAATTTGCCGGCCACGGCCTATCGCGGGTCGAATTGCATAGGCTGCAGCCAAGACGGGTAGCATGTACGCCGCATAGAGATAGCCGTAGTAGGTGTTGACGGAGAAATAGTGAATACTTCGTGTTGCCACTCGACCTAAAACAATCGTGCAAACAAAGGCGAAGCTGGCGATCAACCCGGCAAAAATGATCACCTTGTGTTTGTTGAACTCAGGACGTGCGCGGACACTCCAAAATCGGCGCGCAATCCAAATTAAACTGGCGATCAGTAGCAATGCGCCAAGCCACCCTTGCCAGCCGCCGACCTGCATGCGCAGTCGAAATTCATCGGGGCTAATGATGGGTGTCGGTAAGCTCATCCAGGCCATGAGGTGAGACCAAACGATATTGAAGTTTTGCGTGGCCCATTCGCGGCGTTGAGGCTCGGCCAGCGATTTTGCTCCTCGGAGAATGAAGTCCGCGTAGCTAACAGCAGCGTAGAGTGGTGGCAGGCTCATCCACTCCGCAATTTTCCATCGCTTGGGCCCTCTGTGGAAAAACCAGTGGGCAAACCCGATCACACCCAAGGTGGGACCTCCCAGCTCATACGAAAAGGTCGCGATGGTGCCAAGTAGAAAGAGATACGCTCGTCGCACCGGCGTGAGTTCCTCGTGCCATTTCCAATAAAGGCCGACAATGAACAGCATGAGACTGGTGTAGAGAATGTAGCCGTGGATGTGTTGCCAACTGACGACTTCGACGAAGCTGGGTTGGACAGCGAAATATAGACCCAGCAGAAACGCGAGCCGCGGATCAAAGAACTGACGAAAGAAGGCGAGAACGGCCAAGGCGCCGAGGTACCAAATGCAGAAGCCTGCAATTTGCCAGTTCAACGGGTCGCGACCAAGAAGGCTGAATTCCGCCGCCATCAAAGTGAACAGGACGGGACGATAGAGCAATCCATCACTGGGTTGGCAGAGTCGTGTTCTATTATAAGAGACGAGATGTGACCAGGTTTCAGAAAAACCTTGCTCATGGGGAACTTCCAGAAGCAAGCACGTGTGATCGGTGCGAAATGCATGGAGAGTCACGGGCCACCAAGCAAACGCAACCGCGAAGCCGAGGAGCACAGCCGCGACCCAAAACTTTTCCATGGGGAGCCACCTCGACAGCGAGAAGCGAGGTGACTCACCCTTGGGCGATGTTTCCGATGTATTGGAATCTTTCAGACTCGCCGTCATGGGGACTCTCCTTCTTCAGCACAGCAGCTTTCGACCTGGCAGCTCTCACAAGTGACAAATTTTGAACTCGCGCAGTAGGCCACGCGGACGGGCTCAGCAAAGTGGGCTCGCCCATAAATTAGTCTCGGGAAATCGATGATTTCATTTTCAGAATGTTGCAGAGGCTTCAAGTCGACAAAGGGAAGATTGCCAGAGGGCGGATTGCAATAACTGAGTCCGCCTTGAGCTCGCTCCGGATTTTCTCTGATCCATCTCGAGGTGGCTCTTTGCAATTGTCCCGCGGGCCACTGGGCCTCCATCATCGCCGTGGCGGTGTTCTGGCTCACGATCAAATGCGTGAGGGCCAAGGCACCCAACAGATAGGCGGCTCGGCCCTGAGAGCGCAAGGATAGGCGGCTCAGCGCTACGGCCAAGATAAAGATCGCGAAACTCGAAAACTGAAAAGCGTAGTAAGTGTTTTTGGCGATGTACTCGAGTCCGCGAGGGGCCATTCGTCCGAGTGCGACAATTGCCACAAAGCCAAGTGCTCCCCAAAGCCCGAATTGCAAGAGGTCCCTTTGGGGAGAGGTGAGCGCCCGACGTTTTCGATACAGCCAAATCGCACCCAGCAGGCTTATGGCGCCGCCAATCCAGAGTCGAAAGTCCGCGACAGGAAACTTGGAGCGCAGCGCTTGGGGATCGATGAGACTCGTCGGCCAAATCCACCATCCTGAAAGTTGCGCCCACAGCACAGGGAGTGCCTTGATGGATTCGTAAATACTGCCACGTTCGATCTGTCCGTCACCCAACGTCACTTGCCGCAGCTGTGCATCGACGAAGTTAGCGACGATGTAGATCGGTAACGGCAACAAAAGCTCCCAACGGCGCTGTCCTTCGCGTCGCATTTTCCAGATGGCCCATACGGCAAACAGTGCTCCTCCGAGTTCGTAAGTCATCGACATGAGCAAGGCGATGACGAGTTGAACCCAGCGTCCTTTGTTCGTTGAGGGCGTCAGTACGAAAGCGAAACTGAGCAGAGCAAAGAGAACATAAGCGTGGATGTGCTGCCAAGAGACGGCGTCGATGTGCGAGGCGTTCACTGCAAAAAGCGCCGCGACAGCCAATGCGAGCGCAGGAGAGAGATGCACCCGGAGGATTCGCCAGAGCAGCACGCAGGTTGCTGTGTAGAGACAAAGGCCGAACAACTGCCAGAAAAAAGGATCGCGACCAAGTGTTGCGAACTCCACTGATATGAGAGTGAAGAGAACAGGCCGATAGAGAATGGGATCAGAAGGATAGCAAGTCCGCGTGCGATTGTAGGAGATGAGATGCGACCAAGTTTCAGAAAAACCTTGGTCCCATGGGATTTCGATGAGTAGGCAAAGGTGATCGCCTCGAAAGACGTGAAACAAAGCGGGCCACCAGGTGAACAGCACGAGCCCAATTAATCCCCAGCTCGCCCATTTGTTTACGGATGTCGTCGACGCCATGCCTTCATGTTGCGGTGAGATTGCAGCCTTGGCTAGCTCTAACTGAGAGGCTTTGCGGGCGCGAAGAGATCCTCAGCCGCGCCGGCATCACGCATTTGTAATAGCATTCTTCCGTCTTGAACGCGCTCTTCGAAGAAGAGCCGTAATCGTGCTTCGACTCTCGACCACGGCATGAACTTGGACCACCACCAAAAACACAGCATGTTGTAGAGTACGAAGGGATAGCAGTCGTGCTGCATCCGATGATCAAACAACGACCCCTTCACATTGGC
>CANHQR010000069.1 GCA_947462815.1 Pseudobdellovibrionaceae bacterium
CTCGTCCAAAATGGCAGCAAGAACGCCCCGAGCACGAGGACGATCAACAGACCGCCGACCCTCATGACGTTGAATGCGGCCAACACGTACTTGTTGGCTTGCGGGTCAAAATGGAAACAATAAAGGATGAGTTTGTCGACGACGCTGCCGACCTGGCCCTGTGAGGCTTCGATCATCGACAGACGCAAGACCTTCGGATCGAAGGTGATCCCGTAGTGATATCGAGAGATGGTTCCGTCCGGGGAGATCGCCATCGCCGCTGCAGCATGGGCCCACTGCTTTTGATTTTCATCCCAACGGTATTTGAAACCGACAGCCTGCGCCAACGCTCGGATCGAGGCTTCTTCGCCGGTCAAGAAATGCCAGCCTTGTGCCTGGTCTTCGCGCCCATAGGCCTCGACGTAACTTTGTCGCTTGGCCTTTGCGAGTTCAGGTTTCTCGCTCGGGTCGATACTGACAACAACGAGTCGGAACTCTTCACCCAGGGCCTTCGGCATTTTACGAAAGGCATCGTTCAATCCATTGAGGTGGAAGTTGCAGAGGCTGGGGCACGAATAATAAGCCAGGCTCAAGAGCATCGGCTTACCGTCGCTCAGCAAATCTTTGAGCGTCAGCTTCTGGCCATTGTGATCCGTGAAGCTCAAATTCAGATCGACCTTACTGCCCTGACGTGCATCGATTCCCACCTCTTCAAGTGGTTTGGGAACTTCGTTCGCGAAGCCCTCTTTGAGCTTATGGATGTCACCACGACCCGCCGCCAAGGCCTGATGGCCCGTCGCCGTCATCATCGATGCCATCGCCAACACCAAGCCCATCCCAAAGTGGATGACTCTGGATCGAGGGGCAGAGGCGTTGAGTGAGGCCGGAGATGGGGTCACGAAGTTCGTCCTTATAAATTTTGGGTTACTTCAGAGCAGCAGCTTTCTTAGCCACATCCTCGGCCTTCTCAGCAACTTTGTCTGTGGTGATCGAACGAATGAACTGCACCAAAGCCCAACGATCTTTGGACGGCATGTGCGAATAGCCTTGCATCGAAGAGCCTTCGATGCCCTTGGTGAGTGTGGTGAACAGGGCGATCGAGTCTCCGCCCTTCTTCCACTTGCCCTCGATCAAATTGCGTGGCTTCGGGTTGAGGCTCGCGCCTGCGATGCCATCGCCTTTGCCCTCGGCACCGTGGCAGGCCGCACAGTTGACGCTGTACAGTTTTTTTCCATGAGCCACCATGCGCTCGTCTTCAAGCCAAGGCTCTGTGATCCCCGAAACATCGACGGGCTTCTCTGGCTCTGCGGCCGCTACGGTCTGCGCGGCTTCGGGAGCAACTTCCTTCACTTCATTGAGATTTACGCCGCCACTGAAAAACGACACATAAACGAAGAACAGCATGGCAGCCGCCATAGAGAAGATGAACATGCGCATGCCCGCCGCGTTGACCGAGCTCTGTGTTTCTTCGCGATGTGAAGGATCATTTGGTCCACCCGACATGGCAGGGACTCCTCTCCGTTGCTTTCGACGACAAACAGTCTAAGTTTCGAACAATCTCAGTTAAGTACAATCCGTTAAGAACAATCTCAGTTTCAAACGCTCAGTTTCGAACGGCCTTAGATCCCGAGGGCTAGATTCCAATCCGAACTCGGATCTGCGAACTCAAAACTTCTCGACGAGTTGCTGCGCACTGAAGCTTCCAAGCGACGGCACGCGGACCCCTACGAGCCTGAACTCCTCGAAACGTTGGCTTCTTAAATTGCTCCCTACTTTTGCCCAAAAAAGTGCGATGAGTCACCGCCGAATCAGAGGCTCTTCAAAGAATTCTCGATAGAATTCCCGTCTCACTCAAGGAGGTTAGAGAATTTCAATCGAGTCGACTCCGCAGGGGGGGGTGTGAGGCGTTCCTGAATCTGGTCCTGCCTGGAGACCCGACTGAGGTCACAGCCTCGACCTAGGGTCTGGCCGCCACCATCGACTTTTTCGCGACAACAAATTTGTAAACGGCGCCTTCTTCACACTTTGATTCCTCACAATCAAGCCCGCTCTGCAGTCCAACAGCCTCCTCTGCTTATGCTTTCATCAATCTGAGCGATGCCGACCCTCAAACCACGGTGAACCAAGACCGCGAAAGGAACCCTGTCTTGCCCACCCCCACACCGGAGCCCTCGTGGCCCGAGTACAAGTAACTGCGTTTAGTTTTTGTGCAAATAGAGCAATAACTCTAGACACTCACAGTTCGAGCTAGTGATTTCAATGTCTTAATGCGATACGCCATTCCGACTAAGCGCAATGCGCTGAGGTGAGCGAAAGCTCTTTTAGCGTTGACCCAATCTTGACCGAAAGCCTACAAGCCTGACACATGAGCAATATCAAATTCGACTTTTCGCAAAAGCATGTGGTTGTCACCGGCGGAGCCCGAGGGATCGGCCTGCAAATCACTCGTCAATTTCTAGAGGCCGGTGCCCGCGTCAGTGTGTGGGAATTCTCGACAGACTCCATCGCCGCGGCTCAGGCCGAGTTGGTGAACTTCAAGGAGCGCCTTAATTTTCAACAAGTGGACGTTTCCAAAATGCCTTCCGTTGAGGCGGCCGCCCAAAACTTGGTGGCACCGGTTGACGTTTTGATCAACAACGCCGGCATCACGCGGGATAAGTCGTTTGGAAAAATGACGACTGAGGATTTCGAAGCCGTCATCGACACCAATTTGAACGGCGTGTTCCATTGCACGAAGGCACTTATGCCGAAGTTTGCCGACACACCTCACAAGCGCATCATTTCGATCTCGTCGGTGGTCGCACTTTACGGAAACTTCGGCCAAACCAACTATGTAGCAGCGAAAGCCGGCGTCATCGGTATGACCAAGACCTGGGCCCGCGAGCTGTCGCGCAAGGGCTTCACCGTGAATGCGGTGGCCCCCGGTTTCACGATGACGCCGATGGTGGAGGCGATGCCCGCTGAAGCTCGGCAACAGATTGAGCAGAAGATTCCAGCAGGTCGATTCGGAAAGCCACAGGACATCGCGAACGCCTGCCTCTTCTTGGCGAGCCAAGAGGCTTCTTATATCAGTGGAACCGTCGTGTCTGTCGACGGGGCATTGGTCGTCTAAATCATAAATCAAAAACAAAGGGCTAGGGTCAGCGAGGGGTTGACCCCGGGCTCCGGTCGATCAACCGGCCGTCGGGTGAATTTCATGGGGACTGAGGGGGAAGCTTGAAGACATCATTGAAAACGAAGTTCCGCGTGGGCCTCACTTGCGCGCTGATTTCACTCGCCGTCGCGGCACATAGTGCGCAGGCCGCTGGTGGCGGAAACCTGGATCCGAATTTTGTGGATCGCGAGAGCGTCGATACGAAGACCAAACAGTCCCGCTTTGAAGGCTGGGTTGAACTCCATCCGAAGCATAGCGTGTTTGTGGATTATCTGCGTCCTTCAGCCGGCCAACCCGTCGCCATTTTGCTGAATGGTCTCACCTACCGGACTGGCGTGTGGCAAAACTACGTCGACGAGTTGAAGGGCAAGGGCCTCGGCATTTTGCGTTACGACCCGAAAGGTCATGGTAAAACCATGGTTCGGGATGGCTATCCGAATGCACCGATCGATTACCTCGAACAGGTTCGCGATCTGCAGCTTCTCATGGATCATTTTGGCATTCGCTCAGCTCACCTGGTGACCCTGTCCTACGGAAGCGCCTTTGGTGCGGCTTTTGCGACGCAGTTTCCGCGTCGAGTCTCTTCGTTGATTCTCATGGCGCCCTACATCGCTCCGCTTGAGAGCCAAGATATGATGATCAAAGCGCAAATCACGCAGACGCGCTTGGCCTTTCCACTGAATCCCGCTTCAGACGACGAGCTTTACGATTACTTCCTACGCCAAGTCGTCTACTCAACGTATCCGATGGCGGAACCCATCGTGCTCGAACATCCGTTCAAGCTCGAGTCCACCTTCCGACTTGTACAAGGCGTTCGCCGCTTGAAGGTTTTGGACATCGCTTCGCGCTTGCCGGCGGGTAAGGTGCACCTCGTGCTCGCGCGCCAAGATCAATATGTGCAGAACTATATCCACGACACCTTCTGGGCGAAAGTTCCCAAGTCTAAACGTGCGAGCCGTCTCTACATCCAAGGCTCAGAACACAAGATTCCTGAAGCGGTACCGCGCTTTGCCGCATGGTGGACAAAGTTGATCATCGAAGGCGATCCCCGCGTGAGCGGCGATCGCACTTTCGAGGGTGGACCCTGGGTGGGCGGAGCGCTCACAGGTCTGGGTCGCCAGGACATTCACATTCAAATGCAGTGATTTATTGAGAGAGGTGGCCGATGGCTTTGATCGATGTGCAGGGTTTTCAGATGAATGTCGAAACACAACCGGCGACTTTGCCGCTGGACACGATTTTCATTCACGGCAATCTCGCCTCGAACACTTGGTGGGAGCCCTCACTGTCTCTCTGGAAAACTGACGCGAAGCCGGGCTCCGAGGGACGCTGGATCGGCGCTGAATGGCGCGGTTGCGGTCGCTCCGCGGCTCCGATTTCCGCCAATGATCTCCATCCCGAAAAGATGGCCGAAGACTACATTCAGCTCTGCCATAAAATGGGAATCAAGAAGGCCTGCCTCGTCGGCCATTCAACCGGCGGGATCATCGCGCTCTACGCGATGCTCAAGGCTCCGGAGCTGTTTGATCGTGCCGTCCTACTCGACTCGGTGGGCGCAACCGGCGTGCAGTTTGGTCCAGAGATGTACGCGGCCTTCACGGCAATGTCGCAAGATCGAAAAGTCTGCGAACAGGTGATGCACGCGACCATCCATAACAACGATATGTCATCACCCCTCTTCCAAAGATTAGTGGACGATGCATTTGGGATTGCGAAGCTGAACTGGCACGGCGTTCCTCAGCAGCTTCATGTCACCGATATTTCCAAGCAGCTCGATAAGATTCGTCAGCCCATCTTGGTTCTCCACGGCGAACACGATCCGATTATTCCGCTCGATACGGGCCGAGCTCTCGCGGCCGGGCTTCCGAACGCTCGCTTCGAGGTGCTGTCCGGTCAAGGGCACTCTTGCAATGTCGAAAACCCGAAGCTCTTCGTCGATAAAGTTAATCATTTCCTGTTTCACCGCCCTTAATTTGGAGTATTGGCTATGCGAGCAGTGATTTGCGGCCTCGGTTTGTACGCGCCCCCCAACGTGGTTGAGAATTCGTTCTTCGACCAGAAGTACAATCGCGACATGACGACTTTTTTGCGCGAGCAACGAAACATCACGAAGCGCCACTTCATGTCGACCGAGCAAGCCACTTCCGACTTGATCCTCCCTGCCGCCGAGCAGGCCCTCAAGCGCGCGGGCCTCACGGCTCGCGATTTGGATCTCATCATTGTGGCAACTGATACGCCGGACTATGTGTCACCGTCGACAGCGGCTGTCGTTCAACACAAACTCCAGGCAACTCGAGCCGGAACGTTTGATATCAATACGGCCTGCGCCGGTTTTGCTACAGGGACTGAGATCGCCTCGAAATTCTTGGTCGCCGATGAGCGATATCAGCACATTCTGGTCGTCGGTGCCTATGGCATGTCGAAGTACTTCGATTGGGACGACTACAAAGTCACTTCCGTATTCGCGGATGGGGCCGGAGCGGCGATTCTGCGTAGAGCAACCCCAGACGAAGAAGCTGCCGGCTTGGGAATCCTCGCGTCCCAATTGGCGACCGAAGGGCAATATCACGACTATATGGGCATTTACGCGGGCGGAACGAAGTTCCCGATTTCGACAGAGACCGTGAACAAGAAAATGCATCTCTTGCAGTTCACCAAGCGCATTCCGCCGGAAACCAATGGACGGATTTGGCCGGAGTTAACGCACGCCTTGCTCGATCGAGTCGGCGCTCGGGTGGGCGACGTGAAGCACTTTTTCTTCACGCAAATCAATATTGGCTCGATCGTCGAGACGATGCAGAAACTGCAAGCGCCGCTCGATCGCGCTCACAACATCATGGATCAATACGGCTACACGGGTAGCGCTTGCTTGCCCATGGCGCTCGCCGACGCTGCTGAAAAACACAAGCTTAAACGAGGCGACTTGGTCGTCGTGATTGGGTCGGGTGGCGGTATGAGCATGGCGGCCCTCGCGATGCGATGGGCTTACGACACATGAGGTGAACTTTGGGTCACGAACTTCAGTTTTCAATCGATGAGTTCGACTGGACGAAGCAGTGGGCCCGCTATTCTCCGCACCAGATCGCTTACCGGGACGCGGATGCTGACGTCTCGTGGACCTGGGCTGAAGTTTACTCCCTCTCATGCGAACTCAGTCGTGAACTCAGTGAACGCTGGGGCGTTTCCCAAGGTGACCGCATCGCTCTTTTGGCCACCAACGAGCTGGAGTCGATTGCTCTTTTCCATGCTTGCCTGCGTGTCGGCGCCTGCCTCGTGCCCATGAACTTCCGTTTGGCCGCGCCCGAGATTCAGCACGTCTTGGACGATTCGGAGCCCACTCTTCTGATTTCGCAGGCTCAGTTTACTGGGGTTCTTGCGCAAGTGGCGGCACACGCGGGACCTGAACGTCGTTGGGAATTTGAATCGCTGCAGAGCTTTTGCCGAGACCACCTCGTCAGGTTTCGGGCGCGACGAGGAAGCGAAAATCTGCATCGAGAAGCGGGCACAGCTGTTCCGACCTGGCATCGCCCCCTGCAAGCTGACCCTGAATCTCCCTGCATGATTTTGTACACCTCGGGTACGACGGGGAAGCCCAAAGGCGCGATGATCAACCCGCGCATGTTGTTTTGGAACTCGCTCAATACGACTCTGCGATTGAACCTTTCGCAGAACGATGTCTTCGTCAGCTTCCTTCCCTTCTTTCATACGGGCGGGTGGAACGTTTTGCTGACGCCATTTGCTCACCGAGGCGCTCGTACGGTGCTGGTGAAGAAGTTTGATGCTGAAAAGATCCTCGAGACCTCAGCGCGCGAGGGCGCGACGATTTTGTTCGGCGTGCCGACGACGATGGAGATGATGGCTCAAACCAAAGCCTTTCGCGAGGCTGATTTATCGCGCATTCGCTATGCGATTGTGGGCGGCGAACCCATGCCCATTGAACTGATCCGAGTCTGGCAAGAGCGTGGCATTCCAATTCGGCAAGGCTTCGGCCTCACAGAGTTTGGTCCTAATGTCTTCTCGCTGAATGAGGAAGATGCACTTAGGAAAATCGGCTCGATTGGCTTCCCCAACTTCTATATTCGCACCCGTGTTGTGGATGACCATGGTCTCGACGTGAAACCGGGGGAAATCGGCGAGCTCATACTGCAGGGACCGATGTGCATGCCAGGGTACTGGCGAAACCCCAAGGCGACTGCGGAGACCATTCGCGAAGGGTGGCTCCACACGGGGGATCTGGTGCGAGTGGACGAAGAAGGCTTCTTCTACGTCGCGGGTCGCAAGAAGGATATGTTCATTTCCGGTGGCGAAAATGTCTACCCGGTCGAAATCGAGCGCGTGCTTTCCACACATCCCGACGTTCGGGAGGTCGCCGTGATCGGTTTTCCTGACCCGAAGTGGGGCGAGGTGGGCTGCGCCTACGTCTCGCTCCATCGCGAAGTTTCGAGCGATGAACTCTTGAAATTCTGCGCTCAGCATTTGGCGAAATTTAAAGTTCCGAAACATGTTCGCGTACTCGCGGATCTCCCGAAGGGCGACTCAGGGAAGCTCCTGAAGCGCGCCTTGCCCAAACAGCTCTAATTCGAAACAACGGGCTGTGGAGGAGTCGATCTGTATCAGTTTGAGACGAAGGTCGGGTCCCCCCTCGTTGACCTGATCAACAGATCTAAAGGGTCATTGCGGATTGTTTGAAGCTCAGAGTGCAAGCCTTGGTCAGCTGTTCTCAGATTAGACAAAGCCTCACGAAGCAGGTCCTTGGGGCAGTCGCAACCAGCGAGGTAACGTCCTACACTGGTAGCAGTGAGATTACTCGCACCCCTTTCCATGTTAGTGCTTCTCTCCTCGCTCACAGGCTGTGTCACGCCTCGCTTTCGGGAATTTGATCGAGTCCATGAGGGCATGCCGAAATGGGAAGTACTCGAGGCCGCCGGCAACCCGACTCGCACACAGCGCTGGCAGGGACGCGACCGTTGGATCTATGTCATGTGGGACGCACCCGGTGAAAAGCGTCGCATTCGCGAAGTTCATTTTGAAGACGGCCTCGCCGTCTACGTCGGACCGATGGTGAAAGAACCCAAGGTCTTGTTTGGCGAAAGCGAGGCGGCCCCCACCGCAAGTTTCTCACGCGATTCATTGAACACACATGGTCAGGCCGCTGAGACTACGGCGGTTGCAGAAGGTGGAGATTTGCGCGAGCTTCCCTTTACGCCCGCTTCTCCAACCGTACAAACTCCAGCGCACATCTGCGGGGACTGTTTGGCGCGGACTCCGGCGGCTCAGGACGCGGAGGCGATGTACATGAGTCAGCAAATCTACGCCGGCCATGCAGGTTATCGCGGGCGCCAACCCGTTTCGCTCACACCGGCGCAACGTATGCGCGAAGTTCGGGAAGAAGAGAGACTACGTCTCATGATCTATGGTTTGAACCCCAGCCGTGAAGCCGAAGCGCGGAAGCGCGCGCCCAATTTCGAGCCCATTCGCTAGCCAAAATCGACCATCGTCGTCGGCACAACTTCATTTCACCAAATGAATTTGCTCGGGGAGATCTTCTTCGTCCGTTCGAGGGGGAACAATCGAAGCCGGCGCGCGCTGAGCCGGTTGATTGTCTTTCGGAACGGGTAAGACGACTTCCACTTGTTTTTTGATTCGATCCAAGCGGCCGTCGATACCGAAGGATGTGCGAATCTCTTCGAGAGACTTCAAGCGCACAGCTTGGTACTGCCGCGCACTCTCGTCATGCCGATCAGGGTGCCGAAATCGAATGTGCAACTCCAAATCGCGATGCTCACGCACCATGCGTTGAAGGTCTTTGTACTTCAACGCAATCAATTTCGAGTGCTCGTGGGTTTGATCGGGCTGATGCTTTGCCTTTTCGAAGGACTTCATTTGCTCGTGAATCTCGCGCTCTAAAGAACCGATTTTGGAGCGAAGAGAACTCATCAGAGCCATGTGATCCATGATCCGACATTTGGGAGTGGCGACTGGCGCAGCCGACGAAGCGGACTCAGCAGATTCATCTTGCGCGGGCGCGGAAGCCCTAGACAGAGTCCCATAAAGATTCAAACTGATCGCGATCGCCGCGATGGATGCGAAACTCGATCGTCTAGGAAGTCGGCCCTTCCAAATCCGTGATCGCATATTGCTCCCATCGAATCTCCACCGGCAGGTGTTTGATTCGATTCACAATGATGGAGGTCTTTACGGCATTGAGATTGGTAATAACCAAAACTCCAACGCGAAGCCGATCTGGGCCCATGACCTCACTCAAGGACCAGCCAAACCGCGAGTCCTTTAATGCTTGTCGGATTTCTTCGCGCAATTCTTTTGAGTCGATCCCCGAAATTCTCAATTTGAACAGCAAACCCCCGCCCTTGGCCTGGCTGAGTTCGTTCTCGGCATAACCTCTCACTCCCAAGGGGTCCTTAGGGTTCACAGCTGGTGAAACTCTTTGCGGCTTTTCCGTTTCACCAAAGAAATCAGCGAAATCTTCATTAATTTCAGCTGGGCCTTCAGTTGTCGTTTCAGCTGGGGCGTCGGTCGGAACTTCAAGTGGCGGAACCTCCACGGACTCTTCGACCGCGGGGATCTCTACATTCGGAGAGTTTTCGAAGGGAGCTATTCCAACTTCTGGCGCTGAGCCCGGGGAGCTCAACTCAAGAGAAAATCCCTGAGCCACCGCCTCGTCGGAACTCTGTATGGTCTCAAATTGAGACGGTGTGGAGTGAGCTTCAGAAATACCGAGATCCCCGCCTGCCTCTGGCGCCGACTCATCCGTAGGTGTCGACACAAGCCCCATGGGACTTTGGAAGTTGGTCGGTGTGGAGTCTTCCGCGGAGATCTGGTCTTGCGGTGCAATTTGGGCAGAGGGCGGGGGATTCGCCGACTCTTCCGAGGACATATGGGCAACCCCGTCCATATCGATGAACACGATCGCTCCGCAGCCCGCGCAAGCCACCATACCGTAATCATCGCGAAGCGCCGCGGAACACTTAGGACAGATCGGTGTCACCAACTCTTCATTCTCCTTCGCGATTCTTCGACTAGCGTCGCTTTTTATCCCGTTCCATTCGGCGTCGCTCCGCTCGCGACAACCCACCACCGCCACCCGAGCCGGGATCATCATCCGTGGGCGGAGGACCAAAGGTCATGCGGGTCTTCTTGGGCTTCAATGCTTCGAGCTGCTCTTCAGCTCTTTCTCGATCTTTTGGTGAAGGTGTCGGCGCGGTCGTCGACGCCCGCTGTGGAGCTCGACGAGCAACTTCCTCAGGTGGAAGACCTTCGTCTCCTCCATCAGGATGTTGGATGACGAGCTGAATCTTAAACAGCTTCTCCAGAACATCGACGCGAATGAAGCCATTCATTTCCTCAAACAGCTTGAACGCTTCCTGTTTGTACTCAACCAACGGATCCTTCTGCGCATATCCCCGCAAGCTGATCCACTCGCGCATTTGATCCATACGCTGCAGATGCTCTTTCCATCGCTGATCGATCGCCTGCAAGAGCAGCATCTTCTGCACTTGTGGATAGAAGGGTCCCAGATGAGTTTTTTGGAACTCAAGGGCCGCCATGATTTCAGATTTCACCTTCGCCGTGATCTTGTCGACACTCTGTCGATCAGCCTCGGAGAAGTCGTCGAAGCTCGTGCCGACACCGAATTGCTGGCGGAGAGCGACGGTCAAGCCGTCGAGATTGATATCGTCCTTGCGACCCCGCTCATCCACATAAGTGTCGAGAATCGCCGAGACCTGATCGCCCAGCATTTCGCGAATGATGTCGTCTAAGCTGTCGCCAGCAAGAATCCCTCGGCGCAGACCGTAGATGGCCATACGCTGCTTGTTCATCACGTCGTCGTAATCCAGAAGGTGTTTACGAATATCGAAGTTGTGACCTTCGACCTTTCGCTGCGCGGATTCGATCGCGCGAGACACCATGCCCGCCGTGATCGGCTCGTCGTCCTCGACATTCATGAATTCCATGATGCGCGCGACCTTCTCACCGTTGAATTTGCGCATCAAATCGTCGTCGAGCGCCAAGTAGAAGCGTGATTCTCCTGGGTCGCCTTGACGTCCAGAGCGACCCCGCAGCTGATTGTCGATACGTCGCGATTCGTGGCGCTCGGTACCGACGATATAGAGCCCCCCGGCGGCGATCACGTCTTGCTTTTCGGCTTCACATTGCGCGCGGAATTTAGCGAGCGCCTCTTTAAACTCTGGTGATTCGGTGTCGGCATGGATCTGCTTCGCCATGAATTCGGGGTTACCACCCAGCACGATGTCAGTACCCCGACCAGCCATGTTGGTCGCAATTGTCACCGTACCTTTGCGGCCTGCCTGAGCAACGATCTCCGCTTCCTTCTCGTGATGTTTGGCATTCAGCACTCGATGCGGAACGCCTTCTTTTTGTAAAAACTGGCTGAGAAGTTCCGATTTTTCGATCGAAACGGTTCCGACAAGGGCCGGCTGCCCTCGCTCTTGGCGCTCTTTCACATCGCGAACGATGTTGCGGAATTTGGCCGTCGTGTTTTTGAAGACCACATCTTCCTGATCCAACCGACGAATCGGCTTGTTCGTCGGGATCACTGAGACTTCGAGATTATAGATCTTTTTCATCTCGACGGCCTCGGTTTCCGCCGTACCTGTCATGCCCGAAAGCTTTTTGTACATTCGGAAGTAATTCTGGAACGTGATGGTCGCGAGAGTTTGGTTCTCATTTTTGACGGGAACTCGTTCTTTGGCTTCAACCGCTTGGTGAAGACCATCACTCCAGCGGCGTCCCTCCATGAGGCGACCCGTGAATTCGTCAACGATGATGATCTCATCATCCTTCACCATGTAGTCCACGTCGCGGTGGTACAGATGATGGGCCTTTAGGCCTTGATAAACATGATGGAGCAACTCGATGTTTTGCGGATCGTAAAGATTCTCGAGTTTCAGCAACTCCTCGACACGTGTGTTGCCCTCCTCGGTCAAGGCCACCGTTCGAGACTTCTCTTCCATGGTGAAGTGCACTTCTTTTTTGAGGTGCGGGATGATGGCATTGACCACCATGTACTTATCGATCGAGTCCTCGGCGGGACCCGATATGATGAGCGGTGTTCGAGCTTCATCGATCAAGATCGAGTCGCACTCGTCGACGATGGCAAAGTTGAGAGGTCGCTGCGCAAAGTCCGTGAGCTCGAACTTCATATTGTCGCGCAAATAATCAAAACCCAATTCGTTGTTGGTCGCATAGGTGATGTCAGCACGATAGGCGCGATGCTTGTCCGTTTCATTCTGCCCGTGAATCACCACATCCGTGGTCAAACCCAGCCACCCGTAGAGCTTGCCCATCCACTCCGCGTCTCGACGAGCGAGGTAGTCGTTCACAGTGACGATATGCACGCCCTTGCCTTCCAAGGCGTTCAGGTAAGCCGCAAGGGTCGCAACCAGGGTCTTACCTTCACCCGTGCGCATTTCGGCGATCGATCCCCGATGCAGAACCATACCGCCAATGAGCTGCACATCGTAATGTCGCATGCCGAGCACACGCCGACCACCTTCTCGGCAGACCGCGAAGGCTTCAGGCAACAAATCATCCAGGCTTTCGCCCTTCGCGATGCGCTCTTTGAACAGCACGGTCATGTGCTGTAACTCCGCATCCGACATGGCTTTTAAGCGCGCCTCGAAGGAGTTGATTCGGTCGATTTGCGGCTGTAAACGCTTCATCTCGCGTTCGTGAGCCGTGCCAAAAACTTTTGATAAAATTTGATTGATCATAAGCCGTTTAAGTTTCCGCCTTTCGCTGCGAGAACTCAACCAAGCTTCAGATTAGCCTTCGGAATTGGCCGGAGATTAGGCGCCGCGCCATCAACGCGGGGTCGAACTTCCGAGGGAGACTTGCCGCATCAATTGAAACACCGAGATCGCGACGGCATTGGCGAGATTGAGCGAGCGAACAGGACCAGGCATCGGGAGGCAGATCACCGCTTCTTTTGGGCGATGAGCCAACTGCTCGGTCGAAATGCCCGAAGTCTCTTTACCGAAGACCAGCCAATCCCCACGTCGAAAGTCGACGTCGAAAATCGACCTCTCGCCCGAGGTTTCCACAAAAAAGACTCGGTCCGATTGCCGATTCGCTTCGACCTTGGACCACCATAAATCGAATCGGTCATGGTAGTCCAAAGCCAGATGCGGCCAATAGTCCAACCCCGCACGCTTGACTCTCGATTCGGTGATTTCAAAACCCAGGGGACCGACCAGATGAAGCTCGGAGCCCGTGCCGACACAAGTTCGGCTGATGTTCCCTGTGTTCTCGGGAATGAGCGGCTCAATCAACACGACCCGCGCCAATGGGTCGTCCAGTCGCTGTCGGGGCGGAAGAAAAGGCTGAGTTGACGTCGACACGGAGACCTCGATGGAAACTGGAGAGGGTCGGCTATGAGCGTCCTCGAAGTGCGCACCCCTGAGTTGGCCCAACTCGTTTTAGGGTTTTCACTCTAAGACCGAGATGGACTTCGCGCCGAGGACACACCAGGGTCGCGAACCTAAACGCCACGAATGCCCCCCACATCTCTCATTCAATGAAACATCTTTTCCTAGGACTCAAGCTTTCTTTGACAGCCGCTCAGACAGTCCCTAACGTGAGGTTCCAAGCCATCCGCGCTTGGAGCCCCGTGAAAAAAGTCGAAGCCATTATCAAGCCCTTCAAAATCGATGACGTGATTGAAGCCCTCTCCGAAGTCGGCGTGGAAGGCGTCAGCGTTTCCGAGGTTCGCGGCTTTGGTCGGCAAAAGGGTCGCACTGAAATTTACAAGGGCGCCGAGTACGTCGTCGACTTCCTACCTAAAACTAAGATCGAGATCGTGGTGCCCGACGACATGGCGGAGCGCGTGGTGGAGTGTATCGCTCGCAGCGCACGCACCGGCAAAATCGGCGACGGCAAGATCTTCGTCTACGCGGTCGAAAGCGCGCTTCGCATTAGGACTGGCGAGCGAGACGAGGCTGCGTTGACCTAGAGACTTTGAGATCGCAGAGAGGGCATTGGCATCCAGGTGGAGATTCTCTTGGGGTTGTGCCCGCCGCGGAGCGAGCTCGAGGAATCAGGGCCAAACAACTGGAACCAGAAAATGGAACCGGAGATTTGGCCCCCGAGAAGGTGGTTGGCTTAAAATCTCGAAATAGAAATAGAAACAGAAATAGAATTGAAGTTCGTCAGGCAAGTTTTTGAGTTTGGAAGTTTTAAGTTTGAAAAAACCGCGTGGCAAAAAGGAGAGACTCATGACACCGGAAGCCGTTTTAGAATTCGCCAAGAAACATGGCGTGAAGATGGTCGATTTGAAATTCGTGGATCTGCCAGGACTGTGGCAGCACTTCACTATGCCCCTCCACCAGCTCACCGTCGAGAGCTTCGAACAAGGATTCATGTTTGACGGCAGCTCGATTCGCGGCTGGCGCAACATTCATGAGTCCGACATGATGGTAAAGCCGGATCCTAACACCGCAAAGATCGACCCCTTCATGGAAGTTCCCACACTGTCTCTCCTCTGCGATGTGTGTGTTCCTGAAACCGGCGAGCCCTACAACCGCGATCCCCGTCAAATTGCTCGCAAAGCCTTGGCTTATTTAAAGTCCTTGGGTATCGCCGACACAGCTTTCTTCGGCCCTGAGGCTGAATTCTTCATCTTTGACGACGTTCGGTACGAGACCAATCAACATAGCTCGTTCTACTCGATCGATTCAGATGAAGCGCACTGGAATACGGGTCGCGACGAAGGTAAAAACCTGGGTTACAAGCCACGTCCCAAAGAGGGCTACTTCCCGGCTTTGCCGCACGATACGCATCACGATTTGCGCACCGAGATCTGCTTGGAGCTCGAGAAGGCCGGCATGAAGGTGGAGCGTCAGCACCACGAAGTGGCGAGTGCAGGACAAGGGGAAATCAACTTCCGCTTCGATTCGATGTTGGAAACCGCAGACAACATGATGTGGTTCAAATACATCGTAAAGAACGTCGCTCGCCGACATGGCAAGACCGCGACCTTTATGCCAAAGCCGATCTATGGAGACAATGGCTCGGGCATGCATTGCCACATGTCGCTCTGGAAAGACGGTAAGAACCTCTTTGCAGGCGATAAGTACGCAGGCCTTTCGGATACGGCCTTGTATTTCATTGGCGGAATTTTGAAGCACGCGCCGGCCATGTGTGCGATCACCAATCCCTCAACGAATTCCTACAAGCGCCTTGTCCCGGGCTATGAAGCTCCGGTGCGCTTGGCTTACTCCTACCGCAACCGCTCCGCCGCGATCCGTATTCCCAACACGGGAACGAATCCAAAAGCGAAGCGCATCGAATTCCGCACTCCAGACCCGTCGGCCAACATCTATTTGTGCTTAGCCGCTCTTCTGATGGCCGGCATTGATGGTGTACAAAACAAGATTCACCCTGGCGATCCTCTCGATAAGGACATTTACGGTTTGAGCCCCCAAGAGCTCGCGAATGTACCCTCGGTGCCGCCGACCTTGGATCGCGCCCTCGAGAACCTCAAAGAGGGATCCGCGTTCTTGCGCAAAGGTGACGTGTTCAGCGAGGACTTGCTCGAGACTTGGATTGATTACAAGTACACGCGCGAGATCATCCCCTTGCAGCAGCGGCCTTCGCCTTATGAGTTCTACCTGTACTTCGACTTGTGATGCTATGGGCTTAAGAGCCACGACTTTTGTCAAAGTTGAGGGACCTCCAAGAGGGGGTCCC
>CANHQR010000070.1 GCA_947462815.1 Pseudobdellovibrionaceae bacterium
CAAGAACAAAGAAACAGCCCAGATTATGTTCGGCGGATTTGTCGACGATCTGAAGTGCTTCCCCCAAGCTCATGAAGCCGGAGATCTCGCCTTTGAGCAGCTTCTGCGTATGATCCGGCGAGGTCAGGTCGAAGGGCATTTTGATGCTTCGATCGACAGCGAGGCTTTGGGCGTGATGATTTGGTCGCAAGTCCATGGATTTTCGATGCTACTTGCCGAGAATCAATTTGGCTTCTTGGATGTTTCTCAGAGAAGCGTGTTCCTGACTGAAATGCAGAAACTAATGACTCAGACCATGATGCGCGGTTTGAAGATCTGATTCCAACCGCCGCTCTCTCATACTGAGAACGAATCATTCTGCGCGTTCAAACGAGCTCCTCAAACATGCATTTCACCGCGCGGACTAGCTGATCTCCGTCATTCGTTGTTGGATCACGGATTCGATTTTTTGACGGAACTCGGCATGGCGATGAAGCGCTTGATTGAAATTACTTCGATCGAGGAAATACAAGTCACAATAGGTCGAGGCGACAGCCGAAGCTTGACGAGGTCGATCCGAAATCAAAGCCATTTCACCAAAGAACTGACCTGCCTGGAGTTTTGCGATCGACACTCCGGTTTCGCTGACGATGTCCACTTCGCCGTTCTGAATAAAATAGAGACCGTCGCCCTCGTCTCCTGCGCGGAAAATCTTCTGATCTGGAATCACAATCATCGGTCGTAGTTTGATCATCAAATCTTCCAGTAGCTCCTCGGAGGCGTCTTGAAACAGCGGGACTTTCCGTACAATGGGTTGGTTGATGAAAGAAAGTAGTTCGGATTGGATCTTCGGTGGCAAGTGGCTGATCAGGCCCTTATCCGAATAGCCCTTGTGCTGACTCCATAAATAGTTGTAGTAGCCGCGTACTCGAGATTTGATTTGATCGGGAACATGATGTGAATGCATGAAGGTTTCGACACGATCGACATTGTTCATATGGTGATCGCGGGCGGCGTCGGCACGTGCCATGAGGCTTGCGACATTCGACAGCACATAGCCAAACACGGCGACGCCTGTGAGCTGCACACTCGTCGCAAAAAGCATCTGAACGGGGGACTTTGGCACGATGTCGCCGTAGCCGACTGTCGCAAGCGTGGTGATGGTCCAGTAAATCGCTTGAATGTATTCGATCACTTTGTCGGGATGCGAGCCTGCGCTGCCGCTCCCCAGTCCGATCCAAGCACAGGCGATGAGATGAATGATCACCGGCATGGTGATGAACACAGGAACAAGTCGGTAAGTGACCGGTGGTAGAGAAGCATAGCTATCGAGATAGGGCTTAATGCGCCAGATGTGTCGAGCAGCCAAGAGATTCGTGAGAAGAATCGGATGTGAGGCATCGCCGAGCAGGAGTAGACTAATGGCCGAATGCGGAATCACGCAGGTCAAATCGAGGAGAGGTGAAATTCGCAGCCAATTCTTATAGGACTTGAGGTTCAATTGATGTTCGTGAAAGTACAGTCGAATGTTGACGATCGAGGTGGCGCTCACCAAGAGATCAAAGAGCGTGTCGACGTAAGCCGGAACCGGGTAGCCGAGAAGACGTAGAGGTAGCCAGAGACCGACGAGCAGGGCTGTGATGGTCGAGAGAAGCTGAAGTCGGGGTAGCGTGCGCTCTGGCATGCGCAACTTATCGGTGAGTTTACGAAATCATCCGAGTCGACGAAAGGCCTGAAACTGCGAGCGTCCTCAATGGGACGGCTTGGCTTGCGACTCACTCTTCTTGAGTCGCCAAGGCAAACTGCCGGCACCGACGAGCACGGCATTCTCGAGTCGTGAAACATAGACTTTGGCCAGGAACTGCGAGCCGAATTCGCGAATCCAGGATCGATAGAGCTTTAGGCTGCTGCTGAGGAATTCACCTCGAGCTTGCAGCAGGCCACCTGAAAGAGTGATCACTTCAGGCGCGAAGCCTAAGCTGAGGTTGAACAGCAATGAAGCGAGTGCGCGCGACAAGTCATCGGTGATCTCTTGAGCATTCCGAACTTGCTTGGCGCTGTGCTTCGTCGACTTCCGCATCGCAAAGATATCGGCTGGGCTCTTGCAGCCCATGCAGCCGATGCGGTCGAGTCCGAGTTCTTGGGCTCGTCTCTTCATACCGGTTCCGGAGGCGAAGGCCTCGACTGAAAGATGTCGTAAGGGTCGAGGCCTCGCGCTGCTACCGCAGAGGGAGGCGATTAGCATATGTCCCCACTCTGCACCGCAACCTTGAGTCTGGGCCGGCTGGCCATTGAGAATGACACCGGTGCCAACGCCCGTTCCAAGAGTGATGGCAAGGCTTGTGTGTGTACCTTGGGCCTGACCCACCCAAGCTTCGCCCAGTGCGGCGGCCATGGCATCATTTTGAAATCGAATCGCGATGGATTCGCGACTCATTTGTCGCCAAGTCTGTTCGAGCTGCCGAGCAATCGACCAACGTTTCCAGCCCGGAAAATTGGCTGGGTTCACAAGTTCCCGTCGAAGCACATCGACTGGACCAGCCGAGGCGAGACCCCAGCCGATACAGACATCATGTCGCGACAGCTGCGACTGAAGGGAGATAATCTGTTTGCAAATCGCCTGGCAGAGTCGTTTTTGTTGGTTTTTGACCGAGTCCTCTCGCGAGTAGATCTCGTGGAGTTCTTGGCGAGTGCTCGCAAGTCTCTGACCCTTGGAGTTGAAGAGACCGGATTCAACTTTAGTTCCCCCAAGATCAATTCCTACACTGTATTTCACGAGTTGCGCCCCGGGTATTGAATCGAACTTCGATTGGATTTGTGGCGATCTTGATTTTGTCAGACGAACGCATCTCATCTTGCGATGATTTACGTGCCCGTCAAGTTCCGACAGGCTGCGCTTGTTTTGTAGATTGAGGGAAGTTTTTGAGAAGTCGGGGGCTTGGAGATCCCGCTCACTTCACCACGAAGGAGCGGGATTCTGAGATTCGATGGAGATGATCGGCGTGAAGTTTTAGAATGAGACGAGCGCGCCCATATCCCAACGCGACTCATCGTCGACGGATGCGGAAGTCGTGCGCTTCACCCGAAGATCATTCCATTCAACTCGAGCGGTAAGGCCACTCTGAACTTTGTAGTTGATGACCGCGGCTGTGGCTTCCGCTTCGGGCAAGTTATTGCCACCCGGGTCTTTGTCGAGCTTTTCGTAGCGACCGCTCAGCTTCAGGCTCTCGCTGAGATTCACGGACAGATGCACCATACCGACGCTACCTGCCGACTCTCGATCTGTCACGGCCCGTCCGAAACCGCCGAGCTGATAGCGGACCTGGGAGTTGGCATAACCAAAAAACCAAAAAACCAAAAACCAAAAACCAGACCATACTCGGTGGACGAGTCGAAGGAAACGCGCCATAGGTTTGGCGATCCGCGGCGTTGGCGACCGGCATTTAAGCGCAGGCAATCTAAGCGTTTTCGGGAACTGATGGAACTAGCGCAGAGGGTGTCATTAAAAGTCATATCGTCACGGCAGTGGGGCTCAGAAAACTCAAAAAGCGATTTGGGAAAGCGAAAAGGTTTCGGTTAGAGTCTACGGTTATCAATTTCAAAATATCGAAGACCATGAGGAGTGCTCTATGACGATCTTTCGCATTCAAACACTCGCGCCGAATGCCAGACGCAGAAGTTGCCGCACGACACGATTCTTCGATACCTTTGGTGATTTCGTTTCATGCGCTCGCCGAGGGCATGTGCAGGCTGCCGCGCTCGAGTTCAGGCTGGGTTTAAAGTTAAGCGTCATATGGTTAGCGTCCATCGCAGTCAGTTTGGCTCACGCGCAGACTAGCTTTCAGCTCGAAGGTGCGGCGGTCTGGCAATCGCTCAATGAAGTCGCTATTCCCGGTGACACTGGAACTCGCTTTGATTTGGTCAAGTTTGGTCGAGGCCCGAAGCCGGGTCTTCGGGTGTACGTCGCTCACAAGTTTGATGAGCGACATGAACTGCGAGCATTGATTGCGCCCTTGGCCTTTGAGCTGACAGGTGAGTTTGACTCGGCTGTGAGCTTTCAAGGCGCAAGCTTTGCCGCGCGAACACCGACTACCGCCGGTTATAGGTTTAACTCCTACCGTCTCACCTACGCCTATCATATGGATCCGCTCGGCGATCTGCGATGGGCCGTGGGTTTCACAGGGAAAATTCGCGATGCGCAGATTCGTCTCCAGCAAGGTACGACCGAGGCGGCGAAGGATAATGTGGGGTTTGTGCCGCTTTTACATTTGCGAGCGCAGTATCCGATCTCTGAGGGCCTCGGTTTGCGCTTCGACATGGATGGATTGGCTGCTCCTCAGGGACGTGCCTTCGACGTGTTGCTCGCAATCGATGCTCAAATCACGGATGAGCTGTCCGGCTACATCGGCTATCGCACGGTCGAAGGTGGTGCGGACAATAAGACGGTCTACAACTTCGCCTGGCTGCACTTTGCTGTGCTCGGCGCCACACTGTCTTTCTAAAATCGCAACGGCACATCACGTGCTCGATCTCCCATCTCGAGACCTATCTGATCAACGAAGAAGCTGAGTGAGACGCAAGTCGCACTCAGTTTGGGTTTCAGATCCAACAGCTCGACTTCCCAGGAGGTCGAGCGCGAGGGATTGGGCGGCAGTTGGCGAGATAAGACCTCTAGGTTTTCCAAGAATTGTCACCGCGATCGAAGCGATTTCCGGGTTGCAGGCCTCACGCGCAACTTGCGTTCGACGGTGACCAAAACGAAACGGAGAGAGATATGGGTCACATGCTTGAAACCTCAAAGAAATGGTGATCAAGCGGATGTCGGGAATGCCCGTGCTCAGGCCGCTTAGCGAGTCATGCAGGCGGGGATTTGGTCGAGTACATCTCCGGCCACCAAGAGCTCGTCCCTCCTTCTTGAATGCCATAAGTGAAATGGATCTGCCCTCGGAATTCCCGGTTTCTCAGGAGGCAGTTGGGCGCTGATTCACTCTGAAAAAATTTTGGAAGTCTTTGCTTTGACCTGTAGTTTTCAGGGGGTTCCAAAGTGGGAACCCCAGCAAGACGTGAAGAGATCGCTCGATTCTGCTAGAAATCGTGTTTTCGATCTCGTGTGGAGGATTTTAAGTCGTGTCGAATGTGCCGATGCTGAAGAGAACAAAAACTCGAGCTGCCATGCTTTCGCTTCTCATCGTGATCGTCACCACGGCTCTTGAGACGTCGGTGTTCGCTCGCAACACCTGCCAGGATCTCTTTGTTTCCGCCCGAAGCGAGACGACAAGTGCACGGCGTCTTGAATCCTTACGTTTGTCGGTCGGCACGGGCAATTCGTTGCGAAGTCTCGCGCTCGAACACCTTCCGGCGCAACCCGGGCAGCCGACGCTGTTAATGATGCCCGGTGCGATCAGTCCGGTATCAGCGGGGCACCCCGCTTTCAAAAAGCTTGCGCAAAGTGGAGTGGGTCTTGTGTCCTTTGCCTACAGTCATCAGCCGGGATCGCTCAAAGCGGCAACTCGCGAAGCTGTGCAAGCTCTAGAGCAAGGTGAAGTTTCGATCTCCGGTTGGGTTGCAGAGACTCTTACAGTTCGCGATCACTTTGCACGTCAGGGTGTCGAGCTCATTCCGGTGAGTTTGTCTTTCACTGGAGCTGTGACGCCTTCGCTGCAGGGCTTTAATCGGATCATCGAAATGGTGCCGATGACTTCGACCGACGCGACCAGTGCCACCGGTGCTGCGGTTCGCGATCAGCTGAAAGCTGCGGCGATGTGGAACCCCTTCTTCGGTCAGCAGCTCGTTCGCCAGCAAATCGATTTCTCCTACCGCGCGTACTGGCAGTCGGTGGTCGATTCCTTAGCTCGCGATCCACAATTTCCCGGAGAGCTTCGCGGAACTTTGTTGGATCAGTACGTTCGACAAAGTCAGGCGATCGAAGGTTTCAAGTGGGATGTGGCGAGCTTGCCGCGCTCTATTCAGCGTACCTTTGTTCTCGCTGGCCAAGAGAGTCAGTCGCTTTTGAAGCATCAACTGCAGACTGTTGTGGCGATGATCGAAGCTGGGCATCAACCCAATGTCGTGTTGGTCAAAGGTGTGGGTCACAATATCCCTTCCTCTCAGCCTGACACCTACGCTCAATTGCTCGCTTGGGCGGCGCGCGATTCCCGACTCGATGGCCTCTACATTTTCGATTCGGCAACCGCAAGGGTCGAGTCGATTCCCCGCGCGGCCATGCTGGCGCGGCTGCGTGCGTGGGAGGCTTCGTTGAGCTCTGTGGATCGCGAGGCGAGTCTCCCGTGATCAGGCCCGTGATGAAGTCCGAGATAAGGCCTTAAAGTGGTCTCGAGCTGCGCCTCAACAAGCCCTTGTTGGGACGCTCTGACCCGTTAGAACCCTCCCTCAGTTAAGAAAACTCGGGCCGCCTTGGTTTTTAAGGGCGATCGGTTTAGTTTGAGGTGAAGGGTCCGCAAACGGGCCGCGACCTTGAATCTCAGAGGGGGAGTCCCCATGGCCACGAGAGCGTTGGTGATCTTGATGTCTTTAGCAGTGTCGGTGTTGCAATTGGGTTGCTCGATCTTTGGATCGCGAAGTGAAGAGACGCCTCGTTACGAGGTTCTTCTTCAGGACCAAGATAAAGAGATTCGCAGCTACCAGGGTTACATGATCGCCAAGACCGAAGTGCAAGGCGACTACAAAGACGCACAGGGCGACGCGTTCCGCATCCTCGCAGATTACATCTTCGGTAATAATAAATCGCGCCAGAAAATCGCGATGACCGCCCCTGTGGAACAGTCCGCGCAAGTCGCGCGCAGTGAGAAAATTGCCATGACGGCCCCCGTGGAGCAAACAAAGTCCGAGCGCGGTTGGGTGATGAGCTTCATGATGCCGTCGAAGTACTCGGCTGAAGATCTCCCGGAGCCGAATGATCCGCGCGTGCAGTTTGAAAAAGTCGAGCCGAAGCTTGTGGCGGTGATTCGTTACTCGGGCTCGCGCTCAGAAAAAGCCAATCAAGCCAAGGCGGATGAGCTGAAAGCTTGGATCGAATCGCAAAAAAAGTATGAGATTATCTCGATCAGTCGCTCGGCGGGCTATGATCCACCGTGGACGCTCCCGCCCTTTCGCCGCAACGAGATGATGTTTGATGTAAAACCCGTGGCGGAGGCGCCTTCGGCGAAGTGAGTCGCAAACTTAGACCTCCGACAAACTCGCACGGCCTCTTTGCGATTCATTTTTTTTCACTTCTTTCACTTGCCCAGCCGCTATGACCAAGGCGTCATGATCGAGCCGCTATGACCAAGGCTCAATCACCAAGGCAAAACTTCGCCTTTGAAATTCACGTACTGTCCTGAGTTTTCCGCACGCATCGACATGATCACTTTCCAAATGCCGGCCACGGACTCGGCGACTTCCGTGGGCGCACGCGCGCCGCCCATATCGGTTTTCACCCAGCCCGGATGAATGAGCGCGTAAATCACCGACGGATGATCGATGGCGAGACTGCGCGTGAGCATGTTGAGTGCGGTTTTGGAGGAGCGATACGCGTAGTAGCCACCTGAGGTGTTATCTTGAATCGACGCCATGAGGGTCGAGATCTGCGCGACTCGAGGCAAGGCCGATTTTTTGAGCGAAGGCAGCAAAGCTTGGCTCAACAAAAACGGCACGGTCGCATTCACCCAAAAGCTTTGTGCGAGATCTTCAGCCGTTTCACCGAGAGTCATCATGCCGGCGTTGTTGATCAGCACGTCGAGGTTCACGTCCTGCATGCGTCGAGCGAGCGCCTCAATCGCGCCGGGCTGGCTAATGTCCATTTGCAGCAGCATGAGCTGATCGGGATACTGAATGGCGAGCTTTTGCAGCGAGCTCGTGTTGCGTGCCACCGCGTAGACTTTATGTCCCGCCTTGAGAGCTTCGTTGACCAAACCAAAACCTATGCCGCGTGAGGTGCCCGTGATCAGTGTGTTCATAGGCTCCAGTCTTAGCGGCCGATCGGGGGCATGGCAATGGATGGGAGAGCTCCTGCTTTCGAGTTCGCAGGAGCTCGAACTTCGCGGTGAAATTTACTGGCAGCCTGCGGCTCGCGGCGCGGGTGTGGGTCCTGAGCGCTCAGAACTGCGTGACGTCGAACCAATAGACTTGCACTTCCGCGCTTGTCCCGGGGCTTGTGGTTCGCGGTGGCACCAGGATGACCACTCGCTCGCGGCCTGAGCTTTCCATCCAGCCCACACCGAAGTTGGTCATGGTGTTGGTGTATCGATCCAGAGAGGGGAATTCTTTGTCGGGAAGATAGGCCCAAGCCGTCACGCGTCCTGAGTTGTGGGTTCGCCGCCAAAGAGTTGCAGGTTGGGAGGAGGCGCTATTGGTGGAGGAGAAACCCCAAAACTCAGCACTTCCCACGCTTGTGCTGCGACCAACTGTGAACGGGGAGCTAAAATCGAAGCTCGCCGTACCCAAGGCGACTGAGCTTGCCTGCTGAGTGAAACTCAAAGTCAGCGGGTTGTAGGCTTGAGCGCGTGAATTCGTCCAAATGTATTCATAGAACCAAATCTGCCCACTCCCGATGGAGAAATAGGGCGTGTAGAAAGAGAAGAAGCTTGCGGCCGTGCCACTCCAATTCACAGCAAGGTTCGTCATTGCCGCACAGCTATCGAGATTCCAGCGCTTAAAATGCGCGGATCTGTAGGGCGTCTGTGAGTCGAGGATGTAGAGGATGCTGCCTTCGGCCATCATGCGTGTGCCAAATCGTCCGTCGTCGAGCCAACTGCATTTGGTCGACCATTGCATCTCCGTGCGACGTCGTTGGCGAAGTTCAAAGCGCGAAACACCTGAGACTGTGACCTTCACCAACAAGAGCGCCTGCTCGCCGAGGGTTGTGAAGGCTTGGTAGCTGGTGTTGGAGGGAAGACTCGTCAACTGCACGTCTGTGACTTTGAAGTGTCCGCCTGTGGTCGTCGCATAGGACTTGTAGCCTGTCGTCGGATCGGCCGGCGGTGGTGTTGGTCCGGGTGTCCACGGCACGACGGTGGTGGGGGGAATCGTGCCGATGGCTTGGCTCATCTCCTCAGATGAGTGATCTCCACCACAGGCCGCCAGAGTTGAACTGAAGACACTCAGGCCAAAGGCCCAAACGAAGCGATTCACCAGCTGCATCCCCAGCCTCCTCGCCATTGTTTTGAATCCCGGCCGATCAAACCGCGACTCTCTGAGGGTGAGTTCGCTTGCACAGCTAAGCTCCATGCACAGTCCTCGTCGAGAATTTGCCATTGCAGGGAATCGGCCGAGCCGACTTGTTGCCACTTCACGAGATCGGGGAGTTGAAATTCACCTCGTCGCTCAAAGCGCTTCCAGGTGACGGACAAAGTGTGCTCCGTGCCAGCCAAAGAGAAGCGGGGCGTGTGCAGCCCAAAGCCGCCCTCGATAAACACGCCGTTCTTTGGTCCGACGTCGTGATCATTGACGCGAGAATTGGAGTCGAGTCCACCGGCCGCCCCAGCGAAATGAAAGATCCGCACAGGGCGCCATTCCACTTCCAATCCGTAGCCCAGCAAATCGAAATTGCGAATGGGCGTGAAAGTGTCTTCGTAGGTGAGGAGAAAGCGCGAATGAAAGTGGGGCTCAGGATTCACGAAATCCTCCCAGCGGCCACCGCCTGAAGAGCTTTGCAGAGAACTTGAAAGTTGGCTTGGGGGCGCCGGTGTGGGCGGAGGCTTCACCGCCAAAGCGTCGATCTGTGTGCCGGTTGAAGCCTGCACGATGCGCGAGGCCGGCGATACAAGTTTGGGAGTTTGCAGTTCGTGAAACGAAACATAATTGATCAAACCGGGTTTGAGATCCACGCTTTGGCAACAGTTCGAGCCACAGCGCGTGCTCTTGAGAAGTTCCTGATCCTCAGCTTGACGATCGCGATCCGCTTGAAAACAAAACTCGCTTGTTCCGGCAGGCAGTTCTTGCGGTTGGTTCAGCGTGAGCGTTGCACTCGAAAAAGTTTTTTTCAAAAAATAGCGACCGGCCGGTCGTGGCGGAGCGAGCAGGTGCACATAGGTCGGCTTGTATTGCATTTTGACTTTAATGAGCTGCAAAGGTGGTTCGCGCGTGATGACAAAATTTTGCTCGTAGGGATCGGCCTGGGGGTGCGTGAGCTCCACCCGCAGATCTTGACCCAGGCGGTGCGTGTGAAACACCGGCGTGCGCCCCCGCTTTGTACCATTTATCCAGATCGTTGCGCCTTCAGGCTCGCTCTCAAACTTCACCGTGACCTGCGCGCGCTTCAGCGTGCGACGAATTTCGAGTGACTGACCCGCGTGAACCTCATGCGTCTCCTCGATCGGCTCGTACTCGGGATGGTCGATGCGGATCTGCACACGTCCTGGCGACAAAAAATGCGGAAGTCGAGTCGGTGTCGGCACGCTAAAGCCTAAGTCCTTGATGTGTACGAGTGCGCCGGGAGGCTCAGTTTCAACGACGAGACTCGCACGATGCGGGTCCTCGTCGATGTCATCGCGATTCTCACGAAGGCGCTGAGCGAGAGGGACGGAGGCCTTCATGGCCGCGGTCCGGCGAGCTGTTTCGAAGAGGCGTCGCGAGATGCCGTAGGTGACCTCGGCAATTTGCACTTGGCCCTCGGCCCGCACGCGACTTTCGATGATCCGCACGCCCTTAATTTGCACATCCGCGGAGCGCACGGAAGTTCCACCTCGAGCTCGCGGACCACTGAGGGTGTGCACGAATTGCTCGGCCACCTCAACTTGGGTGGGAAACTCACGCATCAGAAAATCGCGCAGTGCAACTTCATAGGCCTGATCCAAAGCTTCAGCCGTCGTGGCGCCGCGACCCACACCGGAAAATCGGATCTCATCGGCGTGAGCTATGCTCAGAATCAGAGGCCACGTCAACCAAAGCCCAATCAGGCCCGCGACGAGTCGTCGGCATGTGGCGTTGGTCGCGAGGCGATGCCGTGAATTCAAAATGATTTGGGCGCGCGAGTTCGACATGCCTTCAATCTGCGGGACGTCGTGGACAGACGAGGTCCCGGATCCCTCATGAACTTCGGGTTCTGCCGCTGGCTCAAAACGAAGCGTCGCAAATTGAGACAAGAGCGAGGGACCCCGGATGTCCGCGGCCTCGACGATGCTGAATTCACACCTCGAGGATCTCGGTGATCGCAGCCGGCGGTCGCAAGGAGAGAGACGAGGTGAGTCGCACGTCCACTAACCCGGCTCGGTGAAAGTTGCCGAAGCCAATCGGAGGCCCTCGATGTCACCCATCCTTTCCACCCTCATCGCCACGTTCGGAATGCTCTTCGCCCGCAGTTTTGTCGCGAGTTTCGCCCGTCGTTCGGCGAGTTTCGCTTTCTCGTCTTTGAGATTGCTGGCGCTGGGGCTCGGGGTCATTGCGCTCGTGATCTGGACAACGGGTTGTGCGAGCTCATCGCGAAACACCTCATCACCTGAATCGAGAGAGGCCGTGCTTCTTGAGACTTCGCTTCCGGATCGGGCGCGTGCGGACTGGGCGATTGATGCGAAGTTCTCCGAGGAGGCCCAAGGTCGGCTGTTCGGAGAGGGGCGCTACGACGGACTGGGGAATGAGCGTCTGAGTTTGTGTCAACGCCTGGCCGACACGCGAATCTCTGTGCAATTGGCTGAAGAGATCGGCACACAGGTTAAAAGTGAGCTGATCTCAATGACTGAGGGTCTAGATGAGCGTGTGGACCCTGCAGTGATTGAAAACATCATGACGGAGGCACGGGCCGAACTGAAGGGTCTTCGCATCACGGATCGCTACTTTGAGCGAAGCCTCGTGAATGGCACCGAGCGCATCAGCTGTTTTTCTCGAGGTTCCATGTCGCTGAAGGAATTCGAACGCGCAAAGGTCGGCCTCCGTCACAGCTTGCTGGACAGATCGCCTGAGCTACGGCGCTTGATTCAAGAGCGGCAGCAGAAGTTCTTAAAGAGCGAGTCCGAAGAAACGACAAACTCAGCGCGCTTACCGGCGAAGCTCAAGAGCGAATCGGCGTCCGGCACGGACCCGAACACGAGTGAAGCCGTCAACGCCAACGAGGAGAAGCGCTAATGAAAAACGAAGCATGTTTAGAACCGCTCGTTGATTATGAAGACGGTGTGCGTTTACGAGCCTTGCAACGACTCTTGTCACCCATCGTCGAGGGTGACCAGGTCTCCTCGCCTTGGGTGAAGAAGTTGGTCATGGAAATCGCGAGCGCAACCAATGATGCGTGGGCGCAGCGGGCGGTGGCCATCGCCCATCTTTATGTGGCCGATCCCTCGCTTGAGGACTTGCAGATCGCCGAAAAGCATTTGGAGCTCTGGAGTCGTCGAGTGAGCACCAAGACCTTCCATGTCTTCCGAGGCCAAACCGTGGAGCGGCTGGTCGCGATTATGGACCGGGCCTTCTACCAAGAAGGACCGAAGAGCGAAAAGATCGCGCTTCTCTACCGCTTGCTCACGGACTTCGCGGACCCAGCGCCCCATCACCATGGCTACTACATCGCTCACCTGGTCGAATCAGGAAAGGATGAAGAGCTCCGCGAAGCGAGAGCGCGGCTGGACCGAGCTTATTGGGATCAGGGGTTTGTCAGTTTTTTTCTGCTTCGGGCCAATCAGCATGGAGGAACAGAAAAAACGTCGACGCCCGCCGGCGACTTCAGCGGCCGAGTCGAAGGCACAAGTCCGCGTTCTTCGAGCAAGCGACCAGGTCGCCAGCGAAAGGAGAAGTGAATGTCAGCCTTACGCTTTGGAGAAGCCGCGGTGCAGCCTTCGGAAGTCGAATTGAACGAAAATATGGTCGCAAAAATCTTGGTCTCTATCGAACAATCGGATTCGACGGATCTCGACGTAGCGATGGAGAATCTCGATCTCGTGAACACACATCGACCGGGCCTGGTCGCTGCTGAAACGGCTCGTCAGCTTCTCGTTGGACGTCTCATTGCTTTGATTGAAGAAAATTGGGGTCCTCTGGATGAGTGGGTCGGGCATATGCATGAACCCGAGTCTTTAGAAAGAGCGATGCGAGTTGCGGATCGCTACATTCCGATTCTTCACCGGTACGGAGCGCCGAACTTTATACTGTGGAGCTTTCGCGTGCTGACACTGGGTATGAACGGGGACACCAAGGCCTGGGAAGATGTGCAAACACATTTAAGAGCACATCCCTTCGATCCGGATGTCTATCGCGTGATGCTGATTTTGATTGGGCTCTTTGAAAGGATCAGGTTTCTGCGTGAAGGCGGCTCCGTGGATCTCGGCGAAACCGCGCCTTTGATTGGCTCGGTTCTTCTGCGGGCGGAAGAAAATATCTTTGCGAGCGATGAGCTTCGCTTTCATCGCGGTGAGAAGCTCGCGAAGATGGGTGAGCGAATCGAGCGCACGCTTCAACAGGGAAAGAATCAACGCCTGCTCAAGTTTCGGCGCCTTGCCCGTGCGATGGCGAATGCCAAGAAAAAGCTCTGAAGGGGTGTGACGGGTCGAGTGACCCGAAGAAAGGCCGAGGACTGAGCACCCTGGCCCAGGCTCTGTTTCAAATTGAGATGCAGGAGGTAATGCGAGCGAGAGGATTGCGAGAAAGTTTGCCGGGCGAACGGCCGATAAGTGAGGGAGATTTCGCATCGAGGCTTTGGGCTTCGGTCGAGCGCGGGAGGAAGCAGCCAACCCCTCGATCGCCACAGAGTTTGAGGAAGCAAGATTATGGCGAGAAATGACACGCTGACACGAACACTACATACTCTTCGCGCTTTGGAAGTGCACACACGTGGCTTGAGTGTCAAAGAGCTGCAAGACAAGCTCAGAGACGACTACAAAATCGAAGTGCACGAAAAGACCGTGCGCCGCGATCTCGAAGCCCTGATGGATGCGGGCATTCCGCTCGTGAAACTCGACAATAGTCGCTACAAGCTTGAGCCGATTGCGACGATCACGCCGAATATTCAGCTCACCTACAACGAATTGATCGCTCTCTTTCTAGCGCGCGGCGTATTTGAGTCCTATCGCGGTTCGCCACTCTTTACGCATCTTCGGTCGTTCTTTGATCAAATCGAAAAGGCTCTACGCGTAAAAAGCCGCGAAGAGATCGAGCGATTCCAACAACACATCGGCATTAAGCCTGAGCCAGGCTGGGCCGGCGGTGTGTCGCTTGAAATTATGGATACTGTGCACAACGCCTGTGCCGAAGGGCACATGCTCCGCATTGAATACAAGTCGACGCAAAATGCGCAGATCACCACGCGCGAAGTGGGGCCGCAGGCGATTTACTTTGCGGATGCCGGTGCTTACCTCGTCGCGGAAGATCGCGGGCAGTTTAAACTCTTCGCACTCGCACGAATTAAGTCGGCGGAGATGCTCGAGCATGCCTACGAGTCCCACGGCGGTTTTGATGTGCGAGAATTTCTGAGAGACGGCATCGGTGTCCTCAACATTGGCGAGATCCGCGAGATCCGACTCTTGCTTCGCGAGCCGATTGCTTCCTACGTCGCCGAACGTCGCTGGCATGAGTCCCAGTCGCTCACGCGCACGCCTGAAGGTGTGGAGTTGAAGCTGAAGGTTCGGTTGAACTCGGAACTCGCCCGTTGGGTGCTCAGCTTTGGTCCAGCGGCTGATGTGCTGGAGCCTTCTGAGCTTCGCGAGCAGGTGATTCAGCTGGCGCAAGACATCGTCAACAAATCGCCCCGACGCGCGGGTTGAAAACCAGTCTGCTGAAGTCATTCGAGGGAGCCTCATATGCCATTCAATCCAAATGCCGGCGAACTCCAGCGCAAGTTTGAGCGCATTCTCGTTGCGCGAGTGGTGGAGAAGTCATGTGCCGAACAGTTTTCCTCGGTCGAGGTGGCCGACTTCTTTTCGCCAGACTTGATTGATCCGGGGATCGCCACAGCTGAGGGGCAGCTGCAGGTCACTCAGGATGAATTGGATTTTCTTAAGCGCAACATCAATAACTATCTCACGCGTGCGAAGAACTCAGGACTTTTGATCTCGCATGGCAAACGTCGTGGTTATGGCATCGCCAGCGCGATCTCGGCGCTTGAGTCGACGGCGAACGGCACGGGTGAAGTTGTAACTGGCACGTCATCCACCAGCGCGCCGGTTCACCGTGGGCCTTCGGAGGTGCGGAGTCGTGTTGAGGCCGGGCGAGTGGCAGGCTCGGGCCGCGAGCATCGCGAGAGCTTTCTGCATTTACCCTTCACGCTGGGCCTGATGCAGAACTTCCTTGAGTCCGAGGCGATCGTGTACTCTTTGCCGCGCGTGGTTTCACATAGCGGGATGTATTCGAATCCCGATGCATTGATGATTCGAAAGAATGAACTCACACGCCGGCGGGAAGATCTGTTTGATCGATGGCAGGAGCTCAACCTCGGCCCGAGCGATGACTTGCGCACCTTGATGCATCAGTTCGAGCGAATTCCCACAGCACCCTTGATCGTGTCGTCTCTTGAGTACAAGTTCTTTTACCAAAAAGACCCCAAGGCTCTTCGCCGAGATCTCACCGCCGCTCTGATCGAAGCGCAAATGAATAGCTCCTGGGCCAATGAATCGTGGCTCGTTTACTACGTCGATGGCGCGAGCAGCCAGCATCGACCTGATGCGGATGTGACGAAGCTGGCCGAGTCCATGGGCGTGGGTCTCTTGCAGGCCATCGATCGAGACGGGGAGTTCGAGCTGGTGGATTGGGTCGCGCCACGATTCCGCGAGAGTCTAGATCTGCACAATGGCCATGTGGATCTGCTATTGAGTCTGAAGGAGTCACTGGCTCA
>CANHQR010000071.1 GCA_947462815.1 Pseudobdellovibrionaceae bacterium
GGCTTGCGAGAAGTACGGGCGAAGGCGCGATGGACGCGCGAGAGCTCGACGAAAACTTCTGAGGCGTCTGGCTCCCAAATTGACGAGTCTGGGCCTCATCAAATCCGACAAGAACCCAGGCTATCCGCCACTGATCCGAGAAATTCTGCCTCGGATCGAGCATCAGCGCTTCAAAGGACGACGAGCTTGCACAATTGGCCAAGGCGAGCTCAAACGCGGTGGCTTTGATCCGCTCTTCAGCTTCAATCACACCGCAGCGATGATTCGCGCTCACGTGAGTCGACTCGTACGACAAACCTGGTGCACGACAAAAAAGATTCCGTCGCTCGAGGACCATCTTTACATCTACGCGAACTTTCACAACAACGAATTGCTGACGCTGAACCAACGTTGCAAGTCCACATGTTCCTAATTTTATTCCTAATTCGTGCCGCTATTTCGACTTTATCGACGAGGATCACTCAAAATCTGGGGTGCTTGCATCACGATCTGACTGAGGGAGGCCCCCCCCTCTTCGCATCATAAAGACTCAGATTGAGACGCATCAGACAACCAGCCAAGTGGCCCAGCTTAAGGTGTAAACCAAACTTTAGACGCCGCAAACGAGTTCGACACTTCTTCTCAAACACCGCGGCCGCGGGAGATGTTTCGTTTTAAGAATCGACAGATTCCCGATCTTTAGGCCTCTCGGCATCACCCTTGCCCTTATGGAAGGCATGAACAAAGTTTTGAGCCAACCACCCCCCTGGCCCAAAATGATCCAACGGCCGTTTTCGAGAATCACGTGGCTCACGGATCAGCTTTTAGGCCCAGCCAAACGAATCCAGCGACTCTCACTCCTTGGTGTCGTGTCGAGTGCCGTGGTGAGCTGGCCGCAGGCATCACGTGAGGCCATGACCACCGAACTCCCCACACAGACTCTCACATCGCTGAAGGCTCAAGACCTTGCCATCAATTCCAAGGCCGCCGAGGTTTCAGCGACCAGCGCCGATGCTGCCACTCGCCGACCATCCCTCTCGACTTACTTCGAGCATGAGGCGCAAAGCTTCTGGAAGGTTCGACTCAGCCGCCCCGGAGCACGAATTGAGTTGCGTAATTTGATCGAGGAACTTCAGTTGGCTGCGATTGACGAGGCGGCCGACCCTTTTCTTCTTTGGGCGATGGCCGAGAGGGAATCCCGCCTGAGACCCACCGCTCGCGGCGCTCACGGAGAAGTCGGTCTGTTGCAAATGAAACCTTCGACCTCAGCCTGGCTCACGGCCAAGACATCTCCGATTGGCGAGTGCGGACAGCCCCAAACTCGCGCGGATTGGGAGTCCGCACTCGAGCGTCCCGCCTGCAACTGGCGCATCGGTGCGCGCTATGTCCAGTGGCTCTCATCGCAGTGGTATCGCCCTCAGGATCCGATGGCCCGCCGCTTCTCAGTGCTTCGCGCTTACAACATTGGTCCAACCCGGGCCGTTCAGGTGGAACGGGAAAGTTCCGAACCGTCAGCTTACGCTTTAAGCATTAGTGGACGCGCTGAAGTCCTGCGCGAAGAGTTCATCGAACACAGAATCGCGAGCCTGTCCTCGGGCTATGGATCTGCGACGCAGCTCGCTCAGATGCGCATGACGGAGCAAAACGCTCAGGAACTGAGCTCCCCTCGGCTCAGCCACTCGGTGACAACGACGACGCAATCTGCAAGGCCAGCGAAGTTCCATGACAAGCTATTGATCGCTCGCTCACACTAATCCGAGATGGCGGCAGATCCACACTCTCACAAATATCAACGAGATCAAAAACGCTTCCAGCCCTTTCCCAAGGGACAGCTTCAGCCTCCCCTCGATTGGGGACAGTGGCCCGAACCATTGCGGCGCCTGGGCGAACAAAAGGCCGAAAGTTTCTTACAGGTTGCTGGGGAGTTTCGGCTTGGATCACTGCCAACCGAGATGCCTCATCCTTGGACCAAAGATCTCTCCGACCTTTGCCACGATCGCCCCGATGATGCCGCTCGACTCTTCACGCAGATTGAGATTGAGATTTACACCAAGTTGCTCGAGCAAGATCGCCCAATCCGCGATCTCACGCGAAGTTGTGAGCGGGCCCTGCAGACCGGTCGGCGCATTTTCATCGTGGGGTGTGGTGCAACGGGCCGCCTTGCGCTCGCGATTGAACGGGCCTGGCGAACTCACGCCTCAGAGACTTTGAAAGACCGGATTGTGGCATTCACAGCCGGTGGCGACTCCGCCTTAGTTCGATCACAAGGAGTCATTGAAGACCACCCACAACTGGGTGAGCTTCACTTGCGGCAATTGGGATATAGAAATGAAGATCTACTCATCGGCGTCACCGAAGGTGGCGAAACTCCCTTCGTTCTCGGAGCTGTCGAGGCGGCGGCGCAGTCTTCTCACGAAGCGCCTTGGCTATTCTTTTGCAACCCACCCAAGATCCTCCGCAAAGTCGCAACTCGATCGGCTCGAGTCTTGGACCATTCGCGAGTTCGCTGGCACGCTCTTGATTTCGGGCCCATGGTGATTGCCGGTTCGACGCGGCTTCAAGCTTCGTCGGCCCTCATGGCTTTTGTGGGTGCCTCGCTGTTTGAGGCCGCGGCGTACGGCCGAGCGCGATGGCTTATTTCAGATGTCCGAGATCGTTTAACACGTACAGATCCGACTTGGTTTTTGCCTTTGATTGAAGAGGAGGCCGAGACCTACCGGCAAAATCATTATGCTCTTCATCGGGCCTTCGGTGGCGAAGCAGGCCTCGCCGTCCTCACCGACACAACAGAGCGAGCGCCGACATTTGGGCTATCGCCCTTTGAAAATGAACTCGATCTCAACACCTCAGACCGACCCTTGGATCTCTCTAAAACCTATTTAGAACTCAGGCAATGCGATGGCTCCGCGCTCTCTCAATCGATCAATGCGTGGAACGAACTTCTCGGACGCGGCCCGCGCGGTCTCGACTGGCAGTCCGAAAACCTACCTGGCGCAGCACGTGGACTGAAGTTTCTTCCTCTTCATGAGGCTCGACTCCTCGGTTTCAACTTTAGTGCGGATGCTGAAGCGCGAAGGCAAGCTCGAGGCGCGGAAAGTCAGATTGTCATTGAGGTGAGCAGCCAAAACGAGGCCATCCAGTTTTCGCTTCGTCACCGCAGCTCACCTGGGGTTCGAAATCGGATCACCGTCGAGAGCTCCACCTCGAGCTTGGTGCGAAGTCTCCTCTTAAAAAGTTACCTCAATATGCAAAGCACTCTCGCTATGGGGAAATGCGATCGAATCGCTGGAAACTGGATGACCTTCGTACGCCCTGTTAACAACAAACTCATCGACCGCAGTCTCCGCATCATCCGCCATCTTGCCGAACGAATGTCGGCTCCTTCGGCCGAAATTCAACTCCATAGCTCTCGCCCACTTCACCCCTTCAATTGGAAGATTGAAACGCGGCGCGCTCTCTATGTCGCGCGCGAAATGCCCGAGCGCGAGCTCTTAGCGATGTTGCTCGCAATGGACGAAGTGTCGGAGCCGGAGGATTCCGTCGTCTGGAACACTTTGGCATTGGCGCTACAATCCTACCGATGAACCTCTCGCATTCTATAAAAAATTGACAACAAGTCTCCAACTCCACAAAGCTCGACGAGAACAGGCAAACTCATCAAGAAATGTCGCGATCAACCCTCACAGCTCTCTGCGCCCCAAGTCATCAGATGGAGGTTTACAACATGCCGATCGACAACACTCCCGAATTGAAAATTCGCCGGTCTGCGAACGCGAAATCACACAGCGTCAGGATTCTCGGTGTGCTCCTCTTCGCCATGCTTCAGAGCCAAAGCGCTGGGGCATGGGGCCGTGTGGGGCATGATTTGATCGCGCGATCTAGCGCTCACATCCTCGCCGAAGAGGAACTGTCGGATAGCAGCCCCATGGCGAAATTTCTGAAGTCGCGAGCCTATGACCTCGGCTACTATTCCAACGTACCTGATCTCGTTTGGAAGAAGCCGTCGACTTATGAAGTCGAGTGGACGAATCACTTCATGGACCTTGAAATCTTCGAACGCGAATTTGAGAAACTTGATAAGGCAAGCCGCGGCGAGCCGCTGGCGATGGACCGACTCGCCTTCGATGCCAAATTCCCTAAGATTGAACAAAAAGCAGGCCGTGCATTCTGGCGAATTCGCGAACTGGAAGAGCGGTTGAAAGCCACGACAGGCCTTCTCAAACAAAAGGATGTCATCAAAGAAGAGCGCCACCGACTGCAAGGCGAGTGGCTCGTGACGGCGGGAGTTATCGCTCACTACATCGGCGACCTCGCGCAACCTCTGCATGTGACCGAGAATTACGACGGTCAACTTACTGAGCAATCGGGTATTCACGCCCATTTTGAAGACCAGTTGGTAGATGAGGCTTGGCCCGGATTGACGTCTCAAGTGCAGAGCGAGGCCGCTCGGCAATGGAAGAAGGTCGGCGGAGAAATTCGCGGGATTTCGACACTCGAACTTCTCAAGAAGTTGTCCAATGAAAGCCTTAAAGAAGTCCCTGAACTCCTCCGTCGCGACAAAAAGAACGAGCGTCAAAATTCAAAGAAAGCACTCGAACAACATCGCTCCATGATCATCCGACGCATGGCTGCTGGTTCCGTGTACCTCGCAGAATTGTGGCGGCGCTACATTCAATGGACGCCCAACGAAGAGAAGTTCTATGTCTTCTTCGGCGAGCCCGCTTACATCAGCCCGCCGACCAAAAAGCCCTGAGAACTCAGCTCAACAAAGGGCACACTCTCAACAACGAACGCGAAGAGACGAAAGCAGGAGCTCAAGCTCCTGCGATACTGAGATCTGAGACCAGCACGTCGGGAGCTCGGGCAAGACCAACCGCTGGAGACAATCGCTGGCCGGTGCCCACGACGCGGCAAAAGAGCTCTCGAATCGATCCCGAGACCACAAAATTGCAGAGCGACTTTTGCTTCTCGCCTCCCGACCAAAGTTCGCCTTCGGCTTGCAAAGAAAACTCTCCGCTGCCTTGTCGGAATCCCGAATGAAATCCAGCAAGGTCTGTGATGACCAGAACCTCACCTTGTCCTTTGAGAAGTTGAGAATCTTCAGAGTTCCCAGCTCGCCAAACAAGGTTGCTCGGTGCGATTTCTAAAACTCCATCGGGACTTCGAGCCGCGTGCCGCGTATGCGGCACCCCGAGTCGCCGCGCGTAGGTCAGATTCGTCAGAAAGCTCTCGAGTCTTCCCGCCCGGACCACACGCGTCGGTTGCGAAGTCGCACCCTCCGCATCGAAGGGCCTATACCCAGGCGCATCGAGATCCAGCGGCTCATCATAAATCGAGACTTCATCGCAGGCGATCTGACAAGCCAAACTGCCACTGAAGATCGAAGTTCGCTCATGTACGGCTTGCGCTGAGAAATACTGTGCGGCACGAGACAACAGTCCAGCCATCGCTTCACCGCGAATCAACACGCGATAGACTCCTGTCGGTGGAGTCACCGCGCCCAGTTTGGCCACGGCTTTCTCCGCAGCTGCTCGCGCCACACGGGGCGCCTCTGTGGAATAACGATCCGATCGACCCTCGATTTGCCGCCAGAAAGCCGTTTCCCCCGCCATCCTCGCTTGCCCCGCCTCTTCGGCGAGTGCGTAGGCGTAAAGTTGTACGGCATGATCATGAAATTCGCGAGCGACACCCTTCGAATTCCACACCCCCCAGGAACGACGCAGATCACGGTACCGATTGTGAGGGACTTTCCGAATTCTCGAGTCCATCGCCAAAACAGAGGTCTCCAGCTCGATGGCCCTCGACGCCATTTCCTGAATGTTCAATTCTCGCGTCCCACAGGAGGCCGTGCTTAAGATCGAGTCGCAACTCGCAGTTCTCGATCTGTCTTCCCCACCCGCAGCCGACGAGGACAACAATTCAATACCTTCACAATCGCGCCAACCCCCGTCGTGCCTTTGCTCACGAGCAATCGCTCGAGCCTGCTGAATCGCGAGCTGACAAGCTTGGCGAAGCCCACTTTCATCCCAAGCTTCGGTCCATGAGTATCCCTCTCGACCATCGACAATCGCGCGAATTCCACACCGAGCAACTTCGCTCTGTTCGCAACGATCGATCTGGCCTTGATGGGATGCAAACAAGCTTTCGCGTTTGGACTCGGCCACCAACTCCACATCCGCGCCCTCAGCACGCGCATCCTCCGCCAACATTGCAAATCGCTCTGGCAGGGTCTCCCAATTGGACGAGTCCCTCATCGAGTTCGCCCTCCTACGAGAATTTTAGAAACTGTGATGGGAGGCTGTCCGACCGCCGCAGGAATGGTGCCACTCACTGAGCCGCACATACCGTCTTGTAAGCGGAGCTCACGCCCGACACGTGTGATTCGCCCGAGAGTCTCAATACCACGTCCAACAAGAGTCGCACCCTTTACGGCCTCTTCAACTCGACCTCGACGAATTCGATAAGCTTCGACAACACTGAAATTAAAATCTCCGGTTCCGGGACTGACCGAACCGCCGCCCATTTCTTTCGCGTAAAGTCCATCATCGAGATCCGCGATCATCGACTCCAGACTGTCCGATCCAGTAGCAATGAAGGTGTTGCGCATGCGTGAGGTCGGCGCAAACCTGTAAGACTCGCGTCGAGCACTTCCCGTACATGAGTATCCCGTACGGAGTGAACCCACTCGGTCGACCATATAGCTCTTCAATACACCATTTTCGATCAAGACGGTCCGCTGTGTGGCTCGGCCCTCATCATCACATCCGAGTGATCCCCAGCCCCCCCACAATGTGCCATCATCGATCGCCGTGACACAGTTCGCGGCCACTTTTTCGCCAAGTTTACCACAAAAAACCGAGGCGCCCTTGGCGACCGAAGTGGTTTCCAGTCCGTGTCCACAAGCTTCGTGAAAGATGACACCTCCGAAACCTGCATCGATCACCACGGGCATCTCGCCCGCAGGCGCATAGCCCGCCTTCAGCGTCAACACAGCGCGATCTGTCGCCTGAATGGCAAGGCTCTCTAGATCGACGCCGTCCAACCATTCAGCTGATGCCAAGGCCCCCTGCCGAACGTAAGCCGATTCGCGCTGACCTGCGTCCTCAACCGTCACGGTTACACCGACTCGAGCATAGGGACGCTCATCTTCTGCCCAAAGATTTTCCGAGTTCACGATCAAGACTCGTTGATGCCGCCACAGCAAGAAGGACTCAACTTGCGTCACCCGAGCCGACCTCGCTCGAGCCGCTTGATCCAACCGCTTAAGAAGTCTCAATCGGTTGGAAGACTGCACGCCCGGTTGCGCCGGAGGGACAACGATATCAAATTTGGGGCGAATGAAATTCTCAGACGCAGCCTTCTCACCCATAAAGTGCCCTGACTCCTGCGACCTCGTCCCTCGCCCCGACGAATGGCCCGAATTTTGGCCCGACATCTGGCCCGACATCTGGCCCGACATCTGGCCCGACATCTGGCCCGACATCTGGGCCGACGCGGCCTCAGCGGCTCGGTCAATAGCACGAGCTAACCCGACCTCACTTAAGTCATGCGTCGAAACAAAAAAAGCTTCAGCGCCGAATAACAAGCGCACACCGGCGCCTCGCAATCGACCATTGACCCAATTCGAAGCTTTACCGCCGACACCTGAGATCTCTTCAGACTCCGAGTCTTCAACAAATATCTCCACGAAGTCCGCACCCGTCGATCGTCCCCGTTCGATGGCATGTCGGATCGCTTGTTGAGTCGCGTGGTCCTGGCGGCCGGCTGCCGAAGCGGAGTTGTGGCCCTTTTGCGAAGCACCGAGCGCGTTTACCATTTATATCCTCTTCAGACGCTTGAGACACTTGTGGCTAATTAGGATGATCAGGCTCAATCAGCTGGCGCGCCACAAGCGACACAACCGAAGCCCATGGCTCACGTTACCAAGGCAAGATAGAAAAACCTAGAATTCGACATACAGTTTTGATTCCCGTCAATTCAACCCGCTCTCACCTCGCCAAGCTTGAAAAAAGCCTTATCCTTAAAAATAGCGAATCAAGGCGACCCCGGCTGTCGAACTCAAGCGCCTTGGCCCCTCGCTCCAAACAGGAGGTCCCATGGCAACTTTCTCCCCTTCTCAATCGAAACTCTTGGCGCGACTTCAATCGCTTGAGACCGAGACTCGCAAGACTTGGTCGCTTTGGCAGCGCCGCGGTCGTGAAATCGCACACAACACCAACGATGCGATTCAGTTTGTGCTGACGAGTCTCGCTGAGGAGAGTCGGCACATCTCGCTCAATCTTTACGGAGAGCTGGAGCCCAAGTTGCGCAAGAACTTTCCCCAGTTCTCCTGGCCCGAAAGCCAACAGATGCGACTCGATTTGGGTCTCGATCCCAGCTTGGCGCCGTTAACTGTGACCCATGACTCTGTTCGGCGAAACGCATCTTTGTTGCGCGATCCATTTCAGAACGACTAAATCCGATAGACAGAAATGAGCGGTCTCCACTAGTTTGCCTGGGGCGTGAAAACAAAATCCAAAAGAACAATGCTCAAATCTAAGTCTCGACGACCCCAACGATCGAACTTGAGCGCCTCGCAGCTCAAGGCGCTGTGGCCAACTCAAGTTTGGAAGGCTCGATTGACCCCACCTTCCGTGGGTGAACCACGACTTCGTTCGTCGGCAAGGCCAAAGGACGACTTGTTGTCCGAGCTTTTGCGAGAAACCCTGATCATCAGGGAAATTGATGAACAAGGTCAGGCCTGGTCAAAAGAGCGTTACGTTAATGGCTACACAAGTTATGCATCTTGGGACGATTTGCATCGACGTTTTTCCGCCTTCCAAGAATTAGAAAGCGCACTGCGTCCCCACGTTCGAAAGTTTGCGCGGTCCCTCGCCTGGGATCTTGGCGGCGGACACCTCGAGATGACCACGTGCTGGGTCAACGTCATGCCGCCCGATTGTGCTCACAGTTGGCACATTCACCCGCATTCAGTATTGAGCGGCACGGTGTACGTCAGTACCCCGCCCGGCTCCAGCCCGATTAAGTTTGAGGATCCCCGCCATGATCGGATGATGAATACGCCTCCGAGACGACCAGACGCTCCACCGAGTATTCGACCTCATTTGGAAGTTGAAGCTCAAGCCGGAGACATCATTCTTTTTGAATCTTGGCTCAGACACGAAGTGCCCATCTCAAAGGCTCGTCGAGATCGAATTTCCGTCAGCTTCAATTACAGCTGGCGAAGTTAAAGATCGAAGTGGTGTCGTGATTCGCAGAGATTCGGATTTCGTTGAATTTGAATTTTGAATCGCAAGCGATGCCTCGATGCGGATGGGATCCGCTTGCTTTTCCTTTCTCTCCATAAGACCCCGCCCGCGACCTCCTAAAGCGCCGACAATCAACTCGCGAATCGTCGATGAATTCACACTTCCCAAGCTCGACGCTCCGCCTAAGCTTTCGGTCGCCGCGACCGACCCGGATGTCGGCGCATCCTGGGACTCACTGGAATCGGACGTCGAAAGCCCGACGTACATGCTGTGAAGGTCACGCTCCAATTCATCAAAGTCGAACTCAACAGCGGCCGCTGCGTCTTGGCCTTCCGCAACGGCCTCTCGCTGACGACGCAAGTCCATTTGCTCGAGCAAAAACGCAGACGTCGCAGGCGTCGTGCCGAGCTGACGCTCGATTTGTACGGCCAAAAGATCCATCATCTCAAGTTCCGATAAGACACTCGATTTCGGCAAACTGAGCTCAGCAAGAAGCTCATCTCGCGTGCTCGGTAGACGGTAGTAAGCACCTGCCTTCTCCTGCAATTCCGACTCGATCAACAGTGCATCATCTTCGTCCCATTGCGAGAGCAACACACCATCTTCGAGTCCGCGAGAAATCGGGACGACCTCTTCTCGACCCGCAGGATCGATGAGGATCAATTGCACAACGTCCTTGCCTCCTCCCCCTCGATCTATTCCGACACGGAGCTCGCGCGCCTTCGCCTCAGAGAAAAGCTGCTCCTGGGCCCCCTTGGTGTGCCGAACCGCCGTCGTACCGGCTCCTTGAGAATGAGAGCTGCGATGAACGTTTCTCGTTTGTTGAAGGCCCTGATCGAGGCCAAAAGGTCGAAGCGACTCGAGCGAAGAGGGGGCCTGGGTCGCCGATCGTAGCTCGAGGGTGGCCGACGAGGCCGCAAGAGCCCCCTCGCCCTTCGATAGAATCAGCCCCCCACACAACAACGAAGCGATCAGCACTACATCCCAAGCCAAAGCTTGAACTCGTCGCGGTATATTTGAAGGTGAAGGCAGGCCACTCAGAGGCTTCATCAGGGAACGGATGGAGCAAAAACCGGGTCACCTGGGTGGCATGGCAAAAGGCCCACGAGGATTGCTCAAGTGGCCAGAAACCCTTGCCTATTTGAATAAGCTTGATTTGGCCCCGAGGGAGGCGAAAAACCACCCAAGAGGCGCACTCGGTTCAAGCATCGACCCTTCGTCGATCTTTCATAATTTCAGAACGCGAGCCGATTTTCAGCGGCTGACCAGCGTCAGAGATCGCCCCCACTCAAGGGCCCCCGAGACATCATTTTTCCGCGTGAACCGCAGTTCCCTCGGCGCGAAAGAGCTTCGCATAAATTCGAGCCCGATGCTCAAGATGCGCGCGAAGCATGAACTCGATTGCAGGAGCCAAGGCTGCTGGGCTGACCTCAACCTCGATTTCATCGATCATCAAACAACCTTCGCTGGTATCGATCAGTTGATGAAGGTGGGAGAAAGACTTCATGGGTGCGGGCAAGCTATCGCCCTGATCCACCCACTCCAGACCTTCCGTCGTCTCTTCCATTCGCACGATGACGGATTGGAAATCCAAATTGGCCCGCAACAGCCCATAGGCGAGATCAAGAGATCCCGCCAAACGATCCAGTACACGCGTCTTATCGAGAAATGGTTCGACGTAAGGCTTTGCCGCCGCAGGTGCACGATCCACCGCCATCATCTTCGCGAAACCCGCCAGATCCGAGAACTGCAGGCCCGCCAGACGCACATGAACGCGATCCCCTACCTGAAGACGGGTGCTCGGCATCGGTTCGGCGGCATCAGCCGTCGCATCCATTGACGTGATCTCGGCCTCGACAAAGCCGCCGCCCAATTCAGCGAGAAACGCGGTCACCCCATCGCGCGTGAGCGAGGTGGCGACTTCAGCTCGCGGTCGCGGGAGCGCTGTCGACTTTCTGAGCTTCACCCGTCCTTCCGGATTCAGAGTGATCTGCTCGAACAGGTGTTTGGCCCCGTCTTGAATCTGGTTCTGCCATCGCTGCCACTGAAGGTCTTTGAAGATGTTCGTATTCATGTTGGCCACGCTCCTCGGGCGCAGAAGCTAGCACAACTTGCCCAATTCGCGCGAGAGCCTCGTGTTTTAAAATCGTAAATTGTCGGCCTTCGACCTCGAGAACGCCTTCTTTTTTCAATTGCGTCAGGGTTCGAATAACCGACTCGTAAACTGTTCCCGCCAGGTGGGCGATTTCTTCCCGAGTGAGGTCGAGATCCAGTTTCAACCGGCCTTGGGCATCTCGCTCAGCGTGGCGACGTACCAGACCCCAAATCACCGCGGCGACACGAGCCCGAACGGGCAACTGATTCAAGGGGCGTCGCAACTGGGAATCAAAGGCCTGCGTTCCGACTGCGCGAGCCTGGTCCTGTTGACGCAACATTTGCTGGATCAACGGCGGAGTGTGCGTCACAAGGGCCGCAAATTCACTCCCGGGGGTCAAACGCAGCAGAACTTCGCCAACAGCCTCGACGCTCGATCTGAAAACAGCTGAGCCTTCAGCCAAGAACTGCATGGCCTCGGCTTGGCCAATCAGGTCGCCCGCCCCGCAGATCGTCTCCAAGTATTCACCCGAAGCGAAGTGCCGCTTAATCTTGACCTGGCCTTGAAGCACCTGAAGCAATCCCGGCCATGCCTCGCCGGCATTGAAGATGATTTCTCCGGAACGGTGCCGGCGGAGGCGTTCCGCGGCCAAATCGAGGATTCCAGTTTCGCGAAGGAGGCTGAAGTTCGAATCGGATGAGGTGAAATCATTGTGTGTTTTCATAAAGCCAGGATAAGGCCTGAATCGACTTTGTAAAAATTGAAGTTTAATATCATTAGGTTCGCTTAAAGCGAATATTGCCGAAAGGCGAAATCAACTGACGAAACGCAAAAATTCCAGCAGGGTCGAGGTTTTAGACCAGTCCGCTCAACCGGGCCATGGCTCGCGACCACGCAAGTGGACCAGCTCAAGGGCGCAAGCTTGGCTCGCACACGGGGAAGATGAAATGACCCGCAGACAAAGACCCCGCCGTCTCGTGACGGCCGCTCTCCCCTACGCCAATGGCCCGATCCATATCGGTCACTTGGTTGAGTATCTCCAAGCCGACTTTTGGGTTCGCTGGAACAAGATGAATGCGCGCGACTGCGTGTACATCTGTGCCGATGACACTCATGGAACACCGATTATGGTGAAAGCTCGCGAGTTGGGACTGACGCCTGAGGCGTGGATTGCCAAATCACATGCCGAGCACGCACGGGACTTCGCAGACTTTGGCGTGGGCTTCGACATTTATTCGTCGACCAATTCCCAGGAGAATCGTGAACTCAGCGAAAAATTCTATGCGGCACTTCGCGATCAAGGTCACCTGCGCACGCGCACGCAAGAGCAACTCTGGTGTGATCATGATCGGATGTTTTTACCCGATCGATTTGTGAAAGGTGTTTGCCCCAAGTGTGGCGCCACAGAACAGTATGGTGACTCGTGTGATAAATGTGGATCGACGTACTCCGCCAGTGAGCTAAAGTCCCCGGCTTGTGCCATTTGCGGCTCCAAACCCAATCTCAAGCCGACATCCGTGATTTCCGTGAAGCTGAGCGACTTTCGTGACTTCCTGCGAGAGTGGGTGCCGGCTCATTCCCCCGTTGAGGCGGCTAACAAACTCAGTGAATGGGTTGAGGGCGAACTCCTCGATTGGGATATCTCCCGGGATGCACCCTATTTCGGATTTGAAATTCCAGATCATCCCGGCAAGTTCTTTTACGTCTGGCTGACGGCGCCCATCGGCTATGTTTCCTCCACCTGGCAGCTTTGCGATCAACGCGGGCTTAATTTTGAGGACTACTGGTCGCGAGGCGACGACGAAATTTATCACTTCATCGGCAAAGACATCATCAAGTTTCATTGTTTGTTCTGGCCTGCGATGCTGAAGACTGCGGGTTTCAAAACGCCCACACAGGTGTTTGTGCACGGCATGCTTACGGTGAACGGCGAGAAAATGTCCAAGTCAAAGGGCACGTCCATCACAGCTCGCACCTATCTCAATCACCTCGATCCGCAATTCCTCCGCTACTATTACGCGACCAAACTCACATCCGGAATGAGTGACTTGGATCTGGGCTTGGACGACTTCGTCAATCGTGTGAATTCGGAACTCGTCGGCAAAATCACCAACTTGGGTTCGCGTGGCGCGCAGATGCTCGCTAAACGCCTCGACGGACGACTCAGTCGCTTAGACCACGATGGCCGAGCCCTCTTGGAACGAGCACAAGCTCGCCGCGCGACGATCGCAGCCGCCTACGAGGCGCGGGATTTTGCTCGAGCCATTCAAGAGGTACGAGAGATCGCGGACGAGGCCAACAAATACTTCGATGAAAAGGCACCTTGGAATTTGATTAAGTCCGATCCTGAAGCGACTCGCGCCGTCCTCAGCACAACACTGAATGTGTTTCGTCTGCTGGCGATTGCGCTGAAACCCATTTTGCCGAAGTATGCGGATCAAGTGGCCCGTTTACTTGGCGAAGCATCTTACAAGTGGCGAGACGGGGAAGCCGTTCTCGAAGGCGGACAAGTTGGCGAATATGAGCATTTGGCAACCCGCGTGGACGCGGAGAAAGTGCAGGCGATGGTGGACGCTTCAAAACCAGCGGGAACTCCATTGAATTCAAATCCTCCACCGACCAAGTCACCTCCAGCACAATCCTCGGCGACGACGGCTCAGTCTTCGGCCGCGCCCAACGTGATCGACATCGACACCTTCGGAAAGATTGATTTGCGAATCGCAAAAATCATCGCCGCCGAAGCTGTCCCGGAGGCCGACAAGTTGATCAAGCTTCGACTCGACCTCGGGCCGCTCGGGGAACGACAAATTTTTGCCGGGATCAAAAGCGCCTATGATCCGGCCCAACTCGTCGGACGACTCACAGTTGTCGTCGCCAATCTTGCACCCCGAAAAATGAAGTTCGGTATGAGCGAAGGTATGGTGCTCGCCGCCAGCGATCCTAACGAAAGCGGCGGGACAAAACCCATGTTCCTGCTCTCGCCAGACTCGGGCGCCAAACCCGGCGATCGTGTCAAGTAAGGAGTCGCTTTGAGTTCCTCGGCAGAAGAGCCGTTTGCACCTCAGGCGGCGAGACTCCTGAGTTTGGCACGTGCTTGCGAATCGGCCTGGAATCTCGAAGGACCCGAAGCGCAAAGCGAGCGGGATCGTGCCTATCGTAAATTTCACGCGGCGCTTGTGAGCCTGGAGGCTCATACTGATTTCGAATTGCGAAAGCTGGGTGAACTGAGCTCGCGCGCTTCACGAAACATGACGCTTAAAACCTTGATGGCGCTGATTGTTCCCATCGAACGCCTGGCCCGTCGAACTGTTTCCGATGAAGAGTTCTTGCGTGAGCAAAAGCCGCATTTGCCTGACGCCACTGAGACTCGGCCCAAAACTCAAACGGGCGAAGAACTAATCCTCTTAGCCGATCATATGCGAAGCGCATTCAATGTCGGAGGCCTCATTCGAACGGGTGAAAGCCTTGGAGCGAGCGCCCTTTGGGTCACCGGTTACACACCGACGCCCGATGAGGCTCCCGTGCAAAAGACATCGATGGGCGCTCAACTGCCTTGCCGGAGCTTCCCCTCGATAGCTGCAGCTTTGTCTGCAGCTCGCGAGCAAGGCCTCACTCCGGTGGCGCTCGAGACAACCCACGACGCGTGCGATGTGAGCACCTTCCGTTGGCCGGCGAAATGCTTGCTCGTTTTGGGTA
>CANHQR010000072.1 GCA_947462815.1 Pseudobdellovibrionaceae bacterium
ATAGCCCGAACCACACGCAATAAAACGCGCGAGCCTCAACCGCACTCACCCCACCTCTGTCACCCCACACAGACCGGAATTCGGACCATCTCCCTCAAACAACTCATCGACCAATCGCAACACTCAGCGAGGCCAGCTTAGTTACAGTAGGACTCATCCCCAAAATACTGCCCACACCAGCCTCCACCCGTCTGACAATCCTGCATGTTGGACGAAAAATAAGAGCGGCGAAATCGGCACGTACGAGTCGGCGCTCGCTCGACCCGAACTTCAAATTTCCCAGATGAAGTTTCGCGTGTCCCCTTTGTGAGACGGTAGTTCACAGTGTTGCGACCCATTTCGAGCAAGGGCCTTTGCAAGAGTGTCCACACCCACAAATTGACTGTGCTGGACGTGCGGCCAGCCACCTCATCGTACTTTTCGCTCTTAGTGCGGCTCGAACCATCCTCATGAATTGCGCTGAGTTCGACTTGATCGGCGGCCACACCTCGCGGTCCCATAAACCACGAAAACTCGCCAGGTTCCAAAATTTCACCTGTACATCGGAATTGAGAATATTCCGTACGACCCGTTCCGGGCTCCTGGCAAGTCAAAGAGATTTCACCTTCCAAGTCCACAGCTTGAAAGACATCACCACCTGAAAAGCCGACACGTGCCTCGGCACTCATCACCAGCAGAGAGCCATCGCCGTCATCCAAGTTCGACCACTTTGAAATCGCATGCTTCCTCCATGTCGCAGCCATCACAAAATCAACTCAACATTCCTCGAGCTCATCAACTCGTCCCTGAGTTCGCCATTACGATCGAGCGTCAGGCTTTGCCCGTCGAACCAAATCCCCCGACACCCCGACTTGTCTCAGACAACACATCCACAACCCTCAACTCAGCTTGAGCCACGGGACAGATCACCCACTGCGCGATCCGATCCTGATCTTGGATCTCGACGGTGTCGTGACTGAGATTCACCAAAATCACTTTCACCTCGCCGCGATAGTCGGCATCAACAGTTCCCGGCGAGTTCAGCACGGTCAGACCCTGCTTAGCCGCCAAACCGCTACGGGGACGAACTTGAAGTTCGAATCCAGCCGGGACTTCCACGCTCAAACCCGTCGGCACCAAGGCTCGCTCCAAAGATTTCAAACGAATCGGCTCGCGAAGCTGAGCCCGAACATCGAGTCCAGCCGCGCCCGCTGTTTCATACCGAGGGATCTCGCCGCGAAAGTGATCTAGTTTTTTGAGCTTAACGACAACGCTCATAAAGCCGCGGTCATTTTGAGTCAGTTCAAGCATTCTTTGCCCCCATCTCCTAGGCACAGTGAGATCTAAAACCTCTCTGTGCGAATGAAACTCGTCATCTAACTTCAAGTCCTCAACCTTTGCCCGTCGACGACTTTCGAATCGACGCGCGCTTTTTCTGAGCCTTGGATACCCGTGCCCGTCGAGGCGACTTGGCTCTAGAATTCGAGGAGGAATTCATACGGGCCGCGCGACCTAGCTCTCTGGCGACGAAATCGCGCATCGGCTTTTCAGGGATCGGACCGAGCATCGCCACTCCCAATCGATCCGGCATCAAAGCCTTCTCCGCGAGAGCCATGACGCCATCAATTTTGACGCGTTCGAACTCCTTCAAAACTTCGCGCACGGGGCGATAACGCCCAAAGATCATTTCATTCGCTGCAAGCGATTGCATTCGCGAATCGGTGTCATCGGCTGACAAAAGTGTCGACGCACGCAACTGTGTGCGCGCCATTTCCACCTCATCCCGTTGCACCCCCTCCTGTCTGATCTTCGTCATTTCACCCAACGCGACCTCAAAGGCTTCAGGCGCCTTTTTGGGTTCGGTGGCCGCGTACATCAAGCACAGTCCTGCATCTGAAAAAGTATAAAGATGCGAGTAGACCGAATAAGCTAGTCCGCGGTTTTCGCGAATTTCCTGATACAAACGCGAAGTGAGTCCACCGCCCAAAATAGCGTTGAGGAACATGGCCTCAAAGCGCTGAGGCTCCTGGAAAGATGGGCTCGGAGATCCCATCAAAAGATGCACCTGTTCAGCACGACGCTTCTGGATCTGCACGAAGGCTTGGGGCTCGACACTAACGGGAGTCGTTCCGGCCGGCAATCGCCGTTGCCCAGGAGCTCGAGCCGGATGAAGAAATTTTTCGAGCAACTCACAAAGCTCATCATGATCCACTCGGCCAGCCGCTGCGACGAGCATATTGTCCACAACATACTGGCGCTTAAAAAACTTCAACACACGCTCACGGGTCATGCCCCGGATCGAGTTCGACGTTCCCAAGATGGGGAGCGCCAGCGAGTGACCATGAAAGGCGCGCGACAAGTAACGATCATAGATGCAGTCTTCCAATTGATCTTCGCTGGCCGAAATCTCCTGAACGACGACATCTCGTTCTTTGGCGAGATCCTCGGGATCAAACGTCGGCGCCGAGAGCAGATCGCACAAAACCTCAACTTGTCGATCCAGAGTCTCGGCAAGCCCGTGCGCCACAAAGCAAGTCGACTCCCTCGACGTAAAAGCATTGAGATCCGCACCTACCTCCTCAAGGTCTTTAGAGATCTCAAAGGCGCTTCGATGCTTGGTACCCTTGAACACCATGTGTTCAACAAAATGTGCAAGTCCCGCCTCATCCGCTCGCTCATCACGCGTGCCCTTATCGACAAAAATGCCGATCGACACTCCCACCGAAGAGGGATGCGTTTCAGTCACCACACGTACACCCTGGCTCAGAGTGCTCTTGCGATACTTGAATCGATCAAAGGCAGCGCGAGGCGGACTACGAAGCATGGATTCAGACTGACATTGGCCTGGTCCCAGCGCCAAGCCTTATGTTTCGCGCCACGCACTCCAACGCAATCTGCCGAAATCTACCGAAAAAAAGCGCCGTGAACCATCACGGCGCTTTCATAGTCCATCACACTTAGGTCGGATCATTTCGTGGCCGGCCCGGGCCCCCAGAGCCTGAACACCAAAGACCCGTCAACGGCCGACATGCGGGCACTCCAGCCCGCCGAGCGCCCTACATCTCAGTTGCGCGCTTCGAGTACAGCTTTTCGCGAAAGCTTAATGCGGCCAGCGCGATCGATATCGAGGACCTTCACATCCACCACATCGCCCTCTTTGAGCACATCTGTAACTTGGCGAATGCGCTCATGAGAAATCTCCGAGATATGCAGAAGACCCTGCGTATTCGGCATGACCTCAACGAAGGCACCAAAATCTGTAATTTTGACGACCTTACCCGAATAGACGCGGCCAACCTCGGCCTCGGCGCATATCGAGTTGATGATCTCAATCGCTCGTTTGGTTCGGGTCGGATCTGTGGATGCGATATGGATTGTACCATCATCTTCGATATCGATTTTCACGCCAGTCTCTTCGATGATGCCCTTGATGACCTTGCCGCCAGCTCCAATGACTTCGCGAACCTTCTCCGGCTTAATCTTGATGGTCTCAATTCGTGGCGCGTAGGGCGAGATCTCGCCACGCGGACGCGAAATGACCTTTTCCATCTCACCTAGAATGTGCAAGCGACCATCTTTCGCCTGACGGAGAGCTTGTTCCATCACTTCAAAAGAAATCGAGTCGATCTTGATGTCCATCTGCAGGGCCGTGATACCGTCACGTGTACCCGCGACTTTAAAGTCCATATCTCCCAGATGATCTTCGTCACCCAAGATGTCGCTCAACACAGCAACGCGATTATCTTCTTTGATCAATCCCATCGCGATCCCGGCGACGTTACCTCGAACCGGAACGCCAGCGTCGAGAAGCGCCATCAAGCCCGAGCAAACTGTGCCCATCGACGATGAACCGTTGGACTCCAAGACTTCGCTCACCACACGAATCGTATACGGAAACTTCTCTTGATCCGGAATGATTGCCTTCAGTGCGCGCTCGGCCAAGTTGCCGTGACCAATCTCTCGACGGCTTTGTCCGCCCATGCGGCCCGTCTCACCCACCGAGTAGGGCGGGAAGTTGTAATGCATAAGGAAGCGACGCTTTTCGAGGCCGCTCAAAGCATCAATCATCTGCTCGTCTTCACCCGTCCCGAGAGTCACGGTACCAAGAACCTGAGTCTCTCCACGCGTAAAGAGGCCAGAGCCATGCGCTCGCGGCAATAAGGCTGTCTCGCAAGCGATCGGGCGAATGGTCTTTGTGTCGCGACCATCGATACGAATCTTGTCATCCAAGATCATGAAGCGCGCGATTTTGTACTTCAGGTTCTCGACGATTACGCCGAGCTCCTTCTCCCGGAGTGCTCGCGTTTCTTTGTCAGTGATAGGCTCAATAAACTTCGTCTTGGCTTCCTTTTTCGCCGCATCACCGGCGCTATAGCGAGCGAGCTTTTCACGGATTCGCATGGAGGCATTGAGCTTCGGTTCCAAGAAAGCTGTGACTTCTCGTTCAAATTTCTCGTCGATTTTGGGAGGCGTGAAGCTGCGCTTTGGCTTGTTGCCCGCGAGCTGACGAAGTTGCTCGATCGAATCCAGGATCGGCATGATCGACGAGTGGCCAAGCTTCAGGGCCTTTAACGCGTCATCTTCGCTGATGAACTTAGCTTCACCTTCGACCATCAAGATACCGTTACGAGTTCCCGCAACGATCACATCCATGTCGCTGTGCTCAAGCTGAGCGGCCGTCGGATTCAAGACATATTCGCCATTGATGCGCGCCACTTGCACAGCACCTGTGGGACCATTGAAAGGGATGTCGGAAATATGCACCGCTGCCGATGCACCGATCGAGGCCAGAACCTCCAGAGGGAAGGTCCCATCAAAGGACAAAGTCGTCGCCACGATCTGCGTTTCAAATCGATATCCTTCGGGGAACACGGGGCGAATGGGTCGGTCGATCAGTCGAGCCGTCAATGTGGCATTGTTCGTCGGACGACCTTCGCGCTTGAAGTACCCGCCGGGAATTTTGCCTGTCGCATAGAACTTCTCTTGATACTCAACGGTGAGCGGGAAGAAGTCCAAAGTGGACTCCTTCTTCGACGACACGGCCGTAACCAGCACCATATTGCTACCGCATGTGACGAGAACAGCACCGTCAGCCTGTTTAGCTAAACGACCTGTCTCAAGTGTGATGGTCTTTCCACCTACGTTGCATGTTACGGTTTGTGCTTTGAACCAACTCATCTGCTCGGCTCCCATCTGCGAGTCTCATCGTGATCCACACCGAGACTCTCTGAATTCGCCCACCACTTTCATCGGATGAGCTTGTTTGATTTGGACTGTCCTCTTTTCGAGTTTTAATTCGAGTTTTAATTCAACCTTGAACTCGCTCTTCTTCGCCATCCAGCTTCTCTCAAGGCGTCCGAATCTACGGCCTACGTGAGAGCGCCTCGACGAAACTCTCCGACCCAATCCTTCGGTACGAGGACGAAGAAAAAACAAAGCCAACCCTGCGCCCTCTCGGCGCCCGCGGGTTGGCTTTCGGGACGCCGAACATCCTGGCGCGCCGATTACTTACGAAGCTCGAGGTCAGCGATGAGCTTCATGTAGGCTTCCGGCTTGGTGTTCCGGAGATAATTCAAAAGCTTCTTTCGACGATTCACAAGCTTAACCAGGCCCATGCGGCTGTGATTGTCTTTCTTGTGAGTTTTGAAGTGCTCGGTGAGATCGCGGATTCGAGCTGTGATCAAAGCGACTTGAACCTCCGAGCTGCCGGTGTCCATATTGCCGCGTTGGAATTTTTTAATGATCTGCTCGCGCTGCTCTTTGAAGACTGCCATTAGATTTTCCTTCTCGCCGATCCCGGCGACTTTTCGAATGAAGGAGCGGAATACATCGTTCCCGGCCTTCGAGTTAAAGCTTCACACTGGACCCGCGGGTTCCTGCTTGGTTTCGAGACGACGGCCTAACCGGTCTCAAACACATCTGGGATTGCGAGATCTCATGCGTCTCTGGCCTCAACCGCCGTCATGGCTGACTTGCGGCAAAGCTTGTGACCACAAGGGTTTACGGCCTCTCGCGGCAAGCGTCAATAGCCCACGGGCTTTAAGCGTTAAAAACTCGGCGAATGCGATAAAACTGCCCTGGCTCTGCCAACAAAATCGCCATGAGCTCCTTGGATTCGCGGTGCACGACCCTCACGGGGGGAGGCGTCTCTCCAACCTGAATGAAGCGCAACAGCTCCGCCTGGAGAGAACGCGAAATCTGACCATTGCGTAGTAAATAGGCACCTTGCCCGTCGAGGTCCACACGACGAAAACCCGGCAAGGCATCGGCGAGACGTATCCATGCCGAGCCCCAAACTCGGCCATCGCGCTGATCGCGGGCCTCCCAGGCCTCGGTCAATGCGGGAACACTCACCGCATCAGACAGCTCAAAGGGCGCCGACAAGGTCCGTCGAAGTGAGGACAGTGTCCCGCCGACCCCCAAACGTTCCCCGAGCGCATGGGCGAGTGCTCGAATATAGGACCCTTTCGAACATTGCACATGAAAGCTCAACTCGCGGCCTTGCACGCGAAGATCCGACGGCGCATCAAAGCGCATCACGCGCTTCGGCAACGACTCGATTTCTTCTCCTCGATGCGCGCGCTCGTAGAGTTTGCGGCCATCGACTTTGACAGCGGAGTGCTTCGGGACCTCCAGCTCAATTTCTCCGGTGAGCGAGGCCAAAGCTTCGCGCACAGCCGTTTCCGTCACCGAGACCTCACGATCTTCCAGAACTTCACCCGTCAGATCATAAGAGTCGGTACGGAGGCCCAAGCGCACACCCACTCGATAGGCTTTGTCGCCATTGAGGATATAATCTGAGATTTTTGTCGCTTCACCGACCAGGAGCACCAAGAGACCCGATGCCATCGGATCCAAGGTTCCAGCATGGCCAATCCCTCGGATTCCGAGCGCTTTGCGAACTTGGTGAACGACATCATGTGACGTCGGCCCCGACGCCTTATCGACAAGCAACACACCGTTCATACTCAACCTTGATCCTCAGATGAGCCTTGGCCTTCGGTGGGATTCTTCTTCAAGCGATCGATGCGATGATTGAGATCGATCATTTTCTCAAGGCCAGTATCCAAAACGAATTCCAGTCGGGGCACGTTCTTCATGCGAAGTTGGGAATTAATCAAGCGACGAAACTCATCTTGAGCTTCCGCTAAACGCTCGAGAATCTCATCCGCCTCCGCACCAAAGATCGATACAAAGACTTTGGCGGCCTTCGCATCACCTTTTACCTCAACTCGGCTCACCGTAATGGGGCCCCGAGGAACATCGCGTACGCCCCGAACGATAGCCTGCGCGACGATTTCGCGGATCGCCGAGGCGATCCGCTGTTGGCGCTGAGAATCGAGACGATCAGAGCTCACGCTGAACCGTTTCTTGCGAGAAGGCCTCGATCACATCGCCGACCTTCAGGTCATTGTAGTTTTCGATGCCAATACCGCACTCGAAGCCCTGCGCAACTTCGCGCGCATCGTCCTTGAAACGCTTCAAACTCGCGAGCTTTCCTGTGTAGATCACCTTGCCATCGCGAACCAAGCGAACTTGGGCCTGGCGGGTGATTTTGCCGTCCAATACGAAGCTTCCCGCGATTGTGCCGATCTTGGGTACCGTAAAGAGGTTACGGACTTCGGCTCGACCCAACTGAGTTTCCTTGGTCTCCGGAGTGAGCAAGCCACCCAAGGCCTTCTTCATGTCATCCATCAATTCATACACAATACCGTAGGTCTTGATCTCAACGCCCAAGCGCTTGGCCTCGGATTGAGCTCCGCCATCGGGACGCACGTTGAAGCCCACCACAATACCTTTAGCGGTAGAGGCCAAGAGAACGTCCGACTCATTGATGCCGCCGACAGCCGAGTGAACCAACTTAATTTTCACTTCTTCCGTCGCGAGTTTTTCAAACATACCCTTGATCGCCTCGGCGGATCCCGCCACGTCAGACTTCAAAACGATGGGCATTTCCTTAACGGCACCCGCCTTGAGCTTCGCGAAAATCGCGTCCATCGAGACTTTCTCGCCTTTTTTCAAGTTTTCAGCATCCAGGCGACGAGTCTCCGCGATTCTTGCAGCTGCCTCATCGGACTCAACCACATCGAACTTGTCGCCGGCGTTGGGCACAGCTTCAAGCCCGAGAATCTCAACCGGCATGGAGGGCGGCGCTTCCTGAACGCGATCGCCGCGATCGTTGATCAAAGATCGCACGCGACCCGCGACCGAACCGACCACCACACTTTGTCCGACCTTCAACGTCCCTTCTTGAATGAGGAGAGTCGCAACGGGGCCTCGTCCCTTATCCATTCGCGATTCGATCACCACACCGGAAGCCGATCGATCGGGATTGGCTTTGAGGTCTTCGATTTCCGCAACCAGTGAGATCTGTTCCAGGAGTTCCTCAAGTCCACTCTTCTTCAGAGCTGAAACTGGCACAAATATCGTCGTGCCGCCCCACTCTTCTGGGACCAACTCAAACTCCGTCATTTGCTGCTTGATGCGATCCGGATTCGCACCCGGTTTATCCATCTTGTTCACCGCCACAATAATCGGAACTTCGGCCGCTTTCGCGTGATTGATGGCCTCAACTGTTTGCGGCATCACGCCGTCATCCGCAGCCACCACAATGATCACGATATCGGTGACATTGGCTCCGCGCGCGCGCATCGCCGTGAAGGCCTCGTGGCCGGGCGTATCGATGAAGCTAATCAACTGGCCTTTGCTCGTGGTGACTTGATAGGCACCGATGTGTTGAGTGATGCCACCGGCCTCACCTTGAGCGACTCGCGCATTGCGAATCGCATCAAGCAAGGAGGTCTTTCCGTGGTCGACGTGACCCATGATGGTCACAACCGGCGGACGCGACTGCGGGACCGCTTCGAGATTTCCAAACGCCGTTTCCTCAATCAGCGCATCCACAGTCTTTTGTACGTTCTGAGCTTCCCAGCCAAACTCAGGCACCACCAAGGCGATCGTGTCGAAGTCCAACTCGGTCGTCATCGTCGCCATCATACCCATGCCCATCAACTTTTTGGTGAGCTGCGCGGCCTTTAGCCCAATCTCTTGGGCCAGATCGGCCACCTTCATCGTGCCATTGATCTTCACGACGCGCTTTGAAGCTTTCGCTTGGGTAATCTGAGTTTGCATCGCGGGACGATTGAGCGTGCCCTTCTTTTTCTTCGGTTGAAAAACCATCTCGCGCTTACGGAATTCCGTTGCCGAGAAGGTCTGCACTTCCTCTTCTTTGCCTGTGCCCGCACCGACGCGAGCTTTTTCCTTCTTTGCCTCGGCCTTTTTTCGGTCGAGCTCATCGTGATCAAAACTCGGTTGTCCAGGTACTGGCATCGGCGGCGCGACGAAACCCGCGCGGAGAGGACGCGGACCCGCACCAAAACCAGGGCGAGGACCGCCAAAACCACTTGGACCACCCGAGCCCGCTGGACGAGGGCCGCCCATCGGACGAGCGCCGGCCGGCGCCTGAACACGCGACAAATCCATTCGACCGACAATATTACCGCGAGGCTGCGAACGAATTCCGCTCTGGGGTCCACCAGGAGTCATCATGACCTCTCGCTTTCGCGCGGGAGCCGCAGGTCCACTCGCCGAAGCGACCTCTCCCGTAGGAGCAGCTGGGGTCTCAGTTGCGACGGGGCCTTCAGCTTCCGACGTCGTGGCCACAGCCGCAACGGCGGGGGAAGCTGGTGAGGCCACAGGCCCAGCCGTGGCGGTGGGCGGAGGCGCCTCTTCGACTTCAGGCGCCGATACCGGGGCGACTTCAACGCTCGCGTCAGTCTCTTCGACATCCGCAGGCTGAGCCTCGCTAGCGGCAAGAGCCGCCGCCTGAGCTTCAGCTGCCGCCTGAGCTTCGGCTTCTTCTTCTTCGACCTTCTTCCGGACGACAACTTTGGCTGCGGCCTTCTTCACCACGACTTTTTTGCCCGCGGCCGGGTCTTCGGGCTCCGCTGCTGGCTTGGCCTTGACAGGCTTCGCGACGACTTTCGCTGCCGCTTTCTTCAAGGTCGACTCCGCAACCTCATCGGCTGCAACCGCCTTTTTCGCCACTTTCTTCGTCGCCTTCTTGAGAGCCGCATCCGGACTGCTCTCATCGCGAAGCTTGCTACGAATTTGCTCGACGAGCTCGGAATCGAGATCCGCCATGTGACTGCGCACGGGAAGCTTCCACTCACGGATTTTATCCATCAGCGCCAGCGTTTCCATACCGATTTCTTTTGCGAACTCAAAAACCTTCACTGTTTTACCTTCCATCCGTCCCGCACCTGTATCTCAAGAGAGTCAATGTTCAGAGTCTTCTGCTGCCTTTCACGCACTGAAGTGGCCTTATTGGTTCTCTGAAGTTGCACCCTCTTGTGATTCCTTTTGATCCAAAGCTGCCAATTCCGCGCGCAGGCGCTCATCCGCAGAAGCCTTGGAATTCCCAGTCGGCGCGACGGCCGCGCGCTGAGGAGCCGTCGGAACATCTTTGCCTTCGGCCTTGAATTTTTCGATCAATGCTTTCGCGTCGGCGATCAGCTTTTCCGCTTTTTCCGGAGCATCGTAGCCCGGAATCGCCATGACATCGGACACCGTCGCCGTTGCCAAAGACTGGAACGAACCGAAGCCCGACTGGAAAATGTTTTGTGCCATCGTTTCGGTCATGCCCGGAATGAGCATGAGATTGAAAATCGCATCGGCCGTCTTTTGCGAAGCTGAGGACTCGCTCAAAATATCGAGTTTCCAACCCGTGATCTTCGAGGCCAAACGCACGTTTTGACCCTTGCGACCGATCGCCAGCGACAGCTGACTGTCCGGTACGACGATTTCCATTTCACGGTTCGCTTCATCGACGAAGACACGCGAAATTTCCGCAGGAGCCAGGGCGTTGCACGCAAAACGCGTGATATCCTCATCCCAATTGATGATATCAATTTTTTCACCGCGGAGTTCCTGTACGACCTGCTGAACGCGCGAACCCTTCATACCGACGCAAGCACCAACAGGATCGACAGCCGGATCCTTGGAAACCACAGCAATCTTCGCCCGCGCCCCCGGCTCTCGAGCCGCCGCGATGATCTGGACCGTGCCGTCGTAGATTTCGGGAACCTCTTGCTCGAAGAGCTTGATCAGATACTGTTCGCAAGCTCGCGACATGATGATTTGCGGACCTTTCGTAGTCTGGCGAACGTCCAGCAAGTATCCCTGCACGCGATCACCGGGCTTGTAGACTTCACCAGGGATCTGTTCACGCAGTGGAATATAAGACTCCGTTCGACCGAGATCGACGACAATCATTCCACGTTCAACTCGACGAGCTATGCCCGAAGCGATTTCGCCGCGACGCTGTTCGAACTCATTATAAATGATTTCGCGTTCAGCATCCCGAACTCGCTGGGTGATGATCTGCTTGGCTGTCTGAGCGGCAATTCGACCCAGCTCCGTGGCGTCGAGTTTGATACCGATCGAGTCGTTCACTTGAATCTCAGGATTGAGCTCGCGAGCTTCATCCAATTTGATTTCAATTTCTTCGTCGATGAAATCCTCGGGCATCACGACTTCTTTGAACTCATAGAGTTCAACTTCACCTGTGTCTTCGTTGTACTGGGCCTCGATCTCGCGATAGGTGCCGTACTTCTTGCGGGCGGCGACGAGCATGCCCTGAATGACCGCATCGATCACAATCTGCTTTTCAATGCTCTTTTCCTTAGAGACTGCTTCGATCATTCGGCTCAATTCGGAAAAATTATCGCCTGCCATTTCTTCCTCCTCTGACTTCGCTCCACGCGGCCGCCACCGTCATCGTCTGCCTGTCGATCTTCAATTCGATCTGCAGCTCATTGTCAGGCGTCAGGCCTCGTCGCTTTAGTTTTCCAATCCCATTCGTTTCCAACTGATTCCCGAGGGCCGTCGACCACTTGCCGATGGCCAAAGGGTCATTCCCCATCCGCATTCTTCTTCGGATGGCCCGCCTTAGTTTTTTGTCCGGACTTGCCCGAGGTCTCGCCCCGACCACTCTTTTCCATGACAAAGACTGTGTGAGCCTTCGCAATTTTATCGAGCGCGACCTGAACGACAAGGCTTCGCGATGAAGCATCCTTGGCCTTGCCCTCGGGCATCTTGATTTCAAAACTGACCATCGAGCCTTCAATTCCCAGAAGCTGCGCCTCGAAGCTCTTTTGCGTGCCCCAATGTTGAAGCACCTTCGCCTCAGCCGGCGTCGGCTGATCCAAAGCCACAAGGGCCTTGAGCGATCCGAGCGTTTCAAAGCACTTCACTTGCACGCGCTGACCGATGGCACGCTGATAATGGCGGGGCGTTCTGAGGGCACGCTCAATACCTGGGCTAGAGACTTCCAGTTGATAAGCCCCGCCTGGGATCAGGTCTTCGACATCCAAAATGAGGTTCAGGCCGCGCGAAACATTGGCACAGTCATCGATCGACACACCGGGCTCGCGATCGATGGTAATTCGAACCACACGGTTGCCACCACCGCCGACAACTTCCAAATCGTAAAGCTCACAGCCCTCGCGTTGCGCAATCTCAGAAGCCAAATGCGTCAACTTATCTTGCCATCGCAGCTCACGACCTTCTGTGGCGACAGGCTCTTGGGCGGAGTCTGAACTGGAACCTGGGGTCGCGTCCTCGTCCATCGGTCGGTAGGATTGTTGGACTGAAATCTCGTTGAACGAGTCGTACGTCGTATCCTCATGCTGCAATTCGTTCTGCAATTCGCCTGATTCGATCATATGGCCGAGTCTGTGTCCCAAGTCCGTGTTCCAAGTCTGTTTTGCGCCGCCGCCCGAGAGACGATCAACGCCTTGATCTTTACGAAGCCCCAAAAAACCGACGCCGACACCGCCTCGCGTGAAGCAAAAAAAAATGGCCCTTCTGGGGCCACCGTCTCGAGATCGAGTGTCGACTCGAGTCATTTTGTAACAAAAATCGATGCTTATGGCTAGAGCTTTCCCGGCCCCACGGAATTGTTGCGAACCGGTCGAGTCATGACCAAGGCATCCATCCCATCGCCATAATAGGCCTTACGACGCCCTGAAAGCATAAATCCGGCGCGAGTATAGGCCCTCACCGCTGCTGTATTGTCCGCCCGAACTTCGAGCCAGAACTCCCGCCCGACGCCCTGCGCATCAAAGTCCTGACTGACGGCTTGAAGAAGACGCTCAAAGACTCTTCGACCTCGAGATCGACGATTCACGATGGTTAAGCTGATTTCCCAAGCCTCGGGCAAATCCCGAAAGAAGATGGCCCCCATCAGACGACTCCTGCCAGTCGCTGAGTCGAGCTCTTCGCAGATCGCGAGTCGAGCCACTCGGAACTCATCCGCCAGCTGCTGAGCGCTCCAACGCCCCACCCAGGGCTCCGCATCACCCTGGGCCTCAACAATCCAACCGGAAAGCTCCGCGAGTATCCTTTGTTGATCCTCCGAAGCCTGTTGATCTTCCGAAGCCTGTTGATCCTCCGAAGCCTGTTGATCCTCCGAAGCCTGTTGATCCTCCGAAGCCTGGTTGTGATTCCCAGGCGTCCGGCACCATCGCCAGCTGAAATCCACACAGGCCTCCGTTAGGTGCCGAAGAAGTTACGAACTTTATAGCGCCTTCGTAAACTCTGTCGCCATTCAATCAAGCGACGCTCCGTCTGCACCTTGGCGAGACGAGCCTTGATACTCTCGCGCATGTCTTCAAAACCCCGCTCACCATAACTGGCCCGATTCTTCTTATAGTGCTGTAACGCCTCAGCATCTGTGATGGTCACCAGTGATTCATCACTCTTAAGGCGCAAAACGCTCTCGGCAAGAAGTTGTCGCTCCACCACATCGCGAAGCTCGGCAGGTGTGAGCTCAAGCTCGACAAAGTCGCGGACACCCTTCCACTTCTCTTGGACGTCCTTAACCAGTCGATCCACTTCGGCGCCGTCGGGCCGAGCGACCCCGAGATCTCGCACGGACAAAACCACCGTCCACTCATCCAAAACACGCGTGATCGCCGCTGGAAACCCGCGATCCGCAACTTGCGGAAGCTTCAATACTTCCCCTTGATCATCGATCGGCAGGCCACTCATCACAATCTGTACAGCCTCGTGCGCCCGGACCTCACGAGAGGTCACGATGTGATCTCCGACCTCTCCCACAGCGCGAGTCACAGAAAAGACGCGCACATCAGGAGCTGAGGTCGGTGCGGGCGAGGTCGCCGTTGATCCCGAAGTTTTCTTCAGAGTCTCCACCGAAGCCGCCGGAACCGGGGCGGCCGAAGCAGGGGCAGAGGCCGGAGCCTGGGAGGCCTCCGCGACAGTCCCAAGAAAACCACTCGCGATGAAGCCAATCCCCACCAAGCCGACTGCGCATGCGATCGTCCATGGACAACACGGAGACCGTAAGATGGGGCGTTGGACGGGAGGTTGACGTCGAGGCTGATTCCAAAAAGCAAAAGGCATAAGGGAAGTTTCCCTTATGCCTTTGCTTTCGCCAAGCTCTCCGTGGAGGCTCAGCCCAACTTCGACCACAAAGGTGGCCGAAGTTGACCTGGCGCTGGATTAGAAGCTGAACTTACCGACCAACGATGTGGTCGTGTAATCGAGCTTTTCCACAGGGTTACCCTGGTTTTGCGGATAAACGAAGCTTGAGGGATACTGCGAATTCTCGCGATAAGCTACG
>CANHQR010000073.1 GCA_947462815.1 Pseudobdellovibrionaceae bacterium
GCTTGCGCCGAGGCCTTCGCTCGACGCGGAATGATCACGCCGTGCACGAGGGCCGCGCGAAAGACCCACGGTAAATCAATGACTCTTTCATCCATGAGAAACTCAGATAAATATTTCTTCAGGGCTTGCGGGGTCGGGGCCGCTGGTGTGCCCAAATTGATCAGGAGAAGACCTCGGCGTTGACTGCGTTCTTCTCGGGTCTCGACATGTGAACTCATAAATCTCCATCCGCATCGCGCCAGTGCGCTTCCAATTCTTCCGCCCGCGCGAAGAATCCTGCTGTTCCGATGTTTCCCAAGTAGTTTCCCGTCAAGGCCCAACGACCTCGCGGACGTGCCCACAACTTCGCGCCCCGGCCAATCGCCCCATCATAATGAGGGATCGCATCGGGCCAACGGTGAATTTCGTAGTTCAAAATTTCCTGCGTCTGACCTGCCACCGGTCGACGAAAACGAGCCCTATGCTCTTCAAGCCTCTGGAGAATCTCCTGGTCGGAACGCTCAAGCCAAGCCTTGTCAAAGGCATGACCACCCAAAATCCAGGTCTCGCTCGCAAGCTTGTTCCCGACGTTGTTCCGTCCCTCAAAGATCGCGTCGTTTTGCAAGACGCCGAGAATGCCGTGCTGGTGGGCCTCGAGAAACACAGCTCCAAAACCATCACAAAACTTCTGTGAGCGATGCAAGGTGACGGAAATCAACCCGAGCATCTTGACCTCGTTCAGGCTGGAGATCACATCGCGCAAATCTTCGATCTCTCGATCTTCAAAATCAGCGATGACTTTCCATTCTGCCTCTGGGGCCGATAAAAACTGAACCGCCGCTCGAGCTGAACCCGCAAAGATGAGCTTCTCGCTGGGCCGAAGATCGCGAAGACTCGCCGAGCGGTTCAGGCATAGCTCAGCGCCATGCGTTTGAGCCTGTCGAACCAAGGCATCCACAAAATCTTGCATGCCTCCTGCGGGCGCAACTGAGCCTTTGGGTCGCACTCGTTCGCTCGTACGGCGACTCGGTCTGGACCCAAAAAACCGTGTGAGTACGGCTCCCGCATGCAGAGACGCCGCTGGCGAAGCGTGAACACCTTGCAAGGCTGGAGTGAGAACCTTGCCGACAAAGTTTGGGCCGAAGATTCGTTCACCCCATTCGCTCACACTCTCAGCGACACGAGGTCTCACTTGGTCCGACTGTCGAAGTCGCCACAGCCCCCGCAGGACTCGCAAGGAGTCCATCGGCCCCAGAGGCCAACGAGACAAGCGACCGTCGTGAGCAAAATAGCGTCGTCGCGCCGAAGGCAAGGCCCCTTCTAGCTCCACGCCCGCCTGCCGAGCCGCTCGCGCGACAGCCGATGTATGAATCAAGGCGTGAGCCGCGTGTTCGATGATGCCGTTCGGGTGTCGCGTGCTACCGATGAGGCCGCCCCAGCGAGATCCCTTCTCAAAGACCCGAACCTGCCAACCCAGAGACGAAAATCGAGCCGCTGCGGCGAGGCCCGCAAGACCTCCGCCTACAATCAAAGCTTCCCGTGTCTTAGTTCGAGTCGGCGAACTCATCGACGGCATTAGAGGCTACTCGAAAACACTTTGGTGGTCGGAGCCTGGGCGCGCAATCGCGAGTCCAAAGCCATTGCCGCATTCCGCAGGAAGGCGCGTCCCTGCGTCTTCAGCCTGAGAATGCGACCGTCGAACTCGATCAATCCGTCACGTTCCAACTCCGAAAGAAACTCACTAACATCAGCCAACTGCGCATCATCCTCGAGCTCAACTTCAAAGCGCGTCATGAGTTCGAGAATTTGTCGCCGCCGTTTCAAGTCGTCTTCGTTGAGGCGATGACCTCGAAAAACCGTCCACTCCCCGCTCTGCACGCGACGTTCATAAACGGGCAGCACTTTTTCATTTTGCGTAAAGCAGTCTTGCGTCTCGCTGATCGCACTGACGCCAAGACCGAGCAGCACGCTCGTTCGTTGATCGGTATAGCCCATAAAGTTTCGGTGAAGCCGAGATTCCAACTCCGCCCGAGACAGCGCCTCATTGGGCTTGGCAAAATGGTCCATCCCGATTTCTCGGTAGCCGGCAGCCAACAATTCGCTCCGCGCGATTTCGTAAAGCTCGCGCTTCGCTGCTCCTTCCGGCAGATCTTCGTCTCGAAAGAGTTTTTGTGCCGGCTTGATCCACGGCACTCGTGCCAGAGAGTAGAGTGCAATACGATCCGGAGAAAGCTCGATGGTCAGCTTCATCATCTGACGGATCGACGTGGCCGTTTGTTTAGGTAGACCGTAGATCAAGTCAAAATTCAGCGATTCATAGCCGAGTTCTCTCGCCAGCCTGACGATGTGGGCCGTCATTTCGAAGGGCTGAATCCGATTCACCAACCGCTGCGTCTCGGGGTCAAAATCCTGAACCCCCAAACTCACGCGCGTGAAGCCCAAGCGACGTAAGACTTCGAGCTGCTGCCCCGTCGTACGCCGAGGGTCGATTTCAATCGCGCCCTCGAAGTCGCTTTGTCCAGGCTTCACCCCAGCCAATCGATAGAGACCCGAGACCAGTTCATGAAGCTCTTCCGCCGAAAGGAAGGTCGGCGTCCCACCGCCGAGATGGATTTGCGTCAATCTTCTTTGCGTGAGGCGCGGCGACCGCCGCAAATGCGAATCGAACTCCTGCAGGACGAGGTCGACATACGGCCGGGCCACCTTGTGATCCTTGGTGATACTCGTATTGCACCCGCAAAATGTGCAGAGCGTCTCGCAATAGGGAAGATGCACGTACATCGACCAAGTCGCATCCTGGGCTTGCAAACTTCGCTCGACCGAAGCGTACCACTGCTCTGCCGTCGGCGAATCACACCAATACGGAACCGTCGGATAGCTCGTGTAGCGCGGCGCGGGCACATCGTACTTCCGAAAGAGCTGCCGATTCTGATCGAGGTTCTCCAGGGATAAGTGCGATTTTAAATCCATGCCGCATTCTCCTTTGACCACTCGCGGAGTCGGTTCACGCAGTAACGAACATGCTCCTCAGGTGTACCCGGCAAAATACCGTGCCCTAAGCCCGCCATCCAGTGCGTTCGCGGGAGGCTTTTGAGCGAGTTGAGGTGATCTTCCCATCGCGACTTGAATTCATGGGTTGGCAAAAACAACAGGGCTTGATCGAAGTTACCCTGCACAAAGCCCGATCGTCGCTCACGTAACAGCTTGGCGAGATCCCAGCGGTGATCAAAACCAAGGCCCGCAAGTCGGCCATCGTGAAACACATCTTGATGGGCGTAGTGATCTGCCGTCACACCTTTCGAGTAGTAGGCCAATCGCCCCGGGAACTCGGAAGCCCAGCGCGAAAGTGTCGGTACAACCCAACGACGGAAACTTTCCGGATCGATTTCGCCCGCCGAAGTATCCAGCACCATCACGAGCTCAGCACCCGCATCCAATTGCGCACGGATATTCTCCCGGACCAGCTCCTCGATCCGCGGCAGGAACTCGCGAAGTTCGGCGGTCGCGGCTTTCGACTTCTCGAGCGCTCCGCGATGAGCTCCTTCGACGGCATAGGTGAAAAGCGTGAAACAGCCGCCGACAAAGCCGACCAAACTCTTATGTTTCGGCAAACGTTCACGCGTCAGTCGCATCGCTTGCGCCTGAAAAGCAAGTCGAGGCAAAGCTTCTTCCGTGGAGCGCAGAGACTTAACTCCAAGGTCCAAGAGGGATCGCGCCAACACCGGTCCGGGCTGATACGACAGATCCATCCCGAGAGCCATCAGAGGAAATGGTAGGTCGGAAAACAAAATCGCCAAATCAAAGTCGAAATCCAAAACCGGTCCTAGAGCCACCTCGGCGGCTAAACTCGGCGTAAGGCAAAGCTCTTCAAAGCTGTGGTGTTTCTTGAGTTCTTGATAATGCCGATGGTAGCGACCAGCTTGGCGCATGAACCAAATCGGCGGAGCATCCAACAAATCGCCTCGAAGCAAACCGGCCACACGTGGATTCACGACGCGCAAGTCTCTCGAATCGCTCCAAAGTTGCGAACTTTCTTGAATCGAGGTTTTCTGGCCCGGCGTCGCTTGAGATGGCTCTGTTATTCGACTCACCTTTGCTCTCCCTTTTTATCACCCGGCTGAGATCCCAATGATCCGGAACTTTCCGTTTCAATTTTGCTATCGATAGGGCTCGGATTACGCCCATCAGGTCGATGATCCACCCGGCGATCGAACTGATAGCCCACACCTCGCACGGACTTCAGTCGACCGGCCTGAGGTTCACCGAAGGCCTGGCGGAGTCTCACCATGCTATTGTCGACGGTCCGAGATGAAGGAAAGGCCTCTTCCCCCCAGACGCGATCGAGAATCTCATCTCGACTCACGACGGCTGGGCTGCGCTCGACGAGCAAGCGCAGAAGTTTCGCGTCGCGCGGATGCAAAACCTCGCGTTTCCACGTCCCATCACGCCAGCTCCGAACTTCAAGTGCGTCCCAATCCAACTCGAGATCGGCCTCGGCCCAGATCTGAGCCTTCACGTGATTGTCGAGAACATGCTTTACCCGCAAGAGAACCTCGCGGAGATGAAAGGGCTTCGGAATGAATTCTTCCGCGCCGAGTTCATAGCCTTGCAGTCGGTGCTCCGCAGAGTTCATTGCCGTCAGAAACAAAAAGGGCGTGTGGATTTGTCGCGGAATCTCCCGAAGACGTTGGGCTAAATCGAAGCCGTGGCCATCAGGCAACCCAAGATCGAGAAGCACAAGATGAAAATCTTGTTCCACGAGAACTCTCGCGGCCATTTCAGCGCGATCCACCCATTCGACGAAATAGCCTTCCTTTTGCAATCGTTCACGAAGGGTTTCAGCAAGTAATTGATCATCTTCAACCAGAAGGAGGCGCTTCATCGGCCATCTCCTGGTCGAGATGAAGCCACGGCCTCATTCGATTCGCGAAAACTCATGAGCAAAGCAAAGCCACGTTCTTGACGAGGAAAACTCAGCGTCCCACCCATGCGATGCACAAGAGTCGAAACTATGAATAGGCCAAGTCCGCTGCCGCTTCGACCTGTGGCGCGATGTGGAGACAGCCCCAGCCTCTCCCACACCTGTCTCTGCTCTTGAGCATCAACTCCAGAGAGATCCAGTCCACGCCCATCATCACGAGCCAGAAGTTGCCATTCCTCTGTCGTGCGCTGAAAGCTAAAAGACACTTGGGTGGCTCGACCATGCCGAGCCGCATTCGCCAAAACATTCTTGAAAATAATCTCCCAAGCCCGGCGATCACCGCGAACTTGAGCCTGCACTCGCTCGACGAGCTGAGTCTCAAGCTTCAATTGCGGCCAAAAGCCCTTCAGGGAATTGATAACATCCAGCAAATTAAGTTCCTCTAAAATCAATTGCGCTTGATGAGGCGACGCCATCATCAGAGCATTCTCAAGCTGCGTCTCCACTCGACCCGTTTCCGCAACCAAACGCTGAGAAAGTCGGTTCAGAGTTTCCGCAGAGCCTGTCGACAAAGTGGCTTCTCCGTGAGAGGAGGGGCTCATTCGGTGATCGCCGAGTTCTTCTTGAAGTGATTCGGCCTGAAGACGCAAGCTGGTCAGCGAAGTCTTGAGGTCATGAGCGAAAGCCGCAAAAAAACTCTCCAAACTCTGGCTTCTACGAATTTCGTTTCGAATCAAAGAGATCATCCATAAACCACCGCCCAAGAGAAGCGCCATGAGCACGGCCCCCTCGGACACGAGCATCCGATGCTGGCGATGGAGCTGCTCTCGAATCTCGGACTCCGCTGAGGCCATTGGCGTCGGTGAATTCACATCGATGAGTCCGCGCATCGTTTGAATTTGCTCGATGCCAAAGAGCATCCACCAACCGGCAAGAGCCAGCGTGAAACCCAACCAAATCCACGCCAATACCATGCGACGATCGCGGGATTTATGTCGCGAAACCGAATCGATGGCTCCCATCGACGGGCTTGAACCATTGCGGGAACCGTCCATCGCCCGAGGGCGATATCCTGACGGAACATGTCTTCTCACACTTCGCCTCGCTCTGACGATCCTCCATCGGACGTCGTCGATCTCTTCACGGACGCATCACGGGCTTTTCACCGAATCCCGCAAAATGCGAGCCGCCTCATCCAAAATTTCAGGAGTATGAGCCCATCCCACGAACCCCACCTCAAAGCCACTTGGCGCTAAGTAAACGCCGCGATCCAGAACTTTGTGGAAGACCGTGCGAAACGCCTCCGCATGACCCGACGGTAACTGTGAAAGGCGACGAACCGGTTGTTCGCTATAGCCCCTCAACCAGAAGATCGATGCAAAACGGTCCATATGCCAGCCACGGGAATGGAGTTCGGAATTGAGTGAGTCAACCCACTTGGCTGTTCGCTCCTCAAGAGCCGACCAGATCTGCAGTCGCTCCGCCTTTTGAAGGGTGGCGAGTCCCGCCCGCATTCCAACCGGATTCGCACTTAAGGTGCCAGCTTGATAAACCGGCCCGCTGGGTGCGACCCAGTCCATAAGATCGGCGCGGCCCCCGTAGGCTCCCACAGGAAAGCCTCCGCCGATGACCTTGCCATAGGTCACTAAATCGGGGCGAATCCCCAAAACCTCAGCCATTCCCCCGCGCGCAACGCGGAAACCCGAGATCACTTCGTCAAATATCAACAGAATCCCAAGTTCACGGCACAAAGCTGCAAGTCCTTGAAGGAACTCGCGACGTTGAATCAAGAGACCATAGTTTGCCGGCAAGGGCTCAATGATCACAGCCGCAATGCTCGATGCATGGGCCTTTAGAATGTCCGCGACTCGATCTAGATCATCCAGCGGAGCAATCAAAGTCTCGTTGGCCAACTGAGGGCTCACGCCGGCTGAGTCCGTCGCGGCTTGTCCATCTGCGAGGCCACTACCCGCTTTCATCAGCAAGGAGTCGACATGGCCATGATAGCAGCCATCAAACTTGACGACGCGACTGCGTCCGGTCGCAGCACGCGCCACGCGCAAGGCGCTCATCACAGCCTCCGTACCCGATGAAACAAAGCGCAGCTTTTCGACGTGGGGGACGCGATCGACAATCCACTCAGCGAGCTCCAGCGAGTAAGGCTCACACGCGCCAAAAGTCCACGCTAAATCTAATGTCTCCCGAACGACCTCGGTGACCTCGGGATCGCGATGTCCGAGCAACAAGGGGCCGAAGCTTTGGCAAAAGTCGATGTATCGTTGCCCTTCAACGGATACGAGTTCGGCGCCTTGAGCCGACTTAAAAAAGAGCGGCTGCCCACCGACGCTCTTGAAAGCGCGGACCGGCGAGTGAACACCTCCAGGTGCGACCCGCAAAGCGCGAGAGAAAAGGCTCTTCGAATCATCATGCTTCGAGATTTGCCGCTTTGAAGTCGCCGATTCCAAGAGTCCACTTCCCATCGTCACCTCAACCTCCATTTTTCCCCGCCCCATCCGTTCAATCTTTTCGCTCAATTTTGTTCGATCAATCTTTTGCTCGATAATCGATGGGACCGACATTTCCCAGCGACCGCCCAGGAACCCATCTCACTCTCCGTCAGGCTCGTCGAAGCCTCAGCTCTGACTACGCCTCAAAATCGATTGCGCCAACAGAACCTGCAGCGGCCCCATTGCGACACCCGCCTTGGCGGCTTGCTCCCAGCAAGCCTTCAGCTCCCACCACGTCTTCCCCGGCCCACAGCCCGAGACGCGTCCACGGATCTCCGGAACTAGGCGCACACAATACTCGAATTGTTGTCGACTCATCCAATAGTAGTGCGTGCAGTCGCGCAACCGAGCTCGCAATTGGTCTTCCGTAGCCAATAAGGACGCCGAGTCCAAGGCTGATTCCGTGAATTCTTTGGCCCTCAGATCAGGAAAAACTCGATAGGTCGGCCAAGATCTCCAGTCCCCTCGATCTGGCGCCGCTTCATGGGTCAACCTGTAAAGCTCCCAAGCTTCTGAAGACTTCAAGCGCTGAGGCCCACCGACAATCGCCGCACACAATCGCTTCCACGCCGGCAGGGCCTCTTCACCCAGAGAATCAGCGCATGCATTGATCCAGACATCGTATCTCGCCGCCAATTGATGCCAGGTCTTCACGCCGGCGCAAAACACAAAATCAATTTCTTGATCCTGCATCGAAGCTTGCAGATCCGGGCTTTCCGGCCACGCGGAGATCCGCGACACAAAAACTCCTCGAGGCCCGCGCCGATTGCGATCCGACAGACGCCATGGCCAAATAAGATTCTCAAGAGGTTCTCGCTTCCAGAACTTGCGATCGTATTCTTGGCTTCCAAAAATTTTTTCTGTTGGTACTCCGACCCAAGCGGAGGTCAGATCTTCATCGTTGAGACTCACACCCTCTTCAGACTCACCGCGCACGACCGTCCACCAATCTGCACCGGGAATCGCGCGCACGCTCACCCCGAGCTTCTGATGACAGCCCCCACCTTGAGCCCGTAGAATATTTCTCTCTCGCTCCGCGGCCTCGGCCGTCTTCGCGCAATGAATGGGCGAAAGAAGCTGTCGCAAATCTTCTCGATCTGCTCGCCCTTCGATGGCCAGAGCGCCTTGCGCGGGAGCCGTCGGAAACTCGGAGAGCGGAAGAATCATCCACTTCGCACCTTGAAGTTGGGCAGCGATTCCTCGACCTGTATCGGGGGGTGAATCTGGGTATAGAGCCGGGCCCTGCTTCTCTTCATCCTCGAGCAAGCGATCCAGGGCGGCCAATGCCACGACGATGGCGTCAATCGTCGAATCGCTCCGCCACTTTCGCAATCGCGTCGCAATGTTGCCACGAACGGGGCGAAACTCCAACTCCGTCACAGCCTGCGAAGGTGGCAATGCCCACCTTAGAACACGTGGTAGCGCCCAGCTTCGTCTTGGCGATGACGTGAACACCCGTAAGAAACCGCCCCGCCACTCCGGCTTGATCAGAAGAACATCTTCCGCCGAGGCACGCGGCAAAGTTGCAAGAATCTCCAAGCCCGGCCGAGGATCCGTCGGCAAATCCTTCCAGGAGTGCACGACCAGATCGGCACGTCCCTCATGAAGGTCTGCGACGAAGTCCTCCGTGAAAACTCCCTTGGCCGGCATCTTCCAGAGCGGGTCTTCACCACGCTGATCGCCTAAAGACTCACGAAAGTTATACTCAATTTCAAGGCGAGGCCGCCGCGGACCAGGGGATGCCGACGAATCATGGCCGTAGGTTGCCAAAATCGCGTTACCGACTTCACGAGCCTGCCACTGGGCCAAGGCCGATTGGCGTGCGGCAATTCGCAGCCGGAGCGTATTTTCGGTCGTCGCTCCACTCTTCGACACCTGCCCCAGCGAATCGATCTTAGTAGACATCGTCCCACCCTTGTGGCCGATGCCAAGTTTTCATTTGTTGATCTTGCTGCCAGGTACGGACAAGACCTCGTAACCAATCGCGAGCCTGCTGGCGACACTCGGCACGTGCTTGCTCGGCCAGCTGCACTTCAGAAAAGAGGTCGCCTAAATGCCGGCGTCGAACGCTCAGCCATGCCAACGAATCTTGATCCGCCTTCGAAGCAGATCCTGATTCCGCACGCAAGTCGACGATGAGTTCACGGGGCTGAACGCCCCAGGATCGCATCTCCGTATTCGACAGTGGCGCGGCCAGAACCCAGGCTGTCGCGAGAGAAAGTCCTTCACGTTCAGCTGAACTCATGTTCGGCGACAACCGATGTAAACGTTCGCCCGAAGGGCGCCATGCGCTCCAAAGCTCATCTCGAAGAAGAGCCTCAGGTCGCCGAACGTGAAAATGCAAATTTTCTTCGCTGAGCCACGGCCGAATCTTCAGCGCCAAATGACCGGCGCCTATGAGAGCGATCCGCGACTGTCCCTTTAACTCTTTTCGCACCCAGCTTCCGTAAGACTCACTTCCTCCAGCCTGTCCTGAGGCTTGAAAGAAATGGCGCCGAACTTCTCTGGCGAGATCCAGCATCAGCTCAACACCTTGGCGAATACGAGGATCACGTGTTTCTTCAATGGCCTTGCGAAATTGCCCCATAACTTCTGTTTCACCCAAAATGGGCGACTCGAGACCCGCTGCGATCGAGGCGCCTCGTTCGAGAACCTCTTGAGCGCTCCGCCAAATTTCAAGCGGTGCGCGAAGCAGATCCGCCTTCTCGTGAAACCTAAGGCTCTCTTCGCTCGGCCAAAAGATCAGAACCCGACGACAAGTGAGCAAACCAAAGCCACCCAAGCTTTGTGCGTTTCTCACCAGCTCTTTGAGATCAGCTTCGCTGAGCCCCGGTTCGTCGGTGCGGAGAAAGTTCAGACCCCAAAACGGCCAGGTATTTTGTTGAAGAGCGTTTGACCAAACTGCCGAGGGATCCTGGGGTAGCTTGAAGATCTCATTGCTGACTTCAGCGCGAAGCCTCGCCGCGTTCGAGGAACTCGAAACAAAGCCTGAATCCAAAGCTGAAGCTCGCGCGGTCAACGCCGTCGGTCCGAGGGGCGCATTGAGTTTCACACCCTCACGCTAACGCTAATGCGTCGCGCCTATGTCACAGAATTGTCATCGAGCCTTTCGAGCCCTGAATGGCTCTCAATTCTTTCGGTCACCGACCTCTTTGCCGCAAGAATGCAGTGACAGACCCCGCTCAAAGTGTCGAAAATTTGTACATATCGAACGGCGCAATCGAGGTTCTGTTAGCCGGAAATGCTCGCTTAGCCCAAGAGTTTTTGGAGAGGCATTTGCTCACACTCTTTATCCAGCGACTTGAAAGACCCCAGGGGTTCGAAAAAGGAGATCGCATGTCCATTTCGTTAGAAGGATCTCAGACACCCCCACAGGCCTCGATCAACAACTCGGAATCTCAGACACCCGCTCAAGAGCGCTCTCAAAAGGCTTGGACTCGGCCCTTTGGCCTCGCGGCAGCCATTGGCCTTTTCGTGACACTCGCCGGCCTAGCCTGTACGCAAAAGCCCGAGAATAATGCGGGCGGCGTCGACGACTTCAACCAGATCAGTTCAACACCCGATGCGATCTCTCGAGCCAGCGTCGCGCAGATTATCGGCCACGAAATAGGCCGCATGGAACGCGTGTTGGGCGCCTTGGATTCGCCCGACTTTATCGATGTCGCTGCAAGTTTTGTCGATGAAGCCGTGCCAGCCCCGCACATCGAATCCCTGCTCACGCCTTTGACTTCTGAACCCACATGCCGACAACGACAAAGAGGTACTGGCACGGAGATTTTCCGCGTGAATTGGAATTGTCGCTCGCAAATAGGCGATGTTCAGGCACGTGTCGTCGGTCGAGAGGTCGTCGCAATCAGTCAGGACGCACTCTCGTTGAACTACCGGGCGAACTTCGAAACCCCCGAAGCCTCAACCGAGTCTTCGAAATTTCGCCGGCAAAGATCAATGATCTTTAACTCATCAAGCCCTCTCATCATCGGACGTCCCCTGCAAGAGCTCAGCTTCAATCTGACGAGCGAACAGACGCCGCGCCAAGCAGATCTCCGTCGTGGCAGCCGCTGGGCCGTCCAAGCGCGCGGTCAACTGAAACGAAATGCCCAAGGCGCCTGGGAAGTGCAACCCAACCTATCAGTGAAGTGGAGTGGACAAGCTTTCAGCCCGAGCGCCTCACAGAGACTCGCCGCTGGAGAAGCCACTTATCGCACCGGTTCACCGATGGCTTTAGTCTCGACAGATTCGTCCACTGGTTGTGCCGTGGTCACGGGGCAGTTGGAGTATTTTGGTCGAGGCGGTCGAGCCGAAGAGCGCGGCGTTTTAAGACTCAACACTCAAGGCGGCCAAGACAACCTCGGCACCAATTTCACATGGTCCACCACGCGCTGCTCTCTACCTTGATCTTCGTGAATTGGGTTTCAAAGCTACTCTTTACCGACCTGGACTTCTTGCCAAGTAAACGTATTTTGGGTCGTCCCGGCCACCCTCTACCTCGCCTGCACCTGCGCTTCCGCTCTGAGGAACTCAATTGCCGCCGTAGAAGGCACGGCTGAAAGTACATTTGAATATACGAGCAAGCTTCTAGCCTGAAAAGTCGCGACCACGGCCTGGAGTCAACAGTCCAATATTCGAGAAGGCGATGCCTTCTGGCCGAAGTCCGTGAGCGGCGAGGGCGACAAGAAGTGGGTTTGAAATTTCCTTCTCGCAAATCAGCGACGTCGTAACGGAAGCTGAAGAGCAAATCGCGACTTCGCGCTGAATTGATCAAACCTCACTCCGCCCTGCAAGGCTTCCGAAATTTGGCGAACAATGTAGAGCCCTAAGCCCATGTGTTTGGATTGATCCTTCGTAGTGAAGTAAGGATGGAAAAGCTTTCCGCGGTTAACCAAGCTTACGCCTGGACCCGAGTCTTCGATACCAATGATCAGACTATCATCAAGAAAATGAACATCCATAGAAATCCAATTAGAATCACGCTTGGATATTGACGATATAGCTTCAGATGCATTCCGCATCAGTTCACTGAAAGCGAGTAGGATCACCTCTTTTGGGCCAACAACTTCGAGTTGACTCGAAACATCGCCATCAACGCTTAACTTCCAATCGATTCGCTGGGCCTCATAGCGACGACCCCAAACATCTCGCAACCATATTTCGATTTCGGCCCACGAAGCAGATTGCTGAATGCACTCCCCCGGCACCAGCCAAACACTCATAAGTCCCGCGAATTCCCTCGCTGGAAGCCGAGATTTAAGGGAACGCAACAGCTTTTGCTCGTACAGCTCGCGCAACCGGCAACGCTCAACCAACCAGCCATCGGTCAAATCCCAGGCATGGAACTCAACCCAAGATTTATCCTCCAACCACTTCCAACTCAAACGAAGCTGACGTTCTTCGCCGGCCGAATCAACAATCCGAAAATCAACTTGCGATCCAGATGATCGATCCATAGTGAGCTCGTACAAAACTCTATCCCGATCTTCGGGATGCACGACGGCGACAAAACCCCATCTGCCCGTCTTTAGGATCTCGCTGTGCCAGCCGAAGACACGCAGGAAATTACTCTCTGCAGAGGATGAGATGCGGGGATAATTAGTTCGAAGGTCTATCAACCACTTCACTTCGGGATTCGACGAAGCTGAAGTGGAAAAATCAGACCAGACGATGTCGGTGCCCACCGGCATGTTGTCCTTTGATGAATTCAAAACCTTTAAAGTCGTGGACTGCTCAACGGACGAAGAAACCAACGGCTCACCACCCGATTCGTGGTCCACGTTGCGAGAGGGAGATGATCTTCGCTTCAAGGCCATAGTGTCTGATCGGCCGCCCAGCTCTCGAACTTGACTAAAGTCGAGGACTGTCTCAATACGAGATCGATCGCGGGAGTGACTCAACTTGAGATCCCACGTGACTGAGTTCAGTCATCAAGGAAGCGGTGGCAAGTAGGAGATCCAGCGACTCAAGCCACTCGGCGAACGTTCTATTCGATGCCCCCAGTAACCGAAGTAGTTGCCCAGATTATAGCGAAACAGCCAAGCCCCCACGCCATCAAACCGAACACTCGCATGCGCTTCGAAATGCTGAGTGTAGGCGGCTAGAACACGCGGCTGCTCCAAATACTGCGACCAGGGCCCTTGTCGGCCTCGATTGGTGATGACCTCAAAGAGCCGAACTTCAGGCTGCGATGATGGCGTTGCTGAACTTTCGGCGAGATCACGGGATAGTCGATCGTCATGGACGTGAACCCAAACATCAACGGACCATGCCTGACGAGCTAAGACTCGAGAAGGCAATTGACTCAAAAACTCTTGTACAAATTTTTCGGCCGCCGCCAGCTCTCGCACATCAGGTTCATCAGCACTTGTCCACCGGCGAACCGCAGCCCCCTCGACCACGCGTCCCTCATAGGTATGGACGCGAACTTCGCGCCACCGAGACTTGTGGTTTTCAGTATTCCAATTCGCGGGCCGAGGCCGCTCTTGAAGCACGTACACTTCCCCGCTTGCGACTTGATCCAATGCCAAACTTCTACGCGGCCTCTTTAAATGATCAGGTCGATACAAATCCGTTGAGGTCTTCAAAATGTCCTGAATGAAATCATCACTTGTCGGGAAAATTCCTTGAGAGGTTTCCATTTTGCTAACACCCACCGCAGGCCTGACGGCAAACCCATTCGGAAACTCCTTGGCCAGCGCCTCATCCATGTGCTCACCGACCTCTTGAAGACTTCGAAACTCTCGCCAACGCCCTTGGGCATCTACGATTTCGTGCTTCACAAGAAACTCAACAAGACCGAGCGTGCGGAGCGCGTTCGACTTCGCCCATCCTTCGCCCATCAAACTTCTCGAAACTCGATCGAGAATCAGCTTATCGCTCAACATAGCAGTCGCCCATGATGCTTCAACCAGTTGATGCTCATAGATCGCCGTCAACCAATTCGCCTTATTCGCCACCACACCCAGATTCGCCGCGACGTTGTGACCATGCGGACGCAGGGGCTGGGCCTGAAGCTGTTCGAGCACTTTCTGAACTTGTCGCATCGAA